>NZ_CAJNKE010000728.1 GCF_905232215.1 Burkholderia sp. LMG 13014
CTCGACGTGCCCGTGTGGCTGCTCGGCTCGAGCCTGTTCAGCGCCCAGCTCGCCGCGATGCTCGGGCTGCCGTTCGCGTTCGCCTCGCACTTCGCGCCGGATTACCTGATGCGCGCACTCGAGATCTATCGCGCGCAGTACCGGCCGTCGGCCGAGTGGCCGAAGCCGCATGCGATGGTCGGCGTCAACGTGTTCGTCGCCGATACCGACGACGAGGCGCGGCGCCTGTTCACGTCGCTGCAGCAGCAGTTCATCAACCTGCGGCGCGGCACGCCGGGCAAGCTGCCGCCGCCGGTCGATGTACTGGAGGCGAACGAGCTCGAACTCGCGACCGTCGCGCATTCGCTGTCGTTCGCGGCGGTCGGCTCGCGCGACACGGTGCGCGACAAGCTGCGCGACCGCATCGCGCAGACGGGGGCCGACGAACTGATCGTCACCGCGCAGATCTACGATCACGCGGCACGGCTGCGCTCGTTCGAATTGACCGCGCAGATCCGCGACGAGCTCGCTAGCGAAACGCGCTGACGGCCCGCGCCCGGGCCGCCTGCGGCCGGCCCCGCATCACTGCGGGTGCACGGCCTCCAGCCCGTCGAGCAGCGCCTTGTGGAACGCGTCCGGGTCCTGGATCTGCGGTGCGTGCCCGAGCGCCGGGAATTCGACGAGCTGCGCGCCCGGGATTGCGGCCTGCGTGCGTTTCGCGAGTTCCGGATAGTGGCCGAGCTTCGCATGCACGTCGGGCGGCGCGACGTCCTTGCCGATCGCGGTCGTGTCCTTGTCACCGATCATCAACAGCGTCGGCACGCGGATCGCGCCGAGCTCATAGACCACCGGCTGCGTGAGGATCATGTCGTAGATCAGCGCGGAGTTCCATGCGACCGCGTCGCGACCGGCGCCACGGTACATCCCTGCCAGCATCTGCACCCAACGCTCGTACGACGGCGACCACTTGCCCGCGTAGTACGTGCCCTGCTCGTAGCGACGGATCCCGTCGGCCGTGGTCTTCTGCTCGCGCGCATACCAGTAGTCGACCGACAGCGGCGGCACGCCGAGCGCCTTCCAGTCCTCGAGACCGATCGGGTTCACGAGCACGAGCTGGTCGGTCGCCTTCGGATACATCAGCGCGTAGCGCATTGCGAGCATCCCGCCCGTCGAGTGACCGACGATCGTCGCCGACTTCACGCCCAACGATTCGAGCAGCGCGTGTGTGTTGCGCGCCAACTGCTGGAAGCTGTACTGATAGCGATCAGGCTTCGACGACTTGCAGAAGCCGATCTGGTCCGGCGCGATCACGCGGAAGCCCGCGCGGCTCAGCACGCCGATCGTGTCCTCCCACGTCGCCGCGCAGAAGTTCTTCCCATGCAGCAGCACGACGATGCGGCCGTTCGGATGCGCCGGCTCCACGTCGAGGTAGGCCATCTCCAGGGTTTCGCGCTGCGACACGAACGTGTACAGATGCACGGGCGCCGGATAAGTGAACCCTTCCAGGCGCGGGCCGTACACGGGCCCATCGTTGCCGGTGGGCGATACGGCCACCGCCGCGGCAGGCATGGCGCACGCGGCGGCAACACCAGCACCGAGCGCGGCGGCGCGCACGGCAAACAACATCTTGCGAATCGAAAGCATGGCGATCACGGTGATTGGAGACGCACGCGGGCAGCCGGGCCGCCTCGCGCCCCGCGATTCTACGCGGTCGTGCTGACGACGGCGCGCAACACTCCGGGGCTGCGCGACTTCCGCGCACGCGACGAACTCGGGTATCGTGTGACGTGACCCTGAAACGCGTGCAGGCGATTCCCATGAAAAACGTCCTCAGCATTCAGTCGCACGTCATCTACGGCCATGCCGGCAACAGTGCGGCCGTGTTTCCGATGCAGCGCCTCGGCATCAACGTCTGGCCGCTCAATACCGTCCAGTTGTCGAATCACATGCAGTACGGCCACTGGGCCGGCAGCGCGATCGATGCCGCGAAGATGGAGCAGCTCGTCGACGGCATCGCCGCGATCGGCGCGCTCAAGCGCTGCGATGCCGTGCTGTCCGGCTTCCTCGGCTCGCCGCCGCAAGCGCGTGCGGCCGTCGAGATCGTCCGCTCGGTGAAGGCGATGAACCCGAACGCGTGGTACTTCTGCGATCCGGCGATGGGCCAGACGGGCGGCATCCGGCCCGAGCCCGGCGTCGAGGAATTCATGGTCCAGGAGATGCCGGCGCTCGCGGACGGCATGTCGCCGAACCACACCGAACTGCAGAAGCTCGCCGGGCGGCGCATCGAAACCGTCGCCGAAGCCGTCGAAGCCTGCCGCGCGCTGATCCGCCGCGGCCCGCAGATCATCCTCGTCAAGCACCTGCACGACCGCAACAGCCCGGCCGACCGTTTCAACATGCTCGCCGTCACCGAAACCGAAGCGTGGATCGGCCAGCGCCCGCTGTACGCGTTTCCACGGCATCCGGTCGGTGTCGGCGACCTGACCAGCGCGATCTTCGTCGCATGCCGGCTGCGCGGCGACTCCGTGCGCGCCGCGTTCGAGCACACGCTCGCCGCCGTGCACGCGGTCGTGAAGGCCACCTACGATGCGCGCCGCTACGAGCTCGAACTCGTCGCCGCGCAGGACGAAATCGCGCGCCC
>NZ_CAJNKE010000729.1 GCF_905232215.1 Burkholderia sp. LMG 13014
AAGTTCGTCAGGTCCCTCCACAAACCGGCGGTTTCCATGCCACAATCGCCGCAGACAGTCGCCGGGGCTGCCTGCCCGAATCGCGCGCCGTGCCAGGCGTGCCCGACGACACGCCGGAATCCGGCTGCCGCCCCCGCGATCCACGTCACACGATTCGCCTGCCGCGGCGCACCGGCGCGAATCCACTCATGACAATCCACGGCGCGCCGCTTCCAGGCCAGGCGCTCGACGCCACGCCCGGACGCACGACGCCGCAGAGGAAACCAACCGGTGACGGACATCAATGAAGCCGCCTCGGGCGGCACTCGCAAGCAACGGCCGGCCGTCGGCATCTCGCTGTTTGCGCGCGACGGCCAGGCGATCTGGGAAAACGGCATACACCAGAACATCGCGTTCCTCGCGATGATGCTCAAGCGCTCGGATCGCGTCGGCCCCGTCTACTTCCTGAACGGCGGCGACGCCAACGCACTGCCGGCCGGCCTCGAACTCGACGGCCTCGACATCCCGCTCGTCAAGCCCACCGACGTCACGCACGAACTCGACGTCGTGATCGAAATGGGCGCACAGCTGCCGGTCGAATGGCTCAGGCACATGAAGGCGCTCGGCAAGAAAATCGCCGCGTTCTTCTGCGGGCACGTGTACGCCGGCCTGTGCGAAACCCCGATCTTCGGCAAACCGTCGGGACACGTCTTCAACGGCGCGCCGTTCGACGAAGTGTGGCTGCTGCCGCAATACGACAAGACTGCCGCGCCGATGCTGCAGACCATCCTGCGTGCGCCGGTCCACCTGATGCCGCACATCTGGTCGCCGTACTTCCTCGAGCGCCGCATCGCCGCGCTCGCCGCGGAAGGCGCAACGTTCGGCTATCGGCCCGGCCGCCGCCCGTGGCAACTGGCCATGCTCGAGCCGAACATCTCGGTCGCGAAGTCCTGTCACTACCCGATGCTTGCGTGCGACGAGTTCTATCGCGCGCGTCCTGACGCGGTCCAGCACATGTTCGTCGTGAACTCGCTGCACATGAAGGAGCATCCGACCTTCGTGCACTTCGCGAACAGCCTCGATCTCGTGCGCCAGCACAAGGCGACCTTCGAGCCGCGCCTCGACCTGCCGGGCTTCATGGCGCGCCACGCGGATGCGGTCGTGTCGCACCACTGGGAAAACGGGCAGAACTATCTGTATTACGACGTGCTGTACGGCGGCTATCCGCTGATCCACAACTCGACGCTGATCGGCGACGCCGGCTATTACTACCCGGACTTCGATTCCGCCGCGGGCGGCCGTGCGCTGCTCGAAGCGTGGCTGCATCACGACGAACGCCTCGACGACTACCGTGCGAAGGCCGGCCGGCTGCTGCAGTCGGTCTCGATCGACAACCCCGCGAACCTCGACGCGTTCGTCTCGCGTCTGGTCGCCTGAACCGGAGAATACGCATGTCGGACTCCAATGCCCGTCAAGCGCCCGGCGAGGGCAAGCGTCTCGTCGTCGGCGTGTCGCTGTTCGTGCGCGGCGCCGGCCAGTCGCTGTGGGAAAACGGCATCTTCCAGAACTGCCTGCTGCTGATCCTGCTGCTGCGCCAGTCGCCGCTCGTCGCGGAAGCGGTGATGGTGAACGGCGGCGAGCAGATCGCCGATCCACAGATGATGCTCGGCGAATGGGACGTGCCGCTGCTGTCGATGGACGAAGCGATGCAGCGCTGCGACGTGCTGATCGAAATGAGTGCGCAGTTCGGCGCGGACTACCTGCGCGCGTTCCGCGAGCGCGGCGGCAAGGTCGTCACGATGCGGGTCGGCAACGACTACGTGATCGACATCGAACGCGCGATGTTCGACAAGCCGTCGGGCTTCCTGTTCTCGGGCGCGCCATACGATGCGGTGTGGACGATTCCCGAATTCGAGCGCTCGTGCCTGCACTATTACCAGACGGGTCTGCGCGCGCCCGTCACGATCGTCCCGCACATCTGGCACCCGCTGCTGTTCGACAAGGCCCGCGCGACGCTCGGCGCAGGCTGGTCGTTCGGCTATCAGCCGGGCAAGCCGCGCTGGCGCGTGGCGATGTTCGAGCCGAACATCTGCATGGTGAAGACGAGTGTCATCCCGATGCTGGTGACGGAGGAAGCGTATCGCGCGAAGCCTGATTTCCTCGAGTTCGTGCGCGTGTGCAACACGCTGCACCTGAAGGAACATGCGACGTTCGTCCACTTCGCGAAGAGCCTCGACATCGTGAACCACGGGATCACGACGTTCGAAAGCCGCTACGCGGTGTACGAGTTCATGGCGGCCTACGGCGATGCGGTGGTGTCGCACACGTGGGAAAACGCGCAGAACTACGTGTACTACGAGCTGCTGTACGGCGACTACCCGCTGATCCACAACTCGCCGTTCCTCGGCAAGGCCGGGTATTTCTATCCGGACTTCGACTGCCAGGCCGGCGGCCGCGCGCTGCTGCAGGCATTCGCCGAACACGACGCGAACCTCGAAGCGTACCGCGAGCAATCGAAGCACGTGCTCAGCTCGGTCAGCATTTACAACCCCGAGAACGTCGCCGCTTATACGGACGCGATCGCCACCCTCTATCGCGACGCATGACGCGGCCGCCCTTTGCGGACGCCGACA
>NZ_CAJNKE010000730.1 GCF_905232215.1 Burkholderia sp. LMG 13014
CCGTGCGGTCGAGCGCGCCGAGCGACGGGATGTCGACGTTCCGGGCCGTTCTTGCCATGATTCTGGTCCGCTGAAATTGTTCCAAACCGGCTCTACAGCATAAACCAGTTTGGAGCCACAATCGACGCATGCCGGGCCATCGCCTGATCCATTCCAACCCCCACACGACCGTGGAGCCGACATGTACGTCCCCGCCGAATTCAACGAATCCAACCCCGACGCGCTGCGCGAGCTGATCGTGCAGCATCCGTTCGGCAGCCTGATCACGCACGGCAAGAGCGGGCTCGACGCGAACCATATCCCGTTCGAACTGCTGCCCAGCGATGGCGGGCTCGGCGAACTGCATGCGCACGTCGCGCGCGTGAATCCGGTCTGGCAGGACGTTGCGAACGGCGACGAGGTGCTCGTGATCTTCCGCGCGGGCGACGCGTATATCTCGCCGACCTGGTATCCGAGCAAGCATGTGGCGCACCGGCAGGTGCCGACGTGGAACTACGTGGTCGTGCATGCGCACGGCCGCATCACGGTGCGCGACGACGAGAAGTTCGTGCGCGGCGTGGTCGCCCGGCTGACGCGCACGCACGAGGCATCGCAGCCGGTGCCGTGGAAGATGGGCGACGCGCCGACGGATTATCTCGACGAGATGCTGCAGTCGATCGTCGGGCTGCAGATCGAAATCACGCGGCTCGTCGGCAAGCGCAAGCTCGGACAGAACAAGGACGAGGCCGATATCCGCGGCGCCGGCGATGCGCTGGTCGCCAACGGCAACCTCGCGATCGGCGAAGCGATGATCGCGGCGGCCGACGCGAAGCGCGAGTGAGCGCCTTCGACAGGCAGGAATGCGCGGGCAAGCGCCACGCCCGCGCGCCGGCCCGTTACTGCGTGCGCGTCGTGCCCTTCGCGCCTTCGCCGGCCTGCGCGAGCGCGCCGCGAATCGCGGCCTCGGTCTTGTCGTACTCGCCTTCGCCATAGCGCGTATAGACGACCTTCCCGTTCGCGTCGATCAGGTACAGCGCGGGCCAATACTGGTTGCCGTACGCACGCCACGTGTCGTAGCGGTTGTCCTGCGCGACCGGATACCGGATGCCGAAGCGCTTGATCGCATCGGCGACGTTGCCCGCGTCGCGCTCGAATGGATACTCGGGCGTATGCACGCCGACCACGACGAGCCCCTGGTCGCGATACTTCCGGTCCCACTCCTTCACGTACGGAATCGTATGAATGCAGTTGATGCACGAGTACGTCCAGAAATCGACGAGCACGACCTTGCCGCGCAACTGGCCGAGTGTCAGCGGTGCGCTGTTGTGCCAGCGGTCGATTCCGGTGAAATCGGGCGCCGCCGTACCGGCCTGCGAAGTCGGCATGCCCGCGTCGTCGCGGGTGCCCGCGAAGGCGGCGAGCCCGGCCGTGGCGGCCAGGGCGATGACGAGGGTGGCGATCTTGAGTCGGGGCAGCATGGCGTTCTCCTGAGCGGGAGGCCGCGGCTCGGTGGCGGCGGCCGGACGGGTTTCGACAGGCCCCATTAGGCGGCGCCGACGTATCTGCGATGTGTCCGGCGAGCCACGCGTGTGCAATGTTGTGTGTCGTCGCGGCGGCGCGATACATTGGGATACAAACGCATGCCCGCCATGCGGTATAAAAGCGGACATCGCCTGCCCGACTACCTCGACACCGACAACGACTCATGGACAAGATCGACCACGTGCTGATCGTCGACGACGATCGCGCGATCCGCGAACTGATCGCGGACTATCTGGAGAAGAACGGCATGCGCGTGTCGCTGGCCGCGAACGGCCGCGAGATGCGCAACGTGCTGGACGACGGCGCGCCCGACCTGATCGTGCTCGACCTGATGATGCCGGGCGAGGACGGCCTCACGCTGTGCCGCGACCTGCGCGCCGGCAAGTTCCGCACGGTGCCCGTGCTGATGCTGACCGCGCGCGGCGAGGAAACCGACCGCATCATCGGCCTCGAGATGGGCGCCGACGACTACCTGGCCAAGCCGTTCGCGGTGCGCGAGCTGCTCGCGCGGATCCGCTCGGTGCTGCGCCGCGCGCGCATGCTGCCACCCGGCATGCAGGTGACGGAAACCGCGGAGATGCTCGCGTTCGGCGAATGGCGGCTCGACACGACCGGGCGCCACCTGCTCGATGCGGAAGGCACGCTGGTCGCGCTGAGCGGCGCCGAATACCGGCTGCTGCGCGTGTTCCTCGACAACCCGCAACGCGTGCTGACGCGCGACCAGTTGCTCAATCTCACGCAGGGGCGGCAGTCCGATCCGTTCGACCGGTCGATCGACCTGCTCGTGAGCCGGCTGCGCCAGCGCCTGCGCGACGGCGCGCGCGAACCGCGATACATCAAGACGCTGCGCAACGAGGGCTATGTGTTCTCGTCGGCCGTGACCGCCGTCGACGGTACGCCATGAGCGCGCGCATGCCGTGGCACTGGCCGCGCTCGCTGTTCGCGCGGCTCGCGCTGATCCTGTGCGTGGGCCTCGCGCTCGCGCAGACGCTGTCGTTCTGGCTCACCGTGACCGAGCGCGACCAGGCGACCACCAACCTGATGATGGGCTACATCGAGCGCGAGGTCGCGAGCTCGGTCGCGCTGCT
>NZ_CAJNKE010000731.1 GCF_905232215.1 Burkholderia sp. LMG 13014
GGCCGTCAAACCGCCGCCGCCCGTCATCGCACGCCGCGACGACAGCGACGACGACGGCGACACCTACAAGTTCACCGCGCCGAAATCCGGCAAGGGCGGCACCGTGCGCCTGCTGACGGTTGCAATCGATCCGGGCCACGGCGGCGAGGATCCGGGCGCAATCGGCGGCGGCGGCACGTACGAGAAGCACATCGCGCTCGACATCGCGAAGAAGCTGCGCGCGAAGATCGACGGCGCACCGAACATGCGCGCGATGATGACGCGCGACGCCGACTTCTTCGTGCCGCTGAACGTGCGCGTGCAGAAGGCGCGCCGCGTGGGCGCCGACCTGTTCGTGTCGATCCACGCCGATGCGTTCACGACGCCGTCGGCACGCGGTTCGTCGGTGTTCGCGCTGTCCGACCACGGCGCGACGAGCGCCGCGGCGCGCTGGATGGCGAACAAGGAGAATTCGTCCGACCTGATCGGCGGCATCAACATCAAGACGGCGGACGCGGCCGTGAACCGCGCGCTGTTCGACATGTCGACCACCGCGCAGATCCGCGATTCGCTGCGCTACGGCAACTACGTGCTGAAGGAAGTCGGCGGCATCAACAAGCTGCACAAGGGCTCGGTCGAACAGGCCGGGTTCGCGGTGCTGAAGGCGCCCGACATTCCATCGATCCTCGTCGAGACGGCGTTCATCAGCAACCCGGAAGAGGAAAGCCGCCTGAACGACGACAGCTATCGCGACCAGATGGCCGACGCGATCTTCCGCGGCATCAAGCGCTATTTCTCCGCGAATCCGCCGCTCGCGAAGAACCGGATGGCCTGACGGCCGTACCCGGCCACCCTGCCCTACCGCCGGCACGCAGTGCGTGCCGGCGCGTCACGATGCCGCGAAGCGGCGCATCAGTTTCCCGCCGAACACGTTCACCGCGAGCCCGCCCATCACGAGCGCCGTGCCGATCAATTGCGTGCGCGTCAGATGCTCGTCGAGCAGCAGCGCCGACGACGCGAGGCCGACGATCGGTACCAGCAGCGAGAACTGCGCGACCTGCGCGGCCGGATAGCGCGACAACAGGCGGCTCCACAGCCCATAGCCGAGCAGCGTCGCGACGAACGCGAGATAGACGACCGCGAAGATCGATGCGCCGTTCAGCCCGGCGAGCGCGGTCGCGATCCGCTGCGGCCCTTCGAACCACAGCGACAGCAGGAAGAACGGCACGGGCGGCACGAGGCTTGCCCACACGACGAGCGACACGAGGTTGGCACGGCCGACCTTCTTCGTGACGATGTTGCCGAACGCCCACATCGCGGCCGAGCAGATCGTCAGCAGGAAGCCTGCGAGCGTCATCGCGCGGCCGCCCTGCGCCGCGATCACGACGAGCCCGCCCGCGGCGATCGCGAGGCCGACCAGGTTCTGCATGCGCAACTGCTCGCCGAGGAACAGCATCGCGAACACGAGCGTGAAGAATGCCTGCGACTGCAGTACGAGCGACGCGAGGCCGGCCGGCATGCCGACGTACATGCCGGTGAACAGGAACACGAACTGGCCGAGCTGGATCGTCGCGCCGTACAGCACCAGCAGGCGCCACGGAATCTGCGGCCGGCGCACGAAGAACACCGCGGGCACGGCCGCGAGCGTGAAGCGCAGCGCGCCGAGCAGCATCGGCGGCATCCCGTGCAGGCCGACCTTGATCACGACGAAGTTCACGCCCCACGCCAGGATCACGACCAGCGCAAGCAGCAAGTCCTTCGGGGCCATCATCGGCGTCTCCTCGATTGTCGAATTGTTGTGCAAGGTGCTCTCAGGCCCTGGCGCTTCGCGCCGGGCTCCCCGAGGCGGCGATCCCCGAACGGGGCTTCCTTTGGGGCGAAAACCCGGGGCGGCCCGGCGTTTTCTTGCGAAGCCGGTCAGTCTACCGGGTTTCGGCCCCCGGCCCGATACCCGCGCGGCGCGCATGGAATCGGCGGCGGACGGCCAGTACAATGACCGGCATCCCCCGCCGCCCTAGAGGATCCGCCATGACCGCTCCGATCAAAGCCCTGCTGAAGCCGCACGTGCGCGACATCGGCAATCTGCAGGTGCGCCGCACGCTGCCCGCACTCGCCGCCCGCCTCGTCGGCCCGTTCATCTTCTTCGATCACATGGGGCCGGCCACACTGCCGCCCGGCACGGGGCTCGACGTGCGCCCGCATCCGCATATCGGCCTCGCCACCGTCACCTACCTGTTCGACGGCGCGATCCTGCACCGCGACAGCCTCGGCTCGCTGCAGGAAATCGTGCCGGGCGACGTGAACTGGATGACGGCCGGCCGCGGGATCGTCCACTCCGAGCGCACGCCCGACGCGCAGCGCGAAAACGGCCACACCGTGCACGGGATCCAGACCTGGGTCGCGCTGCCGCGCGCGCACGAAACCACCGAGCCGTCGTTCGAGCACCATCCGGCCGCGACGCTGCCGCGCCGCAACGAAAACGGCGTCGAACTGACGGTGATCGCCGGCGACGCGTTCGGGCTGCGCTCACCCGTCACGACGTTCTCGCGCACGCTGTATGTCGCGGCCGAATTCGCGGCCGGCGGCCGGCTCGAACTCGACGCGTCGCACGAGGAGCGCGCGGTCTAC
>NZ_CAJNKE010000732.1 GCF_905232215.1 Burkholderia sp. LMG 13014
CGTCGTGCCGGCCGACACGAGCGCCACCAACGTGGCGACGCCGACGCCGTCGTCGGCCTGGAACCAGCTGACGCCGTGGACGCAGTTCCATGGCTATCTGCGGGCCGGCGTCGGCACGAGCGACGGCCATTCGCAGGCCTGCTTCCAGTTGCCGGGCGCACCGAGCAAATACCGGCTCGGCAACGAGTGCCAGATCTACAGCGAACTGGAGATCGACCAGACGCTGTACAAGTTTTCGAACGGCATGCAGCTGTCGGCAGTCGGCATGGCGAGCCTCGTCAACGATCTCGACCGCACGCCGACCTTCGACGGCAATCACGGAAGGATTCGCCTGCCGCAGTCCTACGTGCAGCTCACGAACCTTCCGGGGCTCGACGACATGCGGATCTGGTTCGGGCGCATCTACTACCGGCGCAACGACGTTCACATGAACGACTTCTACTACTGGAACCCGAGCGGCCTCGGCGCGGGCGTCGAGAACGTGCCGATCGGCGGCGGCCTGAAACTCAGCTATGCGCTGTTCCGCGAAGACTACATCGATCAGCCCAACTACGCGACACGCCACGACCTGCAACTGTCGGGCGTGCACCCGAACCCCGGCGGCGAACTGCAGTTCGGGCTGTCTTACATCCCGGCCCGCGCGCCGGTGCTGAATGCGGGCGGCATGCTGCAGGACGCGCACAGCGGCTGGTCGTTCACGGTCCAGCACGTGCAGACCAACCTGCTCGGCGGCAAGAACAAGCTCGCGTTCCAGTACGGCGTCGGTCCGGGCACGGGCCTCGGCTACACGGGAACGCTGACCAACGACAACCGCTACAAGAGCCTGCGCGTGCTCGACGCGTTCGACTGGCAGGCGACGCGCGACTTCGGCGGACAGGTGGTCGGCATCTACCAGCGCGATATCGCGCCGTCGGGCGGGTCGCAGACCTGGGTATCGATGGGCGTGCGGCCGGTGTATGCGTTCACGCAGCACATCAAGCTGCAGGGCGACCTCGGACACGATCGCGTGACGCCGTCCGGCGGCCCGACGCGCACGCTGCTGAAGGCGAGCGTCGCGCTGACGCTCGCGATGGACCGCTCGTTCTGGTCGCGGCCCGAATTCCGCGTGTTCTACACGTATGCACGCTGGAACAAGGCCGCGCAGGATGCGGCGGCGCCCGGGGATCCGCTGTCGACGACGGGTATTTTCGGCACGTCGCGTACGGGTTCGACGGTCGGCGCGCAGGTCGAATGGTGGTGGTGAGCGCGATGACGGAACGTTGTACGACGATATCGATGGGTGCCGATGCCGCGCCGTTCTCGCGCATCGTGTTCGGGATGTGGCGGATCGGCGACTGGGCGTTGTCGGTCCGCGAGCGTCGTGCGCTGATCGAGGCAGCGCTGGAGCTCGGCGTGACGAGTTTCGACCACGCGGACATCTACGGCGACTATACGGCCGAGGGCCTGTTTGGCGACGTGCTGGCTGATGCGCCACACCTGCGCGAACGGATGCGGATCATCACGAAGTGCGGGATCCGGCTCGTCTCCGCGCGCCGGCCCGCGCACGGGATCAAGCACTACGACACGCGGGCCGTGCATGTCATCGCGTCGGTCGAGCAGTCGTTGCGCGCGCTGCGCACCGACCGGCTCGACTTGCTGCTGCTGCATCGTCCCGATCCGCTGATGGATGCCGACGAAGTCGCGACGACCTTTGCCGCGCTCCGGCGCGACGGAAAGGTGAGCGAATTCGGGATATCGAACTTTACGGCGGCGCAGGCAGCGTTGCTGCAGGACCGGATGGCGGCGCACGGGATGTCGCTCGCGACGAACCAGGTCGAATGTTCGCTGCTGCATCTCGCGCCGCTCGACGACGGTACGTTCGATCAGGCGCAGCGCTGGCGCTGTCCGCCGATGCTGTGGTCGCCGCTCGCGGGCGGACGCCTGTTGACCGATGCATCGCCCGTCGCGACGCGCGTGCGCGCGACCGCGGTGCGGATCGGCGACGCGCATGGCGTGTCCGCGACGACGGTGCTGTTCGCGTGGCTGCTCGCGCTGCCGTGCCGGCCGCTACCGATCGTCGGGTCGGGCCGGATCGCGGCGCTGCGCGAAGCGGTCGAGGCAACCCGCATCACGCTCGGGCGCGAGCACTGGTTCGAGCTGCTGAGCGCGGCGCGCGGCGTGGAGGTGCCATGACCGTTGCGATCGACATGCGAATGACAATTCGGGAGATACGATGAGCGAAGCGACCATGAATGGCCATCCGGTTGCGGCGGGCGGCGTGCGCGCCGGCGAACCCCGCCTGCTGGCGGACATCGGCGGCACGCACGCGCGCTTCGCGCTGGAGACCGCGCTCGGCGGGATCGGTGACGTGCGCGTCTATCGATGCGGCGCCCATGCCGGTGTGGACGACGCGGTGCGCGCGTTCCTGCGCGACGCGGGTGGCGTGCGGGTGCGCGACGCGGCGATCGCGATCGCCAATCCCGTGGACGGCGACATGGTCAGCATGACCAATCATGACTGGCGCTTCTCGATCGACGCGACGCGCCGCGCGCTCGGATTCGACACGCTGCGCGTCTTCAACGACTTCGCGGCGCTGGCGATGGCCGTGCCGCATC
>NZ_CAJNKE010000733.1 GCF_905232215.1 Burkholderia sp. LMG 13014
AGTCGATCAGAGACCAACGTCGGGCAGCGCCGGGCGCGTTTCGAGCGCCTTCGCGACGATGGCCTTCACTTCCGCGAGCGTGTCGCCCTGCAGCGCGAGGCGCGGCGGACGCGTGATCGCGCTGCCGCGACCGACCAGCTCTTCGCACAGCTTGATGCACTGCACGAGGTCGGGGCGTGCGTCGAGGTGCAGCAGCGGCATGAACCAGCGATACAGCGCGAGCGCTTCGTCGAAACGCTTCTGCTTCGCAAGGCGGAACAGCGTCTCGCCTTCCTTCGGGAACGCGTTCGACATGCCCGACACCCAGCCTTCGGCACCGACGGCGATGCTCTCGACCACGACGTCGTCGAGGCCCGCGAACAGCACGAAGCGATCGCCGACCGCGTTGCGCAGGTCGATGAAGCGGCGCGTATCGCCCGACGAATCCTTGAAGCAGACGATGTTCTCGCAATCCTGCAGCGCGATCAGCACGTCGGGCGTCACGTCGTTCTTGTAGATCGGCGGGTTGTTGTAGACCATCACCGGCAGGTCGGTGCTGGTTGCGACCGCGCGGAAGTGCGCGGCGGTTTCGTGCGGTTTCGCCGAGTAGACGAGCGCGGGCATCACCATCACGCCGTCGACGCCGACGCGCTGTGCTTCACGCACGGTATTGCGCGCGAATTCGGTCGTGAATTCGGCGATGCCGGCGATCACCGGAATCTTGCCGCCGGCCGCGTCGCGTGCGGCCTCGATCACCTGCAGCTTCTCGCTCGTCGACAGCGACGTGTTTTCGCCGACCGTGCCGCAGACCACGAGGCCCGACACGCCGTCGTTCACCAGGTTCTTGACCACGCGGTGCGTGGCGTCGATGTCGAGGGAAAAGTCCGCTTTGAACTGGGTGCTGACAGCCGGGAAAACCCCGGTCCACTGAATGGCGTTTCGGCTCACTTCAATCTCCTACGTGTTTGTATCGGTCGGCCGACGAGGTGTCGGTGTGCAACCAGTATCGCCGCGCAAATGCCCATCACGCTTGAGTCGTATCGCGGAGCAAAATGACGAAATCGGCACAGCGACCGGACGGCGCGGGAAGGGCGCGTCGCACTATGCCGATTTCGTCGTCGTCCTCATCGAAAAGCCACAAGCGGACGGACGCGCGACGGAGGAAGCTATGCTCCTTTCCCCACTTCGGACGGCTCATGATGAAGCGCATCCAGATCATCGATTCGCACACGGGCGGCGAACCCACTCGGCTCGTCGTGTCCGGTTTCCCCGCGCTCGGCAGCGGCACGATGGCCGAGCGCCGCGACGTGCTCGCGCGCGAGCACGACCGTTACCGCACCGCCTGCATTCTCGAACCGCGCGGCAGCGACGTGCTGGTCGGCGCATTGCTGTGCGAGCCCGTGTCGCCCGATGCGGTGGCCGGCGTGATCTTCTTCAACAATAGTGGCTATCTCGGGATGTGCGGGCACGGCACGATCGGCGTCGTGCGTACGCTGCACCATATGGGGCGCATCGCGCCCGGCGTGCACCGGATCGAAACGCCCGTCGGCACCGTCGAGGCGACGCTGCACGACGATCTGTCGGTCAGCGTGCGCAACGTGCCCGCTTATCGCCATGCGAAGGGCATCGCGCTCGACGTGCCGGGTTATGGCCCCGTGAAAGGCGACATCGCGTGGGGCGGCAACTGGTTCTTCCTGATCAGTGACCACGGGCAGCGTGTCGGCGGCGACAACGTTGCGGCGCTTACCGCATACGCGTCGGCCGTGCGCGAAGGGCTCGACCGCGCGGGCATCACCGGCGCGAACGGTGGCGAGATCGATCACATCGAGCTGTTCGCCGACGATCCCGAGCACGACAGCCGCAGCTTCGTGCTGTGCCCGGGTCTCGCATACGACCGTTCGCCGTGCGGCACCGGCACGAGCGCGAAGCTCGCTTGCCTCGCGGCCGACGGCAAGCTCGCGCCGGGCGTGGTGTGGCGGCAGGCGAGCGTGATCGGCAGCGTGTTCCAGGCGAGCTACGAGCAGGCCGAAGGCGGCATCGTGCCGACGATCCGCGGCAGCGCGCACCTGAGCGCGGAAGCGACACTGTTGATCGAGGAAGACGATCCGTTCGGCTGGGGTATTGCGCCGTGAGCGACGCGAAGACGGATGTCGTCGTGATCGGCGCCGGCATAGTTGGCGCGGCGTGCGCGCACGAACTCGCGCAGCGCGGGCTGCGCGTGCTCGTCGTCGACGACGCGAGCGGCGGGGCAACCGGCGCGGGCATGGGGCACCTCGTCGCGATGGACGACAACGCGGCCGAACTCGCGCTCAGCCATTATTCGATCGAACTGTGGCGCGCGTTGAGCGGCGAGATGCCCGAAGGGTGCGCGTACCGCAACTGCGGCACGCTGTGGCTCGCGGCCGATGCGCACGAAATGGATCTGGCGCGCGCGAAGCAGGCGACGCTGGCCGCGCACGGCGTGGCGGGCGAACTGATCGACGCGGTGACGCTCGCGCAACTGGAGCCGATGCTGCGCACGGGCCTGGGCGGTGCGCTGAAGATTCCCGGCGATGCGATCCTCTATGCGCCCGTCACAGCGAACTGGCTGCTGCAGCGCGCGCGCCC
>NZ_CAJNKE010000734.1 GCF_905232215.1 Burkholderia sp. LMG 13014
CAGCGCGCGGGCGGCGATCAGCACCGGGACTGAAGGCGCGAGCGCGCACAGCAGCGACGCGACGGTGAAGAGGGCCGTGCCCGCGATGAAGATGCGGCGTCGGCCTTGCAGGTCCGCGAGCAGCCCGCCGGTCAGCAGCAGCACCGCGTACGTGAGGTTGTAGCTGTCGACGACCCATTGCAATGCGCCGACGCCCGCGTGGAAATAGTCGCCGATCGCACGCGTCGCGAGATTCACGACGGCCGTGTCGACCTGCGCGACGAGGACGGCGAGGCAGAGGGTCAGCAGCGTCATGCCGCGCCGTTCGGCGGTGCGGGAGGCCGCTTCGGCGCGTTGTCCGGGATGGGCCACGGGGGAGTCCTCGTTTCGAGCGATCGGTCGAGGTTAGGCGCCGTCTGCTGACAGCGTGGTGTCAGCAGACGAGGGGCGATGCGACGACACCCTCGAGCGCGAGCAATCCGGATGCCCGTGGACTAATACGACCAGGCGTGAATGGCGGCATGCAGACGTTCCAGTTGCTGCAGCAGGTCCGTGCCGGGCGCGCAATCGTCGAGCGTGTCGGCGCTTCGAACGTATTGCTGCGCGATCGATACTTTTTGCCGGGTGGTCGAGATCACGCCTTGCTCGTCGATCGAAAAGTACCGATTGAAGAACTGCGGAGGCAGATAGCCTTCGATCGTGTACTTTTCGGTGATCCATACCGCGGTGTCGGGGCGATCGCGGAGTTCGCCGATCACGCGACCTTTCGCGCTGCCGGTGCGGGTGCAACAGAGTCGGCCTTGCGCGTCGGCTTCGAAATCGCGATCGCGATCGATGACGATCGCGCAATGACGGTTCATCCCGAGCATGGCGATGAATTCGTCCGTGTCCTGTGCGCTGAAATGAGCGAGCGATGCGCCACCGTAGAGCGAGAACGAATAGTCGACATTCTCGATCGGCACCGGCTTGCCGTTGGCCTTGCACCATAACGCCAGCCAGTGTTTGACGTAGATCCGGTCGGAGGGGCCTTCGACCCAGACGATTCCGT
The DNA here is from genome assembly GCF_905232215.1 of Burkholderia sp. LMG 13014. Classification (GTDB taxonomy): domain Bacteria; phylum Pseudomonadota; class Gammaproteobacteria; order Burkholderiales; family Burkholderiaceae; genus Burkholderia. The sequence continues at coordinate 1,028 of NZ_CAJNKE010000734.1, forward strand.
TGCTTTGCGAAATGTCCGAAGCCTTGATGCCGAGCTGGTCGAGCATGCCGGTGGCGTCGGTGTATTCGACGATCTCGTCGGAAACCGCAGCGAATACCTTGGCGGTATTTTTCCAGACGTTGACCTGCTGGAAGACCGGGGAATGCGTTGCGATGAAGAGTTGCAGGTTCCTGTCGTGCACGATGCGATCGATCTCGTGCGCGAGGTGCCGCTGGAGCGTCGGGTGCAGGTGCGTTTCGGGTTCTTCGATCAGGCAGATCGATCCGCTGGCCGCCTGTTCCAGCCAGTCGACGATCGACACGAGCCGCTTCCAGCCTGCCGGAAGCGAATGGAAATGGACATGGTTGCTTTGCCTGACATCGTCCGACAACCAGATGCCCAGCCGGTCCTCGCCATGCAGGCCGAACGGATGGGTGCGCGTGTACGCCAGCGTTGACTCGAAGATGCGTCCGTCGTCACCGAGGCGCGTGGACGAGGACAGGATGCCCGGCAAATGTTCGGCGGCCCGATTGAGGATCCGGCAAACGGATTTCATGTCGGGTTCGACGGGTTCCTGCCAGTAACGGATGTGACAGGGAAGCATCGACGTGAGCGAGCGAATCTCATCCCGCGAGATATCGTCGAGGCCGATTTTGCTGACGTTCTTCTCGAAACTGGCGCGCTGCTGATCCGATCCGCGATACCGCAATGCCAGGTATTGGATATCGAGTTCGTCGCGGTCGTCGTTGGCCAGATTGTCTGCCTCTGCCACGCCGTCGATCCGGTGGGACATGGCGCGACCGGCGTATATGCTCCCGTCGCCGAACACGATCTCGAACGCCGATACCGAGTTGCTCAGCAGGTTTTCTCTGGGCAGGCTGGTCAGTCGGTCGGGATCGCGGATCGAATCGATCAGGTCGATCAAGGTCGATTTCCCGCCCCCGTTACCGCCGATCAGGAGGTTGACCCGGTCGAAGACGTAGGGCTTTCTCGCGAGCGTCCAGTCGAGAAACGGATTGTCGCTGAATCCGCGAAAGGCATTGAGCCGGCGCAGGCCGCAAAACGCGATACGTGTGAGGTGCGCCATGGGCGGGCAGATCGATGAGGGGGCGGCGGAAATACCGGGCCGATGCGTGCATCAGGAGCGGTGCGATGCGAAATTGTAGGGGGAATGACGGCTGTCTGCCGATGCCATGAAATGCAAAACGGGGCTCGCGCCCCGTTCCGTCATGCGTCCTCGTACGATCTTGCCCACTCAGGCCGCCACCTCCCGCGCCCGCACCATCGTCAGCGCCGCATCCTCGATCATGTCCTCCTGCCCGCCAACGAGCCGTTGCCGGCCCAGCTCGACGAGGATGTCGCGCGCGGGAATCCCGTACTTCGCTTCCGCGCGCTTCGCGAACAGCAGGAACGACGAGTAGACGCCTGCATAACCGAGCGTCAGCGCATCGCGATCGAGGCGGATCGGCGCATCCATGATCGGCACCACGAGATCCTCGGCAACGTCCGAGATCGCGAACACGTCGACCCCTGTCTCGATCCCCATCCGGTCGCACACCGCGACGAACACTT
>NZ_CAJNKE010000735.1 GCF_905232215.1 Burkholderia sp. LMG 13014
GAATCGCCCGCAATACATCCTGCAGCCGGTCAATCCGTACTTCATCGTCTTCAGCCTCGCCGCCGCGTTCCTGCTGAACCTGATGCCGTGGGGCCGCCTGCCCGGCGTGCCCGACTTCGTCGCGCTCGTGCTGCTGTTCTGGAACATCCACCAGCCGCGCAAGGTCGGGATGGGCGTCGCGTTCGCGCTCGGCATCCTGATGGACGTGCATGACGCGGGGCTGCTCGGCGAGCATGCGCTTGCCTATACGCTGCTGTCATACGGCGCGATCACGATCCACCGCCGCGTGCTGTGGATGCCGATCGGCGTGCAGGTGCTGTACGTCACGCCGCTGCTGGTCGTCGCGCAGCTCGTCCCGTTCGTGATCCGCCTCGTGATGGGCGCCGCGTTCCCCGGCTGGCGCTACCTGGTCGACGGCTTCGTCGAAGCCGCGCTGTGGCCGATCGCGAGCCACCTGCTGCTGATGCCGCAACGCCGCCCGGTCGATCCGGACGATACGCGCCCCATCTGAGCCAGGGGCCTGCCTTGAATACCCGCCGCCCCCACGCCCGCCGCGCGCCGCGCTCCGGGGCGGCACCTCGCCCGCACCGGCACGCCGTGCGCGGGCCAGATCGCTTCTAACCGCATGACCGAATTCAACGACACCCAACAGCAGCTCTCGAAGTTCCGCCTGCGCGTCGCGGCGGCGGGCGTGTTCGTGTTCGTCTGCTTCGGGCTGCTCGCGAGCCGCTTCTTCTACCTGCAGCTGATGCAGCACGGCAAATACGCGCTGCAGGCCGAGGAAAACCGCATCTCGGTCGCGCCGATCGTGCCGAACCGCGGGATCATCACCGACCGTAACGGCGTGATCCTCGCGAAGAACTATTCGGCGTACACGCTCGAGATCACGCCATCGAAGCTCGACGACACGCTCGACAACACGATCGACAAGCTGTCCGAGATCATCCCGATCGACGCGCGCGACCGCCGCCGCTTCAAGAAGCTGCAGGAAGACTCGAAGAACTTCGAGAGCCTGCCGATCCGCACCCGGCTCACCGACGCCGAAGTCGCGCGCTTCACCGCGCAGCGCTTCCGCTTCCCCGGCGTGGATGTGCGCGCGCGGCTGTTCCGCCAATATCCGCTCGGCACGACGGCCGCGCACGTGATCGGCTACATCGGCCGGATCTCGAAGCGCGACCAGGATCGCATCGACGCGATGAGCGACGACAACGACAGCGACCAGGAAAACTACGATCCGCGCCGCGACGCGAACAACTACAAGGGCACCGACTACATCGGCAAGATCGGCGTCGAGCAGAGCTACGAGACCGAGCTGCACGGGCTGACGGGCTTCGAGGAAGTCGAGGTGACGGCCGGCGGCCGGCCGGTGCGCACGCTGTCGCGCACGCAGGCGACGCCCGGCAACAACCTCGTGCTGTCGCTCGACATCGGGCTGCAGCAGGTCGCCGAGCAGGCGTTCGCCGGCAAGCGCGGCGCGCTCGTCGCGATCGAGCCGAAGACGGGCGACGTGCTCGCGTTCGTGTCGTCGCCGAGCTTCGACCCGAACTCGTTCGTCGACGGCATCGACCAGCAAACCTGGGACGAGCTGAACAACTCGACCGACAAGCCGCTCTTGAACCGCCCGCTGCACGGCACCTACCCGCCCGGCTCGACGTACAAGCCATTCATGGCGCTCGCCGGCCTGACGCTCGGCAAGCGCACGCCGGGCTGGGGCTTCCAGGATCCCGGCTACTTCACGTTCGGCGGCCACACGTTCCGCAACGACGTGCGCTCGGGCCAGGGCTGGGTCGACATGAACAAGGCGATCATGGTGTCGAACGACACCTACTTCTACATGCTCGCGCGCGACCTCGGCGTGAACTCGATCGCGAACTTCATGAAGCCGTTCGGCTTCGGCCAGATCACCGGGATCGACATCCAGGGCGAGGCGCGCGGGATCCTGCCGTCGACCGACTGGAAGAAGAAGGCGTTCAAGAAGGCCGCGCAGCAGAAGTGGTTCGACGGCGAGACGATCAGCCTCGGGATCGGCCAGGGCTACAACTCGTTCACGATCCTGCAGCTCGCCCACGCGACCGCGACGCTCGCGAACAACGGCGTCGTGATGAAACCCCACCTCGTGAAGGAAGTCGAGGATCCGATCACGCGCGGGCGCCACCTGACCGTGCCGAAGGAAAGCGAAGTGATCCCGCTCAAGCAGGCCGACATCGACGTCGTGAAGCGCGGGATGGAGAACGTGATCGAGAATCCGTCCGGCACCGCGTACAAGGTGTTCCGCGGCGCGCCGTACCTCGCTGCCGGCAAGACCGGTACCGCGCAGGTGTTCTCGCTGCAAGGCTCCAACTACAAGGGCCACCTGCTCGCCGAGCACCTGCGGGACCACGCGCTGTTCATCGCATACGCGCCGGTCGACCATCCGCAGATCGCCGTCGCGCTGGTCGTCGAGAACGGCGGCTGGGGCGCGCAGGCTGCCGGCCCGATCGCGCGCCGCGTGCTCGACTTCTATCTCATCGACCGCCAGAACGCGCAGAACGAGGCGGCGGCCGTGGCTGCCGCGGCATCGGCGACCGAACCCGTCA
>NZ_CAJNKE010000736.1 GCF_905232215.1 Burkholderia sp. LMG 13014
TGCAGCGCAGGCACAGCCGGAACGGCCGCATGTGCGGTGCGAGATCGAGCCGCTCGAACAGCTCGCGCAGCTGGTCGGCCGGCTGCAGCGCGTGCAGGTAGCAGCCGCGCTCGACCGCGCGCCGCTTGAGCAGCTCGCGGTCGCGGGTCAGCACGATCCGGCCCTCTCGCGCGGCGAGCGCCGCGAGCTCGTCGTCGCGGTAGTGGTTGTCGTAGCAGGTGTCGAAGCCCGCGAGGCGCAACAGCTGCGCGAGGCCGCCGAGATGCGCGTCGGCGACGAAGCGCCATTGCGCCGGTGGCGGGGCACCGGCCCCGCTCGCCGCCGGTTGCGCGCGTTCCGGAAAGGCTTCGACCCGGTCGCCGTCGTCGAGCGGCCGGTCGAATGCGGCCGGCGCGTCGTTCACGCAGAGCCGGCCGATTTCCGTATGCGGGACGCCGAGCGCCTCGATCGCGTGCTTCACCGTCGCATCGCGCGCGCATGCGTGCCCGAACGCGCGGTCGCGCTGCGCGCGCGGGAGAAAGGCGTTCAGTTCGTCGTGGAAGCGGAAGGTCGCGGTCGCCATGCGCGCAGTATCGCACCGCGCAGGGGCGGCCGCGTGCCCTGCAGACGCCACGCATCTGTGTTTAACTCCCCGCTTCACGGAGCGAAGGAGCGGGAAATGGATCTCGGATTTATCGGGCTGGGTGAAATGGGGCAGGCAATCGCGACGAACCTGCTGAAGGCCGGACACACGGTGCGGGTCTGGAACCGGTCGCGCGAGCGCGCCGAGCCGCTCGCCGCGCTCGGCGCGCAGATCGTCGACACGCCGGCCGACGCGTTTCGCGGCGACGCGGTGTTCTCGATGCTGGCCGACGACGCCGCGGCGCGCGCGATCTTCGACGATGCGCTGCTCGCGCAGGCGCCGCGCGGCCTGATCCACGTCAACATGGCGACGGTGTCGGTCGCGCTGGCCGAATCGCTCGCGCATGCGCATGCGTCGCGCGGCATCCATTACGTTGCCGCGCCGGTGATGGGGCGGCCCGACGTCGCGGCCGCCGCGCGCCTGACGATCATGGCGGGCGGCCCGGCCGAGGCGATCGATCGCGTGCAGCCGCTGTTCGACGCAATCGGCCAGAAGACCTGGCGGTTCGGTTCGCTGCCGCAGCACGCGAACGTCGCGAAGATCGCCGCGAACTTCACGCTCGCGTCCGCGATCGAGACGCTCGGCGAGGCGTCCGCGCTGCTGGGCGCGCACGGCGTCGCGATGCGCGACTTCCTCGACGTGATCACCGGCAGCGTGTTTCCGGGCCCCGTCTACGAAGGCTACGGCTCGATGATCGCCGAGCGGCGCTACGAGCCCGCGCGCTTCAAGGCGCGCCTCGGGCTGAAGGACGTCCGGCTCGCGCTGGAAGCCGGCGACGCCGTGTCGGTGCCGTTGCCGGTGGCGAGCGTCGTGCGCGACAACCTGCTCGACGCGCTCGCGCACGGCGGTGGCGAGCAGGATTTCGCGGTGCTCGGCGAAGTCGCGCTGCGCCGCGCGGGCCGCTGATCCGTCGCGCGACAGAAGTCCGGCGCACCGGCATAATCGACGTTTCGTTTTCCGTGACTTCCAGGCAGAGGCGGGCATGAACTTGCATACGTGGTGGCTTTTCGTGGCGACGGTGTTCGTCGTGTCGGCGATTCCGGGCCCGAACATGCTGCTGGTGATGACACACGGTGCGCGGCACGGGCTGCAGCGTTCGACGTGGACGATGGCCGGCTGTCTCAGCGCGCTGGTGCTGATGCTGTCGGTGTCGGCGGCGGGCCTCGGTGCGGTGCTCGAAGCCTGGCCGGCGATGTTCAATACGCTGCGCTTCGCGGGTGCAGCCTACCTGATCTACCTGGGCGTGAAGGCATGGCGCGCACGCGTCGACGACGAGCAGCCTGCCGCCGACGTCGAATCCGTGTCGCGCCAGGCCGCGCCGGCCTCGCGCGGGACGCTGTTCCGCAACGGCTTCCTGGTCGCGGGCAGCAACCCGAAGGCGATCCTGTTCGCGGCCGCGCTGCTGCCGCAGTTCATCAACGCGGCCGAGCCGACGCTGCCGCAGTTCGGCGTCCTCGTCGTCACGTTCGCGGTAATCGAGGTGAGCTGGTATCTCGTCTACGCGTCGTTTGGCACGCGCATCGGCGCGACGCTGAAGAGCCAGAGCGTCGCGAAGATCTTCAACCGGCTGACGGGCGGGCTGTTCGTCGGCTTCGGCGCGATGATGGCGCTGGTCCGTCACTGATTTCGAACTGACGCCGGCGCGCCGAACGCCCCGTCCCTCGCAAGAGGGCGGGGCGTTCGGCTTTTCGGGCCTGCGTCACGCTCGCTCATGCACGCGGGCGAGTCAGCGACGTTGCACCGGCCCCGCGTCCGGCCGAGAGCCCGTAGACGGTGGCCGCGCCGGCGAACGCGAACCCCACGCCGCATACCGCGCTCCACCCGCTCCAGGCCCACGCACTGCCTGCGAGCACTGCACCGAGCGCGCCGCCGATGAAGAACAGCCCGACGAACAGCCCGTTCAGGCGGCCGCGCGCGGCCGGGTTCAGCAGGTTGATCTCGCGGCGGCCGA
>NZ_CAJNKE010000737.1 GCF_905232215.1 Burkholderia sp. LMG 13014
CGCTCAAAAATTCACGCGAATGCCCGCCATCACCGCCAGTTGCCGGCTCGAATTGCTGTTCGCGAGCACCGGAATCTGGGCGTAGTTCACCGCGTTGCCGTCCGCATCGGTGCCGAGCCCCTTCCCGCTCGAGATCTGGCCGATCGCGACGGCATACAGCGCCGTGCGCTTCGACAGGCTGTAGTTCGTGCCGACGTTCACCTGGTGGAACCGCGTCGTGCCTCGCCCGTCGGTATGCGCGGCATTGAAGATATAGGCGACGCCGCCCTGCAGCGCGGGCGTGAACATGTAGGTGGCGTTCAATTCGCCGATATCGAACGTGAACGCCTGCGTGCGCGGCTGCGCGGCGGTCGAGAAATAGCGGCTGTCGCCGAGGCGCGTATGCGTATAGGTAAGCGCGATCGTCGCATCGCCGAACGTGACCGACCCGCCCGCGCCGAACGCGCGCATCGAGCCGGCATCCTGCAGCAGGCAGTACATCGCACCCGGGTTGCTGCACGCGAAATCGCCGATATAGCCGCTCGCGCCGCCGAGCGCCGCGTCGAGCGGCTGGTGCAGGTCGAGGTAGCCGACCGAGAACGCGACCGGTGCGCGCGTGTACGTCGCGGCCACCGCATAGCCGCGCTTCGCGGAGAAATCGCCGGCCTGCCCGCCGAAGCTGAACGTGCCGCCGAACGTGAGGCCGTTGAAATCGGCGCTGGTGAACTTCACCGCGTTGTTGAAGTTGAATGCGGCGTTCAGGTTGTCGACGTCGCCGAGGTGCGAGCCGTAAGGCGTCGCCCAGTTGTTGCTCGACACGTACGCGCCGAGCATGTCGGTATACGTGTCGTACTGGCGGCCGAGGCCGAGCGTGCCGATCCCGTCCTGGCGCAGCCCGACCCACGCCTGCCGGCTGAAGGCCGTGCCGCCCTGCAGCGCCTGCCCGTTCGCCGACAGGAACTGCTGCTCGAGCGTGAACACCGCATTGAGCCCGCCGCCGAGCGGCTCGGCGCCCTGGAAGCCGAAGCGCGACGGCACGAGGTTGCCGCCGCCCATCTGCCATGCATGGCCGCCGCCCGTGCTGCCGTCGGCGCGCGTGAACTGCTGGTTCGTCGAGTAGATGATGCCGGTGTCCACCGTGCCGTACAGCGTCACGCTGCCCGAGGTCTGCGCGTGTGCGTGCATGCAACCCAGCGTCGCCGCAGCCGCGGCCAGTCGTCGTCCGATCTTCATGTCCCGCCCCTCTGTTGTCATCGATTCGCAGTGCAGATCGATGGGGTTATCGATATGGGTGACAGGACTCTATCCAGCGAAAATTCAGGACCTCTATCGCAAATCGGCAAACAGTCGCACGCATTGCCCGCGACGTTGCCCGGCGGCGCCGTCGCGGTGCGCGTGCGTCATTCGGGGCGGGTCGTCTGGGACGGCAGCTCGCCGAACAGGTCGCGATACTCGCGCGCGAAATAGCCGAGGTGCGTGAAACCCCAGCTCGCGGCGGCCTCGCCGACGCCGAGCTGCTGCACGGACGTCGTGCGCAGCATGCGGCGCACCGCGTTCAGCCGGATCGTGCGCAGATAGCCGACCGGCGTGACGTCGGCCACGCGCTGGAAGCTCGTTTGCAGCGTGCGGCGGCTGCAGCGCAGCGCACGGCACAGTTCGAGCACGGTGACAGGTTCCTCGGGGCGGTCGCGCAGATGCTTCTCGCAACGGCTCACGATATCGCTGTAGGTGGCGTGCGTGATGTCGCGGCGCTCGACGCCGATGCCCTGCTCGAGCGCATCGAGGAACATGCCGAGCATCGCGTCGCGGAACATCTTGCGGGTGGCCGCGTATTCGAGGTGGCCCGGATTGCGCTGCGCCTCGTCGATCAGCGCCGACAGCCGCACGCCGAGCGCGACGCCCTGCTCGTCGGACAGCCGCGTCACGTGGCGCAGCTTGCGCGCGCCGGATGCGCCGAATTCGGCTTCGCACAGCTCGTCGACCATGTCGGACGCCGCGCTGATCCCGACGAGCCCCATCCCTTCGGGCGTGTGGAATTCGAAATCCTCGCCGGCGCGCAGCGCGAGCAGCGCATAGCCGTCGACCGGCTGACCCTGGAACGTGCCCGCGAGCGGCACGGACAGCGGCACCGCGAGCGACGTGCGCCCGGCCGGTGCGAGCCCGGTTTGCGCGACACGCCGGTTGGTCGTTTCGCGGAAGAAGTGGAAATCGTCGTACAGCACCTGCGTGACGGTGCCCTTGAAGCGGCCCGGCGTCATCTGGCGATAGACCTGATGCCAGCCCGCGATCGCGAGCCCGTGATCGTGCACGTCTTCGTGTGAGCGTGACTGGAACAGCATCGGCATCTCCGGTGAAACCCTTAAACGCGGCCGCCGGGTTCGCCCGGCGCGCAACGCCACAGCTTACCCGTGCAAAATCCTGCGCAGTGCGGTTTCGAACGCAAGACAGGCCGCCGACAACGCGGCGGCCTGCTCGCCCGTCAGGCGGACGTAGCGGCGGAACGACGGCATCCGGTTCACGACCTCGCTGCCGCCGAACGGCACGATCGCGAGCGTCCAGCGGCCGTCGCGCGCGTCGATCGTGCAGTCG
>NZ_CAJNKE010000738.1 GCF_905232215.1 Burkholderia sp. LMG 13014
CGGCCGCGTTCAACTGGTTCCGGCACGCGGCGCGCGCCGGCCACGCGATGGCGATGAACATGCTCGGCCGCTGCTACGAGTTCGGCTGGGGCACGGCCGCGTGCGCACCGGTCGCCGTGTACTGGTACCGGCTCGCCGCGCAGGCGGGGCTCGACTGGGGCATGTACAACTACGCGACGGCGCTCGCGCTCGGCAACGGTGTCGACGAGAATCGCGCCGATGCGCTCGACTGGTTCCAGCGCGCGGCCGCGCTCGGCCATGCGAAATCGATCAACCTGATCGGCGGCTTCTACGAGGACGGCTGGGTCGTACCGGTCGACCCCGACGCCGCGTTCGACCACTATCGCCGCGCCGCCGTGGCCGGCGACTTCCGCGGCCAGTTCAACCTTGCGCGGCTGCTCGCCGAGCGCGGGCAGATCGACGAAGCACTCGCGTGGCTCGCGCGCGTGCCGGCCACCGCTACCCCCGCGTTCGTCGCGAAGATGCACGCGTATCTCGCGTCGTCACCGATCGACGCGTTTCGTGCGGCGGCGCTGCAGTTGCCACCACAGCCACACCCGCAGCCGCACTGCATGGAATCCGCATCATGATGCTTCATATCCCCGGCGTACTGACGAAAGCGCAGGTCGCGCAATGTCGCGAGCTGCTCGATGCTGCCGAATGGGTCGACGGCAATGCGACGTCCGGCACGCAGTCGGCGCTCGCGAAACGCAACCGGCAATTGCCGGAAGGCGCGCCGGCCGCACGCGCGGTGGGCGACGCGATCCAGGACGCGCTCGCACGCCATCCGCTATTCTTTTCGGCGGCGCTGCCGCTCAAGGTGTTTCCGCCGCTGTTCAATCGCTACGAAGGCGGCGAGACGTTCGGCACGCACGTCGACAACGCGATCCGGCTGCTGCGCGGCACGGATTTCCGCGTGCGCAGCGACCTGTCGGCGACGCTGTTTCTCGAAGAACCCGATGCATACGACGGTGGCGAGCTGTGTATCGAGGATACGTACGGCACGCATCGCGCGAAGCTGCCGGCGGGCGACCTCGTGCTGTATCCGGCGTCGAGCCTGCATCACGTGACGCCCGTGACGCGCGGCGAGCGCGTCGCGTCGTTCTTCTGGATCCAGAGCATGGTGCGCGACGACGCCGACCGCACGCTGCTGTTCCAGCTCGATACGCAGATTCAGGCGCTGTCCGCCGAGAAAGGCGCGAAGGATCCGATGGTCATTGCGTTGACGGGGATTTATCACAACCTGTTGAGAAAGTGGGCGGATGCGTAGCCATCGGAATGCAATCCAACCGCTGGACGTATTGCGCGGCTCAGTCTTGCGCTACGACGATCCCGTCGATCCAATCAAGGAAAGCGGTTGGGAAGCGCCGCAACGCGACACGCGAAACGAAGGCGTCCACGCAGACACGTACATCGATACGCCAGGATAAGCCGCTCACGCTCCCGCAGCGAAAACCGCAACACCTCCTCCGCCGGACTCTGGCATATTGGCGATTCGTCTGACAAAAAGCACCTCGGCCGGCCAGCCTCGGCACCGGCTCGTCGCCCGCAACCGTCATCGCGCCACCTCGTCCGCTATCGTGATATCGCTCTCCGATCCCGTTGTCCGGTCGATTGCCCTGCTGGAGTCGCACGAAGGGTTTGTCGATCTCGCAGGCTTCCATGACCGCATCGCCGTCGTTCCGAACCCCGACGACGTCGCAAACAAGAGCCCGCATTTCCTGAAAGTGCGTCGTGGCGTGGCGGAACGGCTGATCGCCGCCGCGCACGCGCTGCCCGACAATCTGCGCCTGTACGTGAAGGAAGGTTATCGTCCACTCGCCCTGCAGCGTCACTACTTCACCAAGCATCTCGCGCACCTGCGCCGGACGCTGAATCCGCTGCCGGACGAACACACATTGGTCGCACTCTCGAGCCACTACGTCGCACCGCCGGAAGTCGCCGCCCATCCGACGGGCGCAGCCGTCGACCTCACACTGATCTCGCCGGACGGCATCGAGCTCGACATGGGCTGCGTGCTCGACGCCACCAACCAGGAATCATCCGGCGCGTGCTACACGCACAACCCGTTCATCAGCCGCGCGGCCGCCCGCAACCGCCAGGTGCTAATCGCCGCGCTGACGGGCGCCGGCTTCACGAATTACCCGTCGGAATGGTGGCATTGGTCGTTCGGCGACCGCTATTGGGCCGTCATGCACGATCAATCGCACGCGATCTACGGCCCCGTCGAGGAAGACATGCTCGACGAAGCGGCGTGCTGACATTCTTTCCGACGAAACGAGTGGGTCTCGGTAACATCCTCACTTGTCGATCCCTGCCCGCTCCCGCACAATCGCAGCACCTGCTTCACTCTCCCCCGCGCCGATGTCCTATGCGTCATTCGCCACCGGCGTCCTCCTCGCCGGCGGCCTCGGTCAACGCTTCGACCCAAGTGGCCTGCAAAGCAAGCTGCTCGCGCTGCTTCCCGACGGCACGCCGGTTGCGGTCGCGGCCGCCCGCCATCTCGCGGCAGTCACGGCCGACGTGATCGCCGTCGTGCGTCCCGGCGCCGAAAAACTCGCGAT
>NZ_CAJNKE010000739.1 GCF_905232215.1 Burkholderia sp. LMG 13014
CTATGACGGCCTCACGTTCGTCACCGACCTCGGCCCGCTCAATCATCTGGAGATCGACGGCGGCGGCCGGCGCTGCGGCGTCGCGTTCCCGTATGTCCACCCGGCCGACGGCACGCTGCCGACCATCGGGCCGCTGACCTGCGACCTGAAATGAGCGCCGTGCGCCGGGCGGCGGGCCGGCGAGTGCTAAAATCGCCCGATTCCCTCGCGGTGCACGCCGCCCAACATCCTTCGAAGATTCGCCATGACGTCCCAACTGCACAAAAAGGGCGAGGCCTGGTCGGCCCGCTTCTCGGAACCGATGTCCGAGCTGGTCAAGCGCTACACGTCGTCGGTATTTTTCGACAAGCGCCTCGCGCTCGTCGACATCGCCGGCTCGCTCGCGCACGCGAACATGCTCGCCGCGCAGAAGATCATCAGCGCCGACGACCTGGCCGCGATCGAACGCGGGATGGCGCAGATCAAGGGTGAAATCGAGCGCGGCGAATTCGAATGGCAGCTCGACCTCGAAGACGTCCACCTGAACATCGAGGCGCGCCTGACCGCGCTGATCGGCGATGCCGGCAAGCGCCTGCACACGGGCCGCTCGCGTAACGACCAGGTCGCGACCGACATCCGCCTGTGGCTGCGCGGCGAGATCGACCGCATCGGCGGCCTGCTGAACGACCTGCGCGGCGCGCTGCTCGACCTCGCGGAACAGAACGCCGACACGATCATGCCGGGCTTCACGCACCTGCAGGTCGCGCAGCCCGTCACGTTCGGCCACCACCTGCTCGCGTACGTCGAGATGTTCTCGCGCGACGCAGAACGCATGCGTGACTGCCGCACCCGCGTGAACCGCCTGCCGCTCGGCGCGGCCGCACTGGCCGGCACGAGCTACCCGATCGATCGTCACGCCGTCGCGAAGACGCTCGGCTTCGACGGCATCTGCGCGAACTCGCTCGACGCGGTGTCGGATCGCGACTTCGCGATCGAATTCACGGCCGCCTCCGCACTCGTGATGACGCACGTGTCGCGTTTCTCGGAAGAGCTCGTGCTGTGGATGAGCCCGCGCGTCGGCTTCATCGACATCGCCGACCGCTTCTGCACCGGCAGCTCGATCATGCCGCAGAAGAAGAACCCGGACGTGCCCGAGCTCGCGCGCGGCAAGACGGGCCGCGTGAACGGCCACCTGATGGCGCTGCTGACGCTGATGAAGGGCCAGCCGCTCGCGTACAACAAGGACAACCAGGAAGACAAGGAACCGCTGTTCGACACGGTCGACACCGTCGCCGACACGCTGCGGATCTTCGCCGAGATGGTGGCCGGCATCACCGTGAAGCCGGACGCGATGCGCGCCGCCGCACTGCAGGGCTTCTCGACCGCCACCGACCTCGCCGACTACCTGGTGAAGCGCGGCCTGCCGTTCCGCGATGCGCACGAAGCCGTCGCGCACGCAGTGAAGATCTGCGACGACCGCGGCATCGACCTGGCCGACCTGACGCTCGACGAAATGAAGCAGGATCTGCCGAACGTCGCGCACCTGATCGGTGAAGACGTGTTCGGCTACCTGACGCTCGAGGGCTCGGTCGCCAGCCGCAACCACCCGGGCGGCACGGCGCCCGACCAGGTGCGTGCGGCGGTCAAGGCTGCGCGCGCCGCGCTCGGCCAGTAAGCCCGCTGTTCCGGACGGACGCCTTCGGCGTCCGTTTTTCATTCGGGCGGCCATTGCGCCGCCCATCGCCTGCCCTGCTTCCCGAATGCCGCCGATGACCTTTTCCGCCGCGCTCTTCGACATGGACGGCCTGCTCGTCGATTCCGAGCGGACCATCATGAATACGTGGATCGACGTGTCGAATGCACACGGCGTCACGCTGACCACCACCGACTACCTGCAGATCGTCGGCCGCTCGTTCGCCGAGGGCCAGGTCATCCTGGCGCGGCTGATCGGCAACCCCGATACGTTCGACGCGGTGCGCATTCGCGTGCGCGAGCAGCTCGCGGCACCCGAACCGCATCCGAAGTTTCCGCTGAAGCCCGGCGCGTTCGCGCTGCTCGATGCGCTCGCGCAAGCCGGCATTCCGTGCGCGGTCGCGTCGTCGTCCGCGCAGGACGTGATCCGTGCGCGGCTCGACGCGGTCGGCGTGCTGCCGTTCTTCCGCGCGATTGCGGGCGGCGACGAAGTCGCGCGCGGCAAACCCGACCCGGCCGTCTACCGGCTTGCGGCCGAACGCCTTGGCGTACCGGCACACGCGTGTGTCGCGTTCGAGGACAGCGACTTCGGCGCGCAGTCGGCCGCCGGCGCCGGTGCGTCGGTCGTCACCGTGCCCGACCTGAAGGCGCCGACGCCCGAAATCATCGCGCTGAGCCTGCATGTGCTTACCTCGCTCGACGATGCGGTCGCGCTCGTGCCGTCATGGTTCGGCGGGCACGATACGCAACGGCCCGCGTAGATCACCTGCCGCCGAATGCAAAACGGGCACCCTCGGGTGCCCGTTTTGCCGTATCGCCGCACAACCGGCGTCGCGCTTGCGCTTATCGGTTGCCGGCCGTCTCCGACAACCGCTTCATCGTCGCGATGC
>NZ_CAJNKE010000740.1 GCF_905232215.1 Burkholderia sp. LMG 13014
TCGGCCTCGGTGCGCGTTTCGAAGAAATGGACCTTGCACAGATCCGGCCGGCCCAGCGCCTTCAGGATGCTCGACGTGCGCCACGCCGGCAGCCAGTCGGACCACGACAGCCGCACGCCCACGAGCAGCGCGAGCAGGACACCGATCGCAAGCGGCCCGCCCAGCAACACCGCCAGATCGGTATCCAGGTCGGAGAAGCCGCCGTCGCCGGTCCATAGCACCAGGGCCATCATCGGGATGACAAAGCAGTTCATGCCGATGAACATCCATTTCCACGCCAGCCAGAGAACGTGTGTGAGGCAGGCCAGCCCCTTGTCGCCGCACGCGTGATCCATGACCATGCGCTGCCGGTCGGGAGACGACAGCGCGAACAGGCGGCCGCGGCGATCGATCACGGCCACCACGTCGTCGCCAACGTCGAAGCACTGGCCGCCAAGGAACCCTCGGTACGTATTGCCGCCAATGTCGATTTCCACCGGAAGCTTCGCGAACAGGATCTTGCCGTTCTTCCCGACCATCACGTATGCGTTTGCCGACGAGAAGGTCCTGGTCTCGCGCAAGTTCGCGTACGACCACGTCGCCGGATGCTCGACTTTGTCGGCTGCGGCGTTCAACTGGGCGAGGACGAAATCTTCGTCGGCTTGCTGAAACATCAGCGCATTGGCCGCGGCCCCGTTACCGGTGAGCGCCGCAAGGATCGGCACCGCGGTGTGCGTGAACCAGTAACCGAGCGATTTCTTGCGGGCTTCGGGGTCGACGGGCGGCACCTGACGGCTTCCGGCACTGCCTTGGTCGGGGCGCTCGAGAAAGCGCAATGCGGTCAGTTTGCCTTCGACAAGACGCAGGGGTGACGACATAGGGGACGCGGCCGCGACGGGACAGGGTGGGCGGAGTCTACCAGTCGTCTGACTTGATGCGCGACGCGCCCGATGCACCGCTCCGCCGGCCCTGCAGTGCAGCCGGCAGCGCGCTGCGCTCGCGCATCGAGCCCGGCCTCAACCCGGGCAACCCAGCCGGTCCGCGAGTTCGTGCAGATTCTTGACGTCGAAGTCCCACGCGTCGTCGGCTTTCAGGTCGGTCGTCTGGCCGGGCCCGTGTTCGGTCGGCCTCAGCACGAACGCGGTCGACAGCCCCTGCCGGCGCGCGGCCGCGAGATCGCCGTTGTGCGCGGCGACCAGGCACAGCTCGGCCGGCTCCACGCCGAGAATCTCGACGGTGTCGCTGTACACCTGCGGCGACGGCTTGTACGCGCGGACGACTTCGGCGCCGAGAATCGCATCCCACGGCAGCCCCGCGCGTTTCGCGACGTCGACCATCAGCCGGATGTTGCCGTTCGACAGCGGCGCGATGATGAAGCGCCGCTTCAGCCGTTGCAGCGCCGCGACGGCGTCGGGCCACGGGTCGAGGCTGTGCCACGCGAGGTTGAGCGCATCGATGTCGGCGTCGGGCACGTCGACGATCCCGTAGCGGTCGAGCGTGCGGACGAGGTTCTCGCGGTGCAGGACGTCGAGCCGCACGTAGCGGCGGCGCCCGCTGCGGATTTCCTCCATCGACGGCGAATATTCGGCCCGCCACGCATCGGCGAATTCGAGCGGGTCGAGCGCGGGGGCATAGCGGTCGAGGAACGCGGCAGCGCCGCGTGCCACGCCGCCTCTCCAGTCGACGATCGTTCCGAAGACATCGAAAACGAGCGCCTTGATTTCGGCAGGGTTCGTCATGGTGATCCAGTGAGGGTCGATCGATGAGGTTACGAATCGCCGTGCCGCCGGATTGCGCGGCGCCGGTTCGATCGACATTGAATCACGGATACGGAAAGGCGGCCTGACCGGCCACGGGGGCATCCGGGTGGCGCGGAACGGATGAGGCCGACAGCGCGCGGGTGCGCGCCGCCGGCCGGAAACGTCCGCGGCCGCGCGGGCCCGTCAGCTCTTGTCGTACGAGAACTGGATGCCGGCCGTGCCGCCGGTTTCGATGAACAGGTCGATGAAGGCCGGCACGGTGGCGCTGCGCGCCCAGTCGCGCTGCAGCTCGCAGAACAGCTGCGCGACGCTGATCATCTGGCCGCCGGCCTGTTCGATGCGGCGCAGCGCCGCTTCGTGCGCGGCAACCGACGTGCCGCCCACCGCGTCGACGACCACGTACACCTCGTAGCCGGCCTTCAGCGCGTCGAGCGCCGGGAACGTCAGGCACGCTTCGGTCCACAGGGCGGTCATGATCAGCTTCTTGCGGCCGGTCGCCTCGACGGCCTGGCGGAACTCGACGTCTTCCCACGAATTGATGCTCGTGCGGTCGTAGGTCGGATGGCCTTCCAGCGCCGCGCGCAGTTGGGGGATCGGCGGCTTGTTCAGGCCGGTCTTCACGTTGACGGTCGAGTGGACGATCGGCAGGCCATACGCGACGGCCGCCTTCGACGCGCCGACGATGTTGTTGATCAGCAGCTGGCGATCCATCGACGCGATGGAGTTCACCTGGACCGGCTGGTAATCGATGACGATGAACGCCGCATTCTGCGGGGTGAGCAGGTGGTCGTTCGCGGGGTCGCGAATCGGTTCGC
>NZ_CAJNKE010000741.1 GCF_905232215.1 Burkholderia sp. LMG 13014
GCCCGGCGTGCGCGGCTGCGCGCCGCGTTCGAGGAACGCATGCGCAGTGCCCAGCGTCGGGTGGCCGGCGAACGGCAGTTCGCCCTCCGTCGTGAAGATCCGGACGCGGTAGTCGGCTTCCGGATCGGTCGGCGTGCAGACGAACGTCGTTTCCGACAGGTTCGTCCAGCGGGCGATCGCGAGCATGTCGTCGTCGCCGAGCGCGTCGGCGTCGAACACCACGGCGAGCGCATTGCCCTTGAACGGCACCGCCGTGAACACGTCGACCTGCTTGAAGCGGACGAGACGACCGGACATCGCGATGTGCCCGTCAGGCGACTTCGGCGATCAGTTCGATCTCGACGCATGCGCCGAGCGGGATCTGCGCGACGCCGAATGCCGAACGTGCGTGCTTGCCTGCGTCGCCGAACACTTCCGCGATCAGTTCCGACGCGCCGTTCGTCACGACGTGCTGTTCGGTGAAGTCGAGCGTCGAGTTGACGAGGCTCATCAGCTTGACGATGCGCGTGACCTTGTTCAGGTCGCCGGTGTGCGCGTGCAGCGTCGCGAGCAGGTCGATCGCGATCGAGCGGGCGGCGGCCTTGCCGTCTTCCGTCGTGAGATCGGCGCCGAGCTTGCCGGCCCAGACCTTGCCGTCCTTCTTCGCGATGTGGCCCGACAGGAAGACCGTGTTGCCGGTTTGCGCGCTCATCACGTAGGCGGCGGCCGGTGCGCCGGCGGTCGGGAGCTCGATACCGAGCGACTTGAGTTTGTCGTAGACGTTAGCCATGTATTCGATTCCTCGTAGAGAGTCGTGACAGGAAAAAGGGGATCAGAGGCGCTCGCGCAGCAGCTTGCCGAGGCGCGCGACGCCTTCCTCGATCTTCTCGGGCGGCACCGTCACGAACGACAGGCGCAGCGTGTTCTGCTGCGCGTTGTCCGCGAAGAACGGTGCGCCCGGCACGAAGGCGACGTGGTTGTCGACGGCGGTGGCGAGCAGTTTCATGCTGTCGATCTGCGCGGGCAGGTTCACCCAGATGAACATTCCGCCTTCCGGCCGGTTCCACGTGACGCCTTCCGGCATGTGGCGCTCGAGCGCGCTGAGCATCGCGTCGCACTGCGCGCTGTACAGCTCGCGGATCGTCGGGATGTGTTCGTCGAGGAAACCGTCCTTGATCACTTCGTGCGCGATGCGCTGCGTGAGCGTCGGCGTGTGCAGGTCGGTGGCCTGCTTGGCCTGCACGAGCTTGAAGTGGAGTTCCTCGGGCGCAATGATGTAGCCGATCCGCAGGCCCGGCGCGAGCACCTTCGAGAACGTGCCGAGATGCACGACGTGATCGGGCGCCATCGACAGCATCGTCGGCAGCGGCTCGCCGCGGTAGTTCAGCGCGCCGTACGGATCGTCTTCCAGCACCGGGAACGGGCTCGACTGCGCGAACGCGGCGAGCGCGCGGCGGCGCTCGACGGGCAGGCGGCGGCCGGTCGGGTTCTGGAAGTTCGGCTGCGCGTACAAGAGGCGCGCGCCTTGCGTGAGTTCGGGCGTGAGGCCTTCCGGCAGCAGGCCCTGCTCGTCGGTCGGCACCTGCACGTAGCGCGGCTCGTACAGCGAGAACGATTGCAGCGCGCCAAGGTAGGTCGGGGTTTCGACGAGGATCGGGCTGCCCGGATCGACGAGCGCCTTGCCGAGCAGGTCGAGTGCCTGCTGCGAGCCGGTCGTGATCAGCACCTGCGACACGCGCACGCTGTAGCGCTCGGCGATCCATTCGCGCAGCGGCAGGTAGCCTTCGGTCGCGCTGTACTGGAGCGCGGCGGCCGGCGCGTCGCGCAGCACGCGATCGGCGGCGGCGCGCATGCGTTCGGCCGGGAACGTCGAGGGGGCGGGCAGGCCGCCGGCGAACGAGATGACCTCGGGGCGTTCCGTGACCTTCAGGATTTCGCGGATTGCAGAGCTCGTCAGCTTGCGTGCGCGTTCGGAAAGCTGCCAGTGCGGCGGATGCAGGTCGCTCGGATTCATAGTCTCCTCGTTCGGATATCGTGGTCAGTCAAGAAAGGTCGTTCGGGCAAATCGCTTCGACGCTGCCGGGTGGGCAGGCACGAGCGCGATCGAGCCTTCGCGGCCGGGTGGGCAAAACCGATCAGGCAAAACGTCCATTATGGCGCAGCTATTCAGCCGGCGCGAGCCGGTCGCGCGGCGGTGGCGACCGCCGAGCGGCGCCCGAGCACCACGGTGGCGATCACCGCAGCTGCGAACAGCCACGTCGACGGCGTCACCGTTTCGCCGAACAGCAGCGCGGAAAAAGCAATCGTGAAGAAAATCTGCAGCAGTTGCACCTGGCCGACGCGCGCGATGCCGCCCATCGCGAGCCCCGCATACCACGCGAAAAAGCCGATGAATTGCGAAAAGAGGGTCACGTAGCCGAATGCGAGCCACGTGCGCAGCGCGAGCGGGCCCGGATGCGCGGCATGCTGCATCCACGCGAGCCAGCCGACCGGCAGCACGAGGAACGGCGCGGACACGACGAGCGCCCAGCAGATCACCTGCCAGCCGCCGATCTGGCGTGCGAGGCGCGCGCC
>NZ_CAJNKE010000742.1 GCF_905232215.1 Burkholderia sp. LMG 13014
ACACGCCGTGTCAGACGTCGTCGCCTGGCCGGCGCATCCATTCGCGCCAGCCGTCGTGGCCGAGGCGGCGCAGCGTTTCCTGATTCTTTTCGTAGATCGCAGACGCGTCCGGGAACGCGTCGACCGCGCGCGCAATGCTGTCCTCGCGCAGCAGGTGCAGGATCGGATACGGCGCGCGGTTCGTGTAGTTCTCGATGTCGTCGGGCCCGCTGCCTTCGAACCGGTACTGCGGATGGAAGCTCGCGATCTGCAGCACGCCGTCGAGCCGCAGTTGCCGCACCAGCCGGTCGGCAAAGAACAGCGCATCGTTGTAGTCGATGAAATCGGCGAACGCATGCGGGAAGATCACGAGTGTCGTGTCGACCTGCTGCGGGTCGGCCGCGTCGAGCGCGCGCAGCTCCGTTTCGAGTTCGGCGAGTGCGTCTTCCAGCGTCGTCGCTTCGCTGATCGCGTAGCGCACCTGTTCCTTCACATAGACGCTTTTCGCGAACGGGCACAGATTGAGCCCGATCACCGCGCGCGCGAGCCAGTGCCGCGTGGCGGCGAGGATGTCGTCGTGCGATTCGGGGCGGGTGTCGGTCATCGTGAAACCAGTCGGGCGGAAGGGCGGCGAGGGCCGCATTGTAGCGGGCGCGCCGTCACGCGCATGCGGCTTCGATCAACTGCGTGACGAGCGCCGGAGCGACGCCGATCGGCGTTTCGCCGTGCCGATAGGTCTGGCTCGCCGCGTAGATGCCTTCGATCACCAGCGCGAGCGAGTCGGCGAGCGCCTGCGGCTGCGGTGCGCCGGCGCTTTCGCACAGTGCGACGAGCCGCTTCATCAGCTGTTCCTTGTTCTGCGCGACGCGCTCGCGCGCCGGGTGCGACGCATCCGGGAATTCGGCCGCGACGTTGACGAACGGGCAGCCGCGGTAATCCTTCTGCGTCGCGCGCTCGGCGAGATCGACGAAATACTGGATCAACTGCGCTTTCGGCTGGCCCGGGTGCTTCGCGACGCTCGTGTCGAAGCGGTCGAAGAAACACGCATCCATCCGCTCCAGATACGCGAGGATCAGCTCGTCCTTCGACGAGAACTGGCGGTACAGGCTCATCTTGTTGACGCCCGCCCGCTCCACGACCGCCTCGACACCCACCGTCCGAACGCCTTCCTTGTAAAACAGCTCCTCGGCGGCGCGCAGCAGGTGCTCCTGCGCGGTGGCGCCGTCGATCGGCCGGCGCGTGCGGCGCGCCAGCGGTTTGGCGATCTCGATGCCCGACATGTTGACCCTCGACTGCATAGTGAATTGCTTGACATGTTACCGATTGGTCACTACGATCGCAACACACTTGTGACCGGTCGGTAACAACGCCGATCGGATCGACAGACAAATGCCAAGCGTCGGCCCGGGTCAGCCGATGCAGCGTGCGGCGGAGGTGGCCTGGCAGGGCGGGCGGAGCGGGTGCGGAGGCACCGGCGCCGCCAACTGGAGAACGCGAAGATGAACTGGGCGGTGACACGAATCGGCGGGCGCTTCCACTACGGATGGCTCGCGGCGGCGGTGGTATTCCTGATCCTGCTGGCGGCGGCCGGCACGCGCGCGACGCCGAGCGTGCTGATGGTGCCGCTCGAGCACGAACTCGGCTGGAGCCGCGCGACGATTTCGCTGGCGATTTCGGTGAACATCGCGCTGTACGGGCTGACGGGCCCGTTCGCGGCCGCGGCGATGCAGCGCTTCGGGCTGCGCCCGACCATCCTGACCGCGCTGACGGTGATGAGCGCGGGCGTCGCGCTGTCGTCGATGATGTCGCACAGCTGGCAGATGGTGCTGATCTGGGGCGTGATGGTCGGCTGTTCGTCGGGCGTTGTCGCGCTGACGCTGTCTGCGACCTTCGTCACGCGCTGGTTCCATGCGCGGCGCGGCCTCGTGATGGGCGTGCTGACCGCGAGCACGGCCACCGGCCAGCTCGTGTTCCTGCCGATGCTTGCGGCGATCGCGCAGCACCACGGCTGGCGGCCGGTCGTGCTGGTCGTCGCGGTGGCTGCCGCGATCGTGATTCCGCTCGTGGCGTTCCTGCTGCCCGAACGGCCGGCCGACCTGAAGCTGCGCCCGTACGGCGAGCCGGCCGATGCACCGCCCGCGCCCGAGGCGACGAAGGAGAACCCGCTCGCGGTCGCGTTCCGCACGCTGCTGACGGCCAGCCGTTCGCGCGATTTCTGGCTGCTGTTCTTCAGCTTCTTCATCTGCGGCGCGAGCACCAACGGCTACGTCGGCACGCACCTGATCGCGATGTGCAGCGACTACGGGATGTCGGAAGTGCAGGGCGCATCGCTGCTCGCGGCGATGGGCGTGTTCGACCTGTTCGGCACGACGCTGTCGGGCTGGCTGTCCGACCGCTACGACAATCGCGTGCTGCTGTTCTGGTACTACGGGCTGCGCGGGTTGTCGCTGATCTACCTGCCGCACGCGTTCGGGATCGATTTCTTCGGGCTGCCGCTGTTCGCGATGTTCTACGGGCTCGACTGGATCGCGACCGTGCCGCCGACCGTGCGGCTCGCGACCGACGT
>NZ_CAJNKE010000743.1 GCF_905232215.1 Burkholderia sp. LMG 13014
TTCGCCTCGATCGTGTGCATCACCGTGTCGGCTTCCGTGTGCCGGCCCGCATGCTCGAGCCAGCGCGGCGATTCCGGCACGATGCGGCGCACGACGAGCACGAACACGGCGGGAATCGCGAGCAGCGCGAACACCGTGCGCCAGCCGAACTGCGGCAGCACGAAGTACGCGACGATACCGGCCGTGATGAAGCCGAGCGGCCAGAAACCGTCCATCAGCGCGATCAGGCGGCCACGCTTCTCGGTCGGCACGAATTCGGACAGCAAGGTCTGCGCGACCGGGAACTCCATCCCCATCCCGATCCCGAGCAGCACGCGGTAGACGATCAGCGCGTCGACGCTCTGCGCGGTCGAGCACAGGTAGGAGGCCGCGCCCCACAGCACCATGCTCCACTGGAACACGGGCCGGCGGCCGAAGCGGTCGGCGAGCAGGCCGGCGACGGCCGCGCCGAGCACCATCCCGAAGAAGCTCGCGCTCGCGACGAGGCCGGCGGCCGCGGTCGACAGCCCGAACTCCTTGCGGATCGAGCCGAGCACGAACGTCATCGTGCCGAGGTCGACCGAGTCGAAGAAGAACGCGATCGCGATGATGAAGAAGATCCGCTTGTGATAGCCGGAGAACGGCAGGCGTTCGAGCCGGGCGGCGGCGGAGGCGGGAGCGGTGGCGGCGGGCATGGCGTCCTCTGAAATGAAAAGGGGCCTCGCAGCGCATGCTCCAAGGCCCCGATGCTTCGGTATTCAGTAGACGCGACCACAAACTGCCGCATCAGAGGAAAAGCGCCGCCTGCTTGCCCAAATGCGTCATCGGCGGCGGCGCGGGGTGAGGCCGTGGTGCGTCAATTCTTCAGCTTGTAGCCGGTGCGGAACATCCACGCGACGATCGCCAGCAGGATCACGAGGAACAGCGACGTTGCGCCGAGGCTGACGCCCACGTGCACGTCGGCGATCCCGTAGAACGACCAGCGGAAGCCGCTGACCAGGTAGACGATCGGGTTGAACAGCGTGACGATGCGCCACGCGGGCGGCAGCATGTCGACCGAATAGAAGCTGCCGCCGAGGAACGTGAGCGGCGTGATGATCAGCAGCGGCACGAGCTGCAGCTTCTCGAAGCTGTCGGCCCAGATGCCGATCACGAAGCCGAACAGGCTGAACGTGACCGCCGTCAGCACGAGGAACAGCACCATCCAGAACGGATGCAGGATGTGCAGCGGCACGAACAGGCCGGCCGTCGCGAGGATGATCACGCCGAGCAGGATCGACTTCGACGCGGCCGCGCCCACGTACGCGATCACGATCTCCCAGTACGACACGGGCGCGGAGAGGATCTCGTAGATCGTGCCCGTGAAGCGCGGGAAGTAGATGCCGAACGACGCGTTCGAGATGCTCTGCGACAGCAGCGACAGCATCACGAGCCCCGGCACGATGAACGAGCCGTAGCCGATGCCGTTCACGTCGCTGATGCGCGAGCCGATCGCGGAGCCGAACACCACGAAATACAGCGACGTCGAGATCACCGGCGCGATGATGCTCTGCATCAGCGTGCGGCGCGTGCGGGCCATTTCTGCGCGGTAGATCGCGCGGATTCCATGCAGGTTCATGCGTCAGGCTCCTTGCTGCACGCCGTTGCGGCGGTTGTCGATCAGGCTGACGAAGATGTCTTCGAGCGAGCTCTGCGTCGTGTGCAGGTCGCGGAAGCCGATGCCGGCCGAGCCGAGCGCGTTGATCAGTTTCGCGATGCTCGCGTCGTCGCGCTGCGAGTCGTACGTGTAGACGAGCGCGGCGCCATCGTCCGCGCGTTCGAGCCCGAACGGCGCAAGCGCGGGCGGCACGTCCGCGAGCGGGTGTTCGAGCTGCACGGTGAGCTGCTTCTTGCCGAGCTTGCGCATCAGCTCGTGCTTTTCCTCGACGAGCACGAGCTCGCCGCCGAGGATGATGCCGATCCGGTCGGCCATTTCCTCGGCTTCCTCGATGTAATGCGTGGTCAGCAGGATCGTCACGCCGCTCTCGCGCAGCGAATCGACGAGCTTCCACATGTCGCGGCGCAGCTCGACGTCGACGCCGGCCGTCGGTTCGTCGAGGAACAGGATGCGCGGCTCGTGCGACAGCGCCTTCGCGATCATCACGCGGCGCTTCATGCCGCCCGACAGCGTCATCAGCTTGTTGTCGCGCTTGTCCCACAGCGACAGCGCCTTCAGCGTCTTCTCGATATGTGCGGGGTTGGGCGCCTTGCCGAACAGGCCGCGGCTGAACGACACGGTCGCCCAGACGGTCTCGAACGCGTCGGTCGTCAGTTCCTGCGGCACGAGGCCGATCATTTCGCGGGCCGCACGGTATTGATCGCGGATGTCGTGGCCGCCGACCGTCACGCGGCCTTCGGTCGGCGTGACGATGCCGCAGATCGAGCCGATCAGCGTCGTCTTGCCGGCGCCGTTCGGCCCGAGCAGCGCGAAGATCTCGCCGGGGCGGATGTCGAGGGTCACGTGCTTCAGCGCCTGGAAGCCGGACGCGTAAGTCTTGGAGAGGTCGGAGACGGAAAG
>NZ_CAJNKE010000744.1 GCF_905232215.1 Burkholderia sp. LMG 13014
GTAAGCCGTCCTTCAAACACGCCCTACCGAGGTAGTCGATGAGTAGGGATGATGGTGTCCACCTACACAAGGTGGACACCTATGGAACAGACGATCCCTGAGTTGAGAGTGCTTGAATCGCGCAAGGACGGCCGTCGCAAGTTCGACGAGCAAAGCAAACGCGCGTTGGTTGAGGCCTGCCTGAAGCCGGGCACATCGGTCGCCCGCATGGCGCAGACCTGCGGCGTCAACGCCAATCTGCTGCGCAAGTGGATCACGCGGTATCTGATGGAGCGGGAGCAAGCGTGGCAGGAGGCAACGCAGCCGCCCCAAGCGGTCATACCCGAAGCACCGGACGCGGGCCACCTCGATGGTGTGTGTATCGACATCCCGGCTCAGCCGGCAAGTGAAGCCACGGCAAGCCAGGCCGCGACTGCGTTTGTACCGGTCGTGACAGCGTCTGCGCCAAGGGCGACAGCGCCGCAACCACAGGCCCTGACCGTTGCTCTGCACGTGCGGCTTCCCAATGGAGTCGAGTTCGATCTGAACGAGGCGAACATCGAGGCCATGGCGGCGATCATCCAGATGCTGGGGAGGCAGCCATGTTTCGGTTCGACGACGGCCTGAAGGTCTTTCTGCATCGCGAGGCCGTGGACTTCCGTCTGGGCATCAACGGCCTGTCGATCCTGGTCGAGCAGGCGATGTCGCTCAATCCGATGGCACAGGCACTGTACGTGTTCGGCAATCGCCGGCGCGACCGCATCAAGATCCTCGGCTGGGACGGCAACGGCTTCTGGATGTTGCTCAAACGCCTGGAAGCCGACCGCTTCATCTGGCCCGACACGGTCGACGTCGTCAAGCTGAGCGTCGAGCAGTTGCACTGGTTGCTGGACGGCATCGACATTGCCGTCGTCAAGAAGCATCCGCAGCGTTTCTACGCACGCGCGAGCTGAACTGCACATGGGCATGTCGGTCCAAGCCGACATGCCCATCACAATCAGCGCCGAAGAACTCCAGGAACTGCTCGCAGAGCGCGATGCTCTGCGCAGCGAGTTGCGGCTGGTTAAGGCCGAACGTGATCTCGCCGAGGAGCGGCTGCGGGCCTACCGCCGCGAACTGTTCGGCGCGACCAGCGAGGCTCGCGATGCAGGCCAGCTCGGTCTGTTCAACGAAGCCGAAGCCCTGACGGCCGGCGCGCAACCGGCACTGGAAGATGTGCCCGGCACAAAGGTCGCCGCACACACGCGCAAGAAGCGCGGCCGCAAGCCCCTGGACCCCAATCTGCCGCGCGAGGTGGTGCGCCACGACCTGCCCGAGTCCGAGCGCTTCTGCGCGAACGATGGTCATGCTCTGGTCGAGATCGGTGTCGAGACCAGCGAGCAGCTCGACGTGATTCCCGAACAGGTCCGCGTCATCCAGCACCAGCGCGTCAAGTACGCCTGCCCGTGCTGCGATCTGGGCATCAAGGTCACGCCGGCACCGGCACGCATCATCCCCCGTGGCCTGTTCACCGAATCGGCGCTGGCGTGGATTGCCACCGGCAAGTACCAGTTTGGTATGCCGCTGTACCGCCAAGCCGGCTTGCTGCGCCGCTTCGGCGGCGACATCTCGGCCAACACGATTGCCGCCAGCATGGTACGCGTTGGCTTGGCCGTGCAGCCCGTGATCAACCTGATGCGCGACACGCTGTTCGAGTCGGATCTGATCCATGGCGACGAGACGACCTTCCAGGTTCTGAAGGAGCCAGGACGGCGAGCGCAGGCCAAGAGCTATGTCTGGGTGCAAATGAACGGCTCGGGGCCGCCCGTGCGGCTGTTCAGCTACGCCCCTGGGCGTGGTGCGGCGCATGCCAAGGCGATCTATGCTGGCATCCGTCCCGGCACGGCATTGATCACCGACGGCTATGAACTCTACAACGGCCTGGCGCTGGACAACCAGCTCGTCCACTTGGGCTGCTGGGCCCACGCGCGCCGCGGCTTCATCAAGGCCGAGGAGGCGGTGCCGAAGGCGGCACGCACCCCGCAGTTGACGGCCACGCGCTTCGTCAAGCTCGTCGGCAGGCTGTTCGCGGCAGAAGCACGTTCGGCAGACTGGTCACCGGCGCGCAGACAACGGCTGCGCCAGCGCTACAGCACGCACGTCCTGTGGGCGATCGAGGCGCTGCTGCGCGAGCAGTTGCCAATCGTGGTGCCGGGCAGCCTCTTGGGCCGCGCAATGCAGTATCTCCACGGCCAGTGGCCCAAGCTCGTGCGCTACGTGGAGGATGGCACATGGCCGATCTCCAACAATCCCTGCGAGAACGCGATCCGCCCGTTTGTTCTCGGAAGAAAGGGATGGCTGTTCGCGACGACCGTGGCTGGCGCCAACGCCAGTGCCAATCTCTACTCGCTGGTCGAAACCTGCAAGGCCAACGGTATCGACTCGTACCAGTATCTCGTCTGGCTGTTCAGGAAACTCCCGTTGGCGACGACTGCCGATGACTACGCTGCTCTCTTGCCTTGGGCTATGCCTGCAACGTGCTGAGAGGCGTTGCTGAAGGACTGCTTAC
>NZ_CAJNKE010000745.1 GCF_905232215.1 Burkholderia sp. LMG 13014
CGAAACGCCGTCCGGCTGGCGTAAAATACGCACTTTCCTCTTTCTCGCCCCCTTATGACGCTCGCCTCCACGCTCGACATCATCGCCGAGCTGAAAGCCGGCCGGATGGTGATCCTGGTCGACGAAGAAGACCGCGAAAACGAGGGCGACCTCGTGATCGCCGCCGAATTCGTCACGCCGGAAGCGATCAACTTCATGGCCAAGT
Source organism: Burkholderia sp. LMG 13014 (assembly GCF_905232215.1). GTDB lineage: Bacteria > Pseudomonadota > Gammaproteobacteria > Burkholderiales > Burkholderiaceae > Burkholderia. The sequence goes on from NZ_CAJNKE010000745.1 coordinate 206, forward strand.
ACGGCCGCGGCCTGGTTTGTCTGACGTTGACGCAGGAACGCTGCAAGCAGCTGCACCTGCCGCTGATGACCTACCGCAACGGTACGCAGTACGGCACCGCCTTCACGGTCAGCATCGAAGCGGCCGAAGGCGTGACGACCGGCATCTCGGCCGCCGACCGTGCACACACGATCGCCACGGCGGTCGCGCACGACGTGCGCCCCGAGCACATCGTGCAGCCGGGTCACGTGTTCCCGATCATGGCGCAGCCCGGTGGCGTGCTCGTGCGTGCGGGCCACACCGAGGCCGGTTGCGACTTCACCGCGCTCGCGGGCCTCACGCCGGCCGCGGTGATCTGCGAGATCATCAAGGACGACGGCACGATGGCGCGCCTGCCCGACCTGATCGAATTCGCGCAGGAACACAACCTGAAGATCGGCACGATCGCCGACCTGATCCAGTACCGCAGCCGCACCGAATCGATTATCGAGCGCATCGCCGAGCGCACGATGCAGACCGCGCACGGCACGTTCCGCGCAGTGCTGTACCGCGACCAGCCGAGCGGCTCGCCGCACATCGCGCTGGTGCGCGGCGAACCGTCGCCCGGCGCCGATACGCCGGTGCGCGTGCACGAGCCGCTGTCGGTGCTCGACCTGCTCGAAACGGGTGTGTCGACGCACTCGTGGACGCTCGACGCCGCGATGCGCGAGATCGCGGAGCGCGACCTCGGCGTGATCGTGCTGCTCAATTGCGGCGACACGAAGGAACACCTGATCGACGTCTTCAAGGCGTTCGACGAGGAAGAAAAGGCCGCTGTGCTCAAGCGCCGGCCGGTTGATTTCAAGACGTTCGGCATCGGCGCGCAGATCCTGCGCGATGTCGGCGTCGGCAAGATGCAGGTGCTGTCGAATCCGCGCAAGCTGGGCAGCATGTCCGGCTACGGCCTGGAAGTCACGGGCTTCATTCCGATGCCCGGCGGCGAAGCCAAGTCCTGCCCGGCGTCCAACGCGTAACCCGCCACGACGCTTTCGCCCTATAACCGTTCATCCACACCACGGACAAGATCATGGAAATCGGACAATACCAACCGAATCTCGAAGGCGACGGCCTGCGTATCGGCATCGTGCAATCGCGCTTCAACGAGCCCGTATGCAACGGCCTCGCCGACGCGTGCGTCGAGGAACTGGAACGCCTCGGCGTCACCGGTGAAGACGTGCTGCTCGTGTCGGTGCCCGGCGCGCTGGAAATCCCGCTCGCGCTGCAAAAGCTCGCGGAAAGCGGCCAGTTCGACGCGCTGATCGCACTCGGCGCGGTGATCCGCGGCGAGACCTACCACTTCGAACTCGTGTCGAACGAGAGCGGCGCGGGCATCACCCGCATCGGCCTCGACTTCAACCTGCCGATCGCGAACGCGGTCCTGACGACCGAAAACGACGAGCAGGCCGTCGCGCGCATGACCGAAAAGGGTCGTGACGCCGCACGCGTCGCTGTCGAGATGGCCAACCTGACGATGGCGCTCGACCAGCTCGGCGACGACGACGAGGAAGAAGAAGACGAAGACGACGAAGAGGAGCGCGCATGAAGAAGAGCGCCCGCCGACAATCGCGCGAGCTGGCGACGCAGGGGCTGTACCAGTGGCTGCTGTCGAACGCGTCCTCCGGTGAGATCGACGCGCAACTGCGCGGCGCGCTCGGTTACGACAAGGCTGACAAGGATCTGCTCGAAGCCATCCTGCACGGCGTGATCCGCGAGCACGCCACGCTCGTCGAAGCGCTGACGCCGTCGCTCGACCGCCCGATCGAGCAGCTGTCGCCGGTCGAACGCGCGGTGCTGCTGATCGCGACGTTCGAGCTCACGCACCACGTCGAAACGCCGTACCGCGTGATCATCAACGAAGCTGTCGAACTCGCGAAGACGTTCGGCGGCTCCGACGGCTACAAGTACGTGAACGGCGTGCTCGACAAGCTCGCCGCGAAGCTGCGCCCCGCCGAAACGCAGGCGCGCCGCAACGGCTGATTCCGTTGGTCCTGAACGGGCGCGCATGCGCCCGTTTTTTCTTTTGTCTCGCCTCCCTCGCCCTGCCCGCCCGATGAATACCGCCACCGATTCGCTCGTCAAACTCGCCGCACGCGTCGACGCGATCCAGCCCTTCTACGTGATGGAACTGATGAAGGAGGCACAGCGTCTCGAGTCTTCCGGGCGCGATGTTATCCACATGGGCATCGGCGAGCCGGATTTCACTGCGCCGGAGCCGGTCGTCGAAGCAGCTGCGGCCGCACTTCGCCGCGGCGTCACGCAATATACGAGCGCACTCGGCATTGCGCCGCTGCGCGAGGC
>NZ_CAJNKE010000746.1 GCF_905232215.1 Burkholderia sp. LMG 13014
GCGCGTGGCGCTCGGATGACGGGATGGAAAACGCGGTGTCGCTCATCGGGGGCGGGTCCGGGTCAGGAAAGGGGCTTGCCGGCCGCGTCGTAGCGTTGCCAATAGTTTTCGAGCTTCAGCGTGCGCAGCGCATTGTCGAGATACTTCGGCTCGAACCAGCCGTCGACGTCGACCGGCTGGCGGATCAGCTTCAGCGCGAGTGCATCCTGCGCGACGGACTTGTAGCGCGCGACGACGAACGGATCGATCAGCGGCGACAGGCGATCCTTCAGGCGCTGGTTCGCGTAGTCGGCCTGCCACGAAGAAACCGGCACGCCGCTCTTCGCCCACAGCTTGAACAGCGCATCGCGGTTCGCTTCATCGGACGACCATTGCGCGCCCTTCACGAGCGCGGTGACGACACGCTGCACGATGTCCGGATGCGCGCGCTCGAAATCGTCGAGCACGAGCAGGTGGGTCTGGCGCGTGAGCTGCGGGCCGTCGTTCTGCGATTCGTAGATGATCTTCGCGAGCCCGGCGTCGCGCAGCTTGTACAGCTGGTAGTCGCCCACCGACGCGTCGATGCCTTTCGACGCGAGTGCGGCGAGCGCGCTCGCGGCGTCGAGGTTGATCACGCGCAGGTCGCGTTCATTGAGGCCGTTTTTCGCGAGCGCGTTGTCGGCGACGAGCTGCAGGTTGGTGCCGCGGAAGATCGACACGCGACGGTCCTTCAGATCCTTGATCGAGCGAACGGTGGAGTCGGGCGGCACCGCGATCTTGACGCCCGAGCGCACGCTCGCGGCGAGCAGCAGGCGCGTCTTGATTCCGTTCGCACGCGCGAGCACGGCGGGCAGGTCGCCCTGGTACGCGAAGTCGAGCGCCTTGTTGGCGATCGCCTCGTTGACGGCCGGCCCCGCGCCCTTGAAGAACAGCCACTGCACCTTGATGCCGTCGGCCGCGAATTCCTTTTCGACCAGCTGCTGCAACTGCGCGGTGGCGGCGCTCGATCCGCCGAACGTCGGCGGATCGCCGGCGCCTTGCTGGGCGACGCCGATGCGGATGGTGGCGGGCTTGTCGGCGTGCGCGGCGGCAGCCGGCAACGCAATGAGGGACGCGATCAGCAGCGATCGAAGCAGACGCAGTGGAAGCATGAATCGATGGATCCGGAACGTTGGGGAGCGAGGCCGGGCGGCAGCCCGTCGACGCATTCTCGATGGCGCCCCGGGGCCGGACAAGCAACGATTTGAACTATGCTTATCGCCGCTTGGCGGGTTGCGGCGCCGGGCGTTTCGTTCTATCCGGATGAGAACTGCATTCACATGCATCTGACATTCAATCAGGATTCCAATCAAGTCGATTGAAACCGGTTGCGGAATCAGGCAATCGCCGATTGAAAAGTCGCGCTGAAGGCGAGCGTAGATTCACGCGGGGGGCACTGGCCGAATCAGGGTGGATAAGCGCGGGCGGGTCACCGGGGAAATATGATGCGAGGCCGTCATGTTTGCCGGGAAGGCAGGCCGGGCGCGGCAAGGCGCGAGCATGCGGATCGACCCCCGCATGCGCTAAATCGAATGAAAACAGGATCGGTAAATCGCGCGCTGCAACCGTCGCCACGTTTGTTCCGATAGGCGAACCATTCGACCTGCGTCGAGAAAAAATGACCGCAAATAAAAGGATGGATTTCATCGTTGCAGGGGGGAATCCATAAATGCATTCCGACGCCAAATAATTTGAATTCGCCTGAAAAATTGTCTATACCCTAGACGAATCAGCGCGGTTGCATCGTGCGGGAATACCGCCCCACGGATGCAGACACGCAACGACCCATGTCGTCGTTGCACGCCGCGTGTTGCAGTGATCGAGAGAGAGAATTCCGGGGGATGCGAACGACCTTGTGCCAGGGTCGCACGCATGGATGGCAATGGGCGAATGCCCTGCGCAACCACCGGAGCAACGGAGCGTCTTTGCGTTCAACGGTCGGTCACCGACCCGTTACACGGAGGTTGCCATGCTGCAATACGTCAAGTCCCTGCTGCGTGACGAACGTGGCGTCAGCTCGCTTGAGTACGCGGTGCTCGCCGGAATCGTCGTGGTTGCGCTGGCGGCGGTCGGCGTGATCCTCAGCAGCACCAGCGGCGGCTTGCCGAGCGTGTTCACGACGCTGATCAACAAGGTGACGAGCCTGATCTGATCCCCTGAACCCGCGCGCCACCGACGAACACCGGGATCCGCAGCGGTAGAACGTATCCGGCCGGGGCGTGTCGACGGACGGCTCTCCCATGCTCACGCTCGTGCAGTCGGTGGCCACGGTCTTGCTGGCCTCGCTCGCCGCGCAGGATCTGCGCGACCGGCGCCTGTCCAATCGCGTGGTGCTGGCGTTCGCGGCGCTGTATTTCGTCGCGGCGGCGCTCGCACGCGACGGGTTCGCGCCGCTGGCCGGCCATGTCGCGACCGGCGCGGCGATGCTGCTGCTGTTCGCCGGCATGCGCCACGCGGGCTGGATCGGCGGAGGCGATGTCAAGCTGGCGGCGGCGGTATTCCT
>NZ_CAJNKE010000747.1 GCF_905232215.1 Burkholderia sp. LMG 13014
GCGCGTGTCGTCGCGGTCATCCGGCAGCGTCAGCGTGCCGACCGCGAACACCGCACCGTCAACGTGAGCGGCCTGCATCCGCATCGGCATCGATACGCCGCCGATCGCCACCGGCTGATTCTCGACGGTCGGCTTCGCCGGCAGGTCGATCGTGTAGCCGGCATCGTTGTGCAGCGTGCGCCAGTCGTACGACGGCGAGCACGCGGCCAGCGCGACGCTCATGCACGCGAGCGCGGCGAAGTGTCGCAGCGGACGAAAATGGGGGCGCAACGAAACGGTGACTTCCTTCGGCATGGCGTGGATCGGGCAGGCAAAACGGGCATTATCCGCCGAACGTGAATTCCGGGATGTGTGGCCGCCGTCAGTGCGCTTGCCGCATTCGCGCTAAAATGAGCGCCGAATTTCGATGTCCTTTGCATTGATCCGCGTCATCGACCGACTCCGAGAGCACCAGATGAACACCACGCCTCCCGCCCGGCGCAGCGCCGGCCCCGTCCGCTACATCGTCGCCGCCGCCGTCGTCGCGGCGATCGCCGTCGCCGGCTTCTTCGCATTCAACGGCAAGTCCAGCGTGCCGGACGCCACGTTCACGCTGCTGTCGGGCCAGAAGGTCTCGACTGCAGGCGACCTGAAAGGCAAGGTCTATCTCGTGAACTTCTGGGCGACGAGCTGCGCGACCTGCATGCAGGAAATGCCGCAGATGGTCGATACCTATAATCGCTTCAAGGGTCAGGGGCTGGAATTCGTCGCGGTCGCGATGAACTACGATCCGCCGATGTACGTCGCGAACTACGCGCAGACGCGCCAGTTGCCGTTCAAGGTCGCGCTCGACGACGGCAGCGTCGCGAAGCAGTTCGGCAACGTGCAGCTCACGCCGACGACCTTCGTCGTCGACAAGGACGGCAAGATCCTGAAGCGCTACGTCGGCGCACCGCAGTTCGCGGAACTCGACGCGCTGCTCAAGAAGGCGCTCGACAGCAACGCGGCCTGAGCGCCGCCGCAAGATCCGGCTCGAAGGGCTGCGCGCAGCGCCCTTCCCCGCACGACGGACCGCACGACCGGGCAACCCGGTTCCGCGGTCCGTTTGCTTTTCAGCGCTCGTTTTCGCCTTTCGCCGACAACCCGTAGCGCTTCATCTTCTCGTACAGCGTCGCCTTGCCGACATGCAGCCGGTCGGCTGTCGCGGCAACCGCGCCACCCGTCTGGTTCAGCGCCTCGGCGATCACCGCGCGTTCGAATTGCTCGATGCGCTCCTTCAGCGTCTGCTCGTTGTCGGCCTCGTCGCCGCTCGCGCCCGTCTCCTGCGGCATGTCGGCCACGCCGAGCACGAAGCGGTCGGCCGCGTTGTGCAGCTCGCGCACGTTGCCGGGCCAGTCACGCTGCATCAGGCTCGCGCGCTGCCGGTCGGTCAGCACCGGCGCGGGCCGCGCATAGCGCACGGCCGCATCGAGCATGAAGTGCTCGAACAGCGGCACGATGTCCTCGCGGCGCTCGGCGAGTGGCGGCAGCGCGATCGTCACGACGTTGAGGCGGTACAGCAGGTCGCGCCGGAACGTGCCGGCCGCGACGAGTTCGCTCATGTCGCCCTTCGCGGCCGCCACCACGCGGCAATTCACGCGGATCGGCTGGTTCGAGCCGAGCCGCTCCAGCACGCCGTCCTGCAGCACGCGCAACAGCTTCACCTGCAGCGCGAGCGGCATGCTTTCGATTTCATCGAGGAACAGCGTGCCGCCCGACGCGTATTCGAGCTTGCCGACGCGGCGCTTCGCGGCACCGGTGAACGCACCGGGCTCGTAGCCGAACATCTCCGACTCGAACATCGGCTCGGGCAGCGCGCCGCAATTCACCGCGATGAACGGCTTGTCGCGACGCGGCGACAGCTCGTGCAGGCTGCGCGCGATCAGCTCCTTGCCGGCGCCCGTGTCGCCGTTGATCAGCACCGACGCGTCGGTCGGCGCGACGTTCGCGATCAGCTTGCGCACCTGCTCGATCGCGGGGCTGCGGCCGATGATGCGCGGCGCGACGACGTTCTGCCCGGCCAGCTCGCGCCGCAGCGCATGGTTCTCGAGCACCAGCTCGCGGCGCTCGAGCGCGCGGCGCACCGTCTCGATCAGGCGCTCGGCCGCGAACGGTTTTTCGATGAAGTCGTAGGCGCCGTCGCGCATCGCCTGCACGGCCATCGAGATGTCGCCGTGCCCCGTGACGAGGATCACGGGCACGTCGGGCACGCGCTCGCGGCACTGCGCGAGCACGTCGAGCCCGCTCGCGCCGGGCAGCCGGATGTCGCTGACGATCGCGCCGGCGGTATCCGCGACGATCGCCTTCTCGGCCGCTTCGGCCGACTCGAAGCCGGCGACGTCGAACCCCGCCAGCTGAAGGCTCTGCACGCTTGCCCGGCGAACGAGCGCATCGTCTTCGATATAGATCACTTGCAGCCGGTTGGCCATCGTACTCACTTGCTCCTGACGGGCCGCGCGGCGGCAGCGCGCGCGGCGTCGTTGATACCGATCATGCGCCGAT
>NZ_CAJNKE010000748.1 GCF_905232215.1 Burkholderia sp. LMG 13014
CTGACCGTTCAGTGGGGCGCCGACGCCCGCTCCGCCTGCCGGATCGCCTACGCGCTGCCGGTTGCGGAGCGTCGCCGGCCATTGCCCGGCATACAGACCGTCAAGAGCACGTGCCTGTCCGATTCGACGACCGCCGGCATTCAGTAAGGAATCCCTATGTCTCACTTTCGCCAATCGTCCGCATTGACCCGAACCACGAATCCGGCCGCCTCGGTGCGCGTCGCTCGCCGCCCGCTCCGCATGCTCGCGGGCGCCTCCGCGCTTGTGCTCGCATCCGTCGCCTTCGCGCCCGACGCGATCGCCGCCTCCCTCTATGCGTTCGGGCAGGCCACCGTTTCCAGCCCCGGAAACGCCACGCCGGGCATGGTCGTCGCGCGTCACTACTTCACGCCGCAGGACGTATGCGGCGCGAGCACCTGCCAGATCACGGGCATCAGGATGTACTCCAAGGGCGGGGTGTGGGTGTCCGACGGCCCCGACCTGGAAACCAATGTGTCCGGCTTGTCGACGCGCATGCTCGTCGACGGCAACGTGGCCGTCTCGTCGACGAAGGCGACGCTGCGCAATACGCTCGAAGTCATGCTGTTCCGCGATAGTCGGCCGCCGCAGGATGGGTCGCTCAATTCGGGTGCGCTCAGCGCCTATTACTCGATCGAATACAAGTCGGGCATCTTCGGCGCCTCGTCCCCGGTCTACCTCGCCGCGAAGGTCAGCTTCATCAACGGAACGTGCTCGATTCCCGACCAGACGGTCACGCTGCCGCCCGTGCAGCACCATGTGTTCAAGGGTGTCGGTTCGACCGCCGGCGCGACGGACTTTCAGGTGCAGTTGAACAATTGCCCGGCCGGCTACAACCGGATCGGCTATCAACTGGCGCCGCTGGACGACATGGTCACCGGGTCCCCCGGCGGGATGCAGTTGCGCCCGGATGCCACGGCCAGCGGCATCGGCATCCAGATCGCCGACGCCGCGACGGGCCAGCCGCTACCACTGAGGAAGTCGCACACCGTGACGAGCTACAACCCGGCCACCGGCGGATCGCCATCGATTCGGCTCCGTGCGTCCTACCTGCAGACAGGCGCGAAGGTCGGTGGCGGTTCGGTTCATGCCGCGACGCAGGTTCTGCTCGACTATCAATGAATGACGCGCCGCCGGGGCCGCCCTGACATCCGCATGACGCGGCAGCGTGCGATACTCGGCCCGTCGCGGATCTGTTCGGCTCCACCGGGAACCCCGGTGCGCCGGACGAGTCCATCTCCGTTCGTCAACAGCTCAACCGCATTAGGGAGGCGTTCATGCTGCAATTCATCGAAACCCTGGTCGTCGGGCTCATCGTCGGCCTCCTCGCCCGCGCGCTCAAGCCCGGCGACGACAAGATGGGCATCCTGATGACCACCGTGCTCGGCATCGTCGGCTCGCTGTTCGCCGGCTATGTCGGTCGCGCCGCCGGCTGGTACGCGCCGGGCCAGGGCGCGGGCTGGATCGCGTCGATCGTCGGCGCGATCGTGCTGCTCGTGATCGTCGGCGCGGTACGCAAGCGCATGAACTGAACGGCGCCCCTTCGGCTCCGACGCAAAACGGCCGCTCGGCTCCGAGCGGCCGTTTTGCTTTCCGGGCGGCGCAAGGCCGTTGCCTACACAACGGTCATGACGGCCGTTCGTCCGCCAATCTTATGCCACCCGGCATTTCCCCGACTTGCGATTGCGCAGATTCAAACTACATTGTTTTTAGCAATAGGCAATCGTTTGCTTATTGCCATTATTTCAATTTTTTCATTCAAGAGGCCCGATCGTTTTGCCGTTTACGCATACAGCATCGCAGCGTTGACGGACTGCCACCCGAGCGGCCCCGCTGCGACGCGCTTCCTCTCTGGAGCCTGTCATGAAGCATCGCCATATCGCTGCCTCGTTCGCCCTGGCTGCCTCGCTTCTGGCCACTTCCTCGTCCTTTGCCGCCGGCGCGTCCGGCATCATCCACTTCTCCGGCATGATCGTCGAGCCGCCCTGCTCGTTCGCGCTCGATACGGCCGATCTCGCCCAGCGGCACGTACGGCCCGACTGTCCGCGCCCGGCAAGCGGCCAGATCGCGTTCGTCGACGCCGCGAGCCAGCAGGCCATCAAGACCACGACCTTTACTCAGGCCTCGCGCGCAATCGTTTTACCGAACCGTCCGGGCAACAATCAGGCGCCGATGATCGCCGTCGTGACGTACCAGTAAAGCCGTTCGCCGGCGCGGTATCCAACGGATTCCGCGCGCCGGTTCACGCACGTGCGCGCTTCGCCGGTCAATCGCGATGGCGCGCAATCCAGTCGCTGAACGCGCGGATCTTCTGCTGGTTGCCGATGTTCTCGGGATAGACGAAGAAGTAGCGCGCGCCCGTCTCGAGCACGATGTCGAACGGCCGTTCGAGCCGGCGCGCGCTGACGTCGTCGTCGACGAGCGTCACGTCGCCGATCGCGACGCCGAAGCCCTGCATCGCCGCGTTCGTCGCGAGATCGAGCGTGTCGAACGTCGG
>NZ_CAJNKE010000749.1 GCF_905232215.1 Burkholderia sp. LMG 13014
CTGCTGCGGTGCGGACACGCTCAGGCTCGCGAACGGGTTGTACGCCTGGGCCTGTTGCGGCGGCGTAAAGGACGGTGGAAGGATAGGCATGGGTGTATCCGGCGAATCCGGCATGGTCCGGATTGCATCATAGACCTTGCGCGCATACGCGAGGCGCTTGTCGGGCGACGCGGCGTTGTACGCGCCGATCGCGTTCCAGTTGGGGCCGAGCTGGCGGATGTTCTGCGACAGGATCCACGCGCCGACATACGCGTTCGTGCACGCGTCGAACAGGCTCTCCCGCGTGATGCCTTCGCGCGCGAGCGTCGGCAGCCAGGTGCTGTTGATCTGCATCAGGCCGATGTCGACCGTGCCGTTGGTATTCGTGTTGAGCGCGTTCGGATTCATCCCCGATTCGACTTGCGCGATGCCGCGCATCAGGCTGACGCTCACGTGCTGGAACGCGGCCGCGTCGTCGAGGCAATCGGCCCGTGCGACGCCGGCGAGCGCGCACGACATTGCAATCGTCGCGGCGATTTTCAGCGTTTCTCGGCTGATTGAACGGGTTGTCTGACGCGGCATGGCAGGATGGGGCGGAATCCGGCCGCCCGGTGCAAGGAAATTACGCAGACGCGAAGTGTGCCATAGCGAGCACGCAAATGGCTCGCGTCAAACTTTCCTTTGCATTTGCCCGCGCGTTCGCCACGCATTTTTATCGCGTCCGATCACGGGGTTCAGCGAAGCATTATCGGTAAAAATGGCCGGATTTTCGCGTGAATGCCGGGGCAGTGGCGGCGCTGGAATACTGGCGCGTCGCGACATTCGCTCGGGAAAATCGGTGTTGAATCAAACCGGATGGAAATCGCGCGGCAGTCGATATCCGGGTTGAAAAAGGTAATGAATCGGCGATCCGGAAACAACGGCGGCCGAAGCCGCCGTGTCGGTTCATGCGGATTCGACCGGCCGCGCGGCACGCAGCGCCGGCCGTTTGGCATCAGAAGCGGTGACGCAGGCCGAGGTTGACCATCGTCTGCGAGCTCGTGCCCGCATAGCCGTACGAACCGATCGACGCCTGCGCGGCCATCGAGCCGCCCTTGCCGTCGCCGGTCTGGCCGCTTGCGTGTTGATAGGCGGCGGTCAGGTAGACGTCGGTGCGCTTCGACAGGTTGTAGTCCGCGCCGGCCGATACCTGGTGATAGGTGGCCGACGTGTCGCCGCCCGAGCGCGTGTAGCTGTAGCCGACGCCGACCAGCAGCGCAGTCGTCGCCTGGTAGTTCACGAAGCCTTGCCCCGTGTTGTAGTGCTCGTTCGAGCCGAACACCGAGCTGCCATCGCGGCGGTACTGCGCGTTGCTGTAGCCGAGGCCGAACGTGAACGGGCCGGCGACGTACTGGCCCGCGATGCGCGCGATGCCGATCGAATGCGCGCTCGCATAGCCGCTGTTGATCGGGCCGTCGAAGGTGCCGTCCGACGAGCTGGTCCAGCCGCTGCGCAGGGTGTTCGACGCGGGGCTGTTGGTCGTGTGGAAGTAGCCACCCGCGACGCTGAACGGCCCGTTGTTGTACGACACGGCGGCCGAATACGAATTCGCGGCGCCGGTGCTGCCGGCGATGCCGCCGAACGAATACATCGCCGAGAACTGCAGGCCCGCATAGACGGCCGACGTGTATTTCACCGCGTTGTCGACGCGGAAGCTGTTGTCGTAGTTGTCGACGTCGCCAGCCGTCGCGAACACGCTGCCGAGATAGTTGTCGGCGGTGATGCCCTGCACGAGATCGACGAGGGGATCGTACTGGCGGCCGAACCTGAGCGTGCCGTAGCGGTCGCTCGTCAGGCCGACGAACGCCTGCCGGCCGAACAGGCGGCCGCCCTGGCCCTGCCGGCCGGTGCTCGGGTCGAAGCCGTCCTCGAGCTGGAACAGTGCCTTCAGCCCGCCGCCGAGATCCTCGGTGCCTTTCACGCCCCAGCGGCTGCCGGCCAGGTTGCCCGCGCTGCTGTTGCCGAGCATCCACGCGTTGTCCTTGCCCTGCGCATGGTTCACGTAGGTGATCGACGTGTCGATCACGCCATACAGCGTGACGCTCGACTGCGCATGCGCGACGGGTATCGCCGCGAATGACGCGATGGAAATCAGCGAGAGGGTCGTGCGTTTCATGTCATCTCCTTGCGCATTGGCTCGTGTTCGTGATCCGGAATGGCAGGAGACTACCGAGCCCGATTGAATCGGCAAAAATGAAATTCTCTTTTGTGGCCTGAGACAGACAGGGATGTCCTCCGATCTCGGCGATCGAGGGATTTGAATTGTTGAAAAAACGCGTATCAATTGGCGGTCATTTTGTGATTTCGCCATTGCGACTTGCATATCTCGCGATAATTCCGGGCAATGGGGGGAGGAATCAAGGTGGCCGGGATATTGTTTTCGATGCATCAAATAACTATTTAATGAATCGAATTGGCCGGGTGTAATGAATGTGTTAGCGACGCGCCGCGCGTACCTGGCGACGGCATCGCGG
>NZ_CAJNKE010000750.1 GCF_905232215.1 Burkholderia sp. LMG 13014
TCAACGCTGATTTTAGAAAGCCCATAACGAACATGGCCACCGTGACGCCTCGCGCGACCAATGAAAGCCTGCATCCGACGATCGGCGCTGGCCGGCTGACGCTCGGCAATCGCATCCTGCTCAGCTTCGGCGTGCTGTTCGTGCTGATGCTGGTGACAGCCGGCGTGTCGTACGAGCGACTGCGCGCGATCAATACCGAAGCCGTCAGCATCGAGCGCGACTCGCTGCCCGGCGTCTACCTCGCGTCGTCGCTGCGCGGTTCTGTCAACGAATCGTTCACGCTGCTGCAGCAGGCGACCTTCGTCGACACCCAGCCCGAAACCGCGCAACGCGATCTCGCGAAGATCTCCGACTCGCTGAAGGAGATCGAGTCGCTGACGGTCGACTACCAGAACACGACGTTCCGCGATGACGACCGGCAGCGCTTCGCGGCGTTCCGCGGCGCGTACGACCACTACGTGCCGCTGCTGAACGAAGCCGTGCAGAAGAGCCGCTTGTCGCGTGAGGAGGCCGTCGCCGCCTACGCGAAGACGGTGCCCGCGTGGACCGAGGTCGTGCGCAACGCGAACGTGCTGGTGCAGGAAAACCGCAAGTTCGCCGAGCAGTCCGCGAAGCTGATCCGCGAATCCGTGCAGGACACCGAGGTGGTGCTCGCGACCGCACTGGCGTTCGTGCTGCTGTCCGCGCTCGGTCTCGGCTACTTGCTGTTCCGTTCGGTGACCGTGCCGATGGCGCGGCTCGTCGAGGTGCACGACGTGATGCGCACCGGCAACCTGACGCGGCGCCTCGACCTGCGCCGTCGCGACGAATTCGGCACGCTCGAGACGGGCTTCAACCGGATGGCCGACGAGCTGACCGAGCTCGTGGCACGCGCCCAGCAGTCGTCGCTGCAGGTGACGACGTCGGTGGCCGAGATCGCGGCGACGTCGCGCGAGCAGCAGGCAACCGCGAACGAGACCGCGGCGACGACGACCGAGATCGGTGCGACCTCGCGCGAGATCTTCGCGACGTCGCGCGACCTGCTGCGCACGATGAACGAGGTGGCCGGCGTGGCCGAGCAGTCGGCGACGCTCGCGGGCGTGAGCCAGAGCGGGCTCACGCGAATGGGCGAGACGATGCGCAGCGTGATGGATGCGGCCGGTTCGGTGAACGCGAAGCTCGCGATCCTCAACGAGAAGGCGCTGAACATCAACCAGGTGGTCGCGACGATCACCAAGGTGGCCGACCAGACCAACCTGCTGTCGCTGAACGCGGCGATCGAGGCCGAGAAGGCCGGCGAGTACGGCCGCGGCTTCGCCGTCGTCGCGACCGAGATCCGCCGCCTCGCCGACCAGACGGCGGTGGCGACCTACGACATCGAGCAGACCGTGAAGGAAATCCAGTCGGCGGTGTCGGCGGGCGTGATGGGGATGGACAAGTTCTCCGAGGAAGTGCGCCGCGGCATGCTCGACGTGCAGCAGGTCGGCGGGCAGCTGTCGCAGATCATCGCCGAGGTGCAGACGCTCGCGCCGCGCTTCCAGATGGTCAACGAAGGGATGCAGACGCAGGCGAACGGCGCCGAGCAGATCACGCAGGCGCTGTCGCAACTGTCGGAGGCCGCGCAGCAGACGGCCGAGTCGCTGCGTCAGTCGTCGCAGGCGATCGACGATCTGACGCTCGTCGCGAACCAGTTGCGCACCAGCGTGTCGCGTTTCAAGGTCGACGCGTGACGCGCGCCGACGCGCAGAACGGCGCCCACGCGCTGTTCCTGATGTTCGAGCTCGACGGCGAACGCTATGCGCTCGACGCGGCCGGCATCGACGAGGTGCTGCCGCTCGCGGTCACGAAGGCCGTGCCCGGTGCGCCCGACTGGATCGCCGGGCTGCTGATGCGCGGCGGCCAGCCGGTGCCGGTGATCGACGTGCCGATGCTGGCGCTCCGGCGCCGCGCGCATGCGTTGCGTTCGACGCGGCTCGTGATGGTTCGCTACCGCGCGAACGGGGCCGGCGGCGAGCGCACGATCGGGCTGATCGTCGAGCGCGCGACGCAGACGATGCGGATCGACCGCGCCGCGTTTCGCGCGAGCGGCATCTCGACCGCGCGCACGCGCTGGCTCGGGCTGGTCGCGAACACGCCCGACGGCGTCGTGCAGCAGGTGTCGGTATCCGACCTGATCGACGACGTCGCGCGCCTGTATCTGTTCGACGGCCTGCCGGGCCACGGGGGAGAGTCTGCATGAAAGAGTCCGAATCGCGATTTCGCGGTTGGCTGCTGCGCGAGACCGGCATCGACCCCGATTCGCTCGGCAACGATTTCCTGATCCGCGCGCTGACGGAGCGCGTGCATGCGCTGCAGACGGACGGCGAGCGCCTGCCGTCGGCGGCGCGGCCGCCCGTGACGCAGGACGCGCTCGACGCATACTGGCAGCAGCTCAACGCGTCGGCCGACGAGCGGCGTGCGCTGATCGAGCTGTTCGTCGTGCCCGAGACCTGGTTCTTCCGCGACCGCGAGG
>NZ_CAJNKE010000751.1 GCF_905232215.1 Burkholderia sp. LMG 13014
TGTTGATTTCCATCGAATCTTGACCCACCGATTTCATCTAAATCTGACCCACCCCGAGACAGCGTAGTACATCTATTCCGGTGTGGATAACTCCTCACTGCCTGCTGCTTTTGCTGCTCTCTTTCTCGTCGCCTTCGCCTTGGCAGAACTGGACTTGAAGCGCCAGGATTCATTGCCGGTTTCGACGATGTGGCAGTGATGGGTGACGCGGTCCAGCAGCGCCGTCGTCATCTTTGCGTCCCCGAACACGGTCGCCCACTCACCGAAGCTGAGGTTGGTGGTGATCGCGACACTCGTGTGTTCATACAGCTTCGAGAGCAAGTGGAACAGCAATGCGCCACCGGTCTGGCTGAACGGCAGGTAGCCCAGTTCATCGAGGATCACCAGGTCGACGTACATCAGCTTATGGGCGATCTGGCCTTGTTTGCCGATGGACTTCTCCTGCTCCAGTGCGTTGGTCAGCTCGACGGTCGAGAAGTAGCGCACTCGCTTGCCGTGGCGTTGCACGGCCTCAATTCCGATCGCTGAGGCGAGGTGCGTTTTGCCGGTGCCGGGGCCACCGATGAACACGACGTTGTGTGCGCTTGCGAGGAACGACAGGTCACTGAGTTCTCGAACCAGCGCTTCGTCGACGTGCGCCTGCGCGAAGTCGAAGCCCTTCAGGTCGCGGTGAGCCGGGAAGCGAGCGGCGGTCATCTGATAGGCGATCGAGCGCACCTGTCGCTCCGCCGTCTCGGCCATCAGCAGCTGCTTCATGAAGCGCTCCGGGTCGAACTCCGTGTGACGCGACTGCGCCAGCAGCTCTGGCCAGGTGCTTGCCATGCCATGCAGTTTGAGCCCCTTGAGCTGGGCAGCGATGTCGTTAGACATGACGGTCCTCCGATGGGTTGGCGCGCAGGGTTTCGTAGCGGCTCACGTCGGCGGCCGGCTCTTCGGTAAGCTGGAGTTTCGTCGTCGCGAGGTTGGTGCTCGTGGTGGGTGCCTTCAACCGGCTCAGCACGTTCAGAACGTGCTCCCCACTGGGGCGTCCCGAGTCCAGCGCTGCCTGCACGGCAAGCAGCACGGCATCGAGTCCGTGTTCGCGCACCGCGGCGAGCACCTGCGTCATGATGCGATCGCCTCCCGGGTGCTTCAGTAGGTGCCGCTGCAACTGCTGCAGCGGCTGTGGCATCGTGACGAACGGAGCACCGTTGCGCAACGCGCCGGGTTTGCGCTCGACCAGCGTGATGTAATGGCGCCAGTCGTAGAAGGTCATGTGCCGCTCGAAGCTGCGTTCGTGGCGTGCGATCTCCTGGGCATCGGCGACGACGCTGAGATATGCCGGATAGCAGCGTACGCTCACCAGTTGGTTCGTGTACTCGGTGGGCACGCTGTAGCGGTTGCGCTGGAAGTGGATGAGGCTGGTCGACGACACCCGCAGCGTCTGCTCGACATAGCCGTCGAACGGGCGTGGATTGGGCATCAGCCTGGTGCGCTCGTCCTGCAGCACGTCCTCGACCGTCAGCTCGGGCCACTGCGGGTGCCGCATCTGCCAGGCCTGACGACACTGGCCCGCGACCCATTCGTTCAGAAGCTCCAGCGTTTCCCAGCGTCGTAGCGCAGCCTCGTGCCAGATCTGGCGGCGCCGGTCCTGCACGTTCTTCTCAACGATGCCCTTCTCCCAGCCGGCGGCACGGTTGCAGAATTCCGGCTCGAACAGGTAATGGCCGCACATTGCCTCGAAGCGGGCGTTGACCGCGCGCTCCTTGCCGCGGCCGACCTTGTCCACGGCGGTCTTCATGTTGTCGTAGATGCCGCGGCGCGGGACGCCGCCAAACGCGGCGAATGCGCGGGCGTGCGCATCGAACAGCATCTCGTGACTCTGGGTCGGATAGGCGACCAGCCAGAATGCCCGGCTGGCATTGAGCTTGACGTGGGCGACCTCCAGGCGTCGCCGCAACCCGCCGATGAAGGCGTATTCGCAGCTCCAGTCAAACTGGAATGCTTCGCCGGGTTCGAAGGCCAGCGGTACATAGGCCTTCCTGCGCGGGGCTTCAGCCTGCTCCTCGTGCCAGCGTCTCACGAAGGCGCTGACGCGGCCGTAGCTGCCGGCGTAGCCCTCGCCGCGGATGGCCTCGAACATGAACCGGGCTGTGCGCCGGTCACGCTTCGGGCGATGACTGTCTGCCCGCAGCCAGCCCGTCAGTTGCGCGGCCCACTTGTCGACGACGCTCGGGCTGACGCGCTTCGGGTACTTCGGCTCAACGGCATCCGTCTGCCGAAGCCAGCTGCGCACCGTGTTCCGGGACAGGCCCGTGCGCCTGGCAATCTCGCGCAGCGGAACCTTCTCGCGGAAATACATCCGCCTGATCTTGGCCAATATGCCCACCGTGATCACCTCTGTATCCCCTGCTCAAAGATTGAGCAGGGCATTCAATCACGTGGGTCAAAATTCGATGAAAATTACTGCCTCAGGTGGGTCAATTCTGCGTGGACATCAACA
>NZ_CAJNKE010000752.1 GCF_905232215.1 Burkholderia sp. LMG 13014
GTGGCCACCGCGTTGCGCGATGCGGGTGAAGGCGGTGTCGACGGCATCGCGCTCGTCTATCCGATGCTCGGGTTCGAACCGCAATCGCCCGCGCGCGAAACGGAAGCGCACGCACCGATGCTGACGCTCGACGACGTCCATCGCTATCGCGCGCTGTACTGGGAAGGTGGCTTGCTCGATGCACTGGGTGACGGCAACCCACTGTTGCGCGCATCGGTGCCGCTCGCGGCGGCGTGTTTCGACGGCTTGCCGCCCGTGCTCGCGATCGGCGCGGAACACGATCCGCTGCGCGACGATGCGCGCGTGTACGTCGAACGGATTCGCGCGGCCGGCGGTGCCGCGCACTACTGGATGGGAGAGGGGCTGGTGCACGGCTGCTGGCGCGCGCTTGGAACGAGCCCGCAGGCGGCGCGGATGCACCGGACAGTCGGCAGGTTTCTGCTCGCACCACACGCGTAGCGGGCGTTTCCGGGAGGCAACGATGCAGGCAGCGCAACACCGTATCGAGGACTGGCGGACGTTTTCGGCCGACGCGGCCATTGCGGCGGCGACGATCGCCGATGGCGCGGTGGACGTCGAGTGGAGCGACACGCGACGATCGCCATTTCATTTCGACTGGCTGCGCGACAACTGCGCGTGTTCCGCGTGCGTGCATGCCGTCACGCGTGAACAGGTGTTCGAGATCGCCGACGCGCGCGAGGATCTCGCCGCGCTCACGGTGCACGTCGAAACCGACGGCGTGCTGCATGTCGAGTGGAACGACGGGCATCGCAGCGCGTGGTCGTCAGGCTGGTTGCGCGCGCATGCGTATGACGACGCGTCGCGCGCGGAGCGCCAGGCCGCGCACGGGCGGCACGTGTGGGCCGGCGACGATGCGACGGCCATCGGCGTGTTCGCGTGGCGCGACGTGATGGAGGACGACCGCGCGTTGCTCGCGTGGCTCGCCGCGTTGCAACGCACGGGGCTGACGCTCGTCGAAGGCGTGCCGGCCGAGCGCGGCCGCGTCGACGAGATCGCGCGCCGCATCGGCCTGATCCGCGAGAGCAACTTCGGCGTGCTGTTCGACGTCGAATCGAAGCCGCGTCCGGACAGCAATGCGTATACGTCGCTGAACCTGCCGCCGCATACCGATCTGCCGACCCGCGAATTGCAGCCGGGCGTGCAATTCCTGCATTGCCTCGCGAACGACGCGACTGGCGGCGACAGCGTCTTCCTCGACGGCTTCGCGCTGGCGGATGCGCTTCGGCGCGAGCATCCGGCCGATTTTGAACAGCTCGCGTCGACGCCGTTCGAGTTCTGGAACAAGAGTGCGAACAGCGACTACCGCTGCTCGGCGCCGGTGATCGGGCTCGACGCGCGCGGCAACGTCACCGAGGTGCGCGTCGCAAACTTCCTGCGCGGGCCGCTCGATGCGCCGGCCGGCTCGGTCGCGGCCGTCTATCGTGCGTACCGGCGGTTCCTCGCGCTCGCGCGCGAGCCGCGCTTTCGCGTGCAGCGCCGGCTGCGGGCGGGCGACATGTGGGCGTTCGACAACCGGCGCGTGATGCATGCGCGCACCGAGTTCGACCCGTCTACCGGCCGCCGGCACCTGCAGGGCTGCTACGTCGATCGTGATGAGCTGCTGTCGCGGTGGCGCGTGCTGTCGCGTTCGGCGCCTGCCGCGGCCGGGCCGCGCTGACGGGCGTGCGCGGCTTCATCGTGCTCGCACGCATCCCTCGCAAATGAAAAAGCGCCCGGACGCCAGGCGCCCGGGCGAAGCCACCCGTTGCCGGGCGGCGGAGGTATGCGTTTCATAAAAAAGACGAGCCCCGCAAGGGGGCTCGTCCGGGTATTTCTTCATCGCGCGACGCGCGGCGCCCGCCGAGGGCGCATCGGCTTACTGGCCGAAGAAGATCGAGTCGCGAGCGTTCGACGACGTTGCAGCCGGGGCGCCCGAGTGGACGGCCGGAGCCGGTTGTGCGCCGTAGCCGCTGGTGTCGGCACCATGAACACGCGCTTCGGCGCTCTGGATGTCGTTCGGGTAGTACGGGCTTGCCAGGCCCGGCTTGTAGCCGGCCTTTTCGAGCTGAACCAGTTCGTTGCGCACTTGAGCGCGGGTCACGGTGCTTTGGGCGAATGCGCCAAACGAAGCGGACAGGGCGGCAGCGGCAACGACTGCGGAAACGAGCGATTTCATGATGACCTCCGGTGTTTTATTGAGTTCGCTCGCGACACCATGTCTTAAGCGATTGATCAAATGTTAGTCATCGGAGGGTTCAGGGTAAACGCTGATTTTGACGATAGATTGTTTCCTGGGTGGTAACAGTGGCGCGTCAAATCATGCTTTCAACTGGCTTTCTTTTCGGTTGGTGTAATAAGTATGACGATTATGACGGAGGACGATGCATGTTTCAGCGCGCCTCGGCGGTCGTGTCGAAAGGTCGTCCCGGTGAGCGTCCGGCCGGCGCGCCCGAACTGAGGAAACGCACGCCTGTCGC
>NZ_CAJNKE010000753.1 GCF_905232215.1 Burkholderia sp. LMG 13014
CGCAGCGGCGCGGCTTCGACAGCCTCGTGCAGTCGGCGAGCGGGATCGCGTGGCGAGAGCAGCAGGCCGCGCACGCGGACGGGCCGCGCCACCTGCCGTGCCAGGCGCTCGATCATGCGACGGGTTATCTCGCGGCGTTCGGCGCGATGATCGCGCTCGCGCGCCGGGCGCGCGAAGGGGGAAGCTGGCACGTGCGACTGTCGCTCGCGCAGACGGGGCGCTGGCTGCAGTCGTTCGGCATCGTGCCGGACGGCTTGCAGGCACCCGATTTCGCGCACACCGACGTGCGCGACCGGATCGAGCGCATCGCGTCGCCGTTCGGCACGCTCGACGCGGTGCGGCCGGCCGAGCGGTTGTCGGTGACACCGCCTGCATTGACGCGCCCGCCCGTGCCGCTCGGCACCGACGATGCGCGCTGGCTGTGAGCGGCGGCGCGGCTTACGTTACTTGCGCAGCTCGACGACGAAGTCGTAGTAGTCGTTGCGGCAGTAGGTATCGGTCAGTTCGATCGCGCGCTGGTCAGACGTATAGCCGATTCGCGTGATCAGCAGCAATGCGTCGTGCGGTGCGATGCCCATCTGCTCGGCGATCTCGTCGGTCGCGTTGACCGCGCGGAAATGCTGCAGCGCGCGCACGATCGGCGTGCCGCGCGCTTCGAGATAGCTGTACAGCGAACCGCCGATCGCCTGCGGATCGGGGATCAGCGTCGCGGGAAACGTCGAATTCTCGACCGCCATCACGATGCCGTCGGCGAGGCGCAGGCGCTTCAGGCGCGTGACCGATGCCGCCGGCGACAGTCCGAGCTGGATCACCTCGTCGCGGTTCGCCGGCTGGATCTCGCGCGCGAGCCATTGCGAGCTCGGCTTGAAGCCGCGCCGTTCGAGCATTTCGCTGAAGCTCGACAGCCGCGACAGCGGATCTTCGTAGCGCGGCTGGATGAAGTTGCCGGCGCCCTGCGTGCGGCGAATCAGGCCTTGCTCGACGAGCAGCGCGATCGCCTTGCGCGCGGTGATGCGCGAAACGCCGAGCGCATCGGACAGCACGCGTTCGGAGGGCAATGCCTCACCGGCCGTCCAGCGGTTGTCGTGGATCGCGTCACCGAGCTTGCGGGCGAGCTGCAGGTAGAGCGGCGTGTCGTTGTCGGGGTCGGGGCGCAGGTCCTGCCAGCGGTCGTCCGTGGATGCCTTCATGGAGTGGGTATCGATCTGATTGCGGCCATTCTAAGTCATCACGTGGCGCCGTTATAGCCGGTTTTTGCCGTGCAATAGGTGAATGGCGCGCCGATTGACTACACTGATGCGTCGTATTCGATGCCTGGGCCGCGGTGCGCGGCCACCCATCCGCAACGAGGAACGCATGACAGACACGATCGCCACGGTCGTCCTGCCGGACGGCGAGACGATTCCGAAGCTTGGCCTGGGCACGTGGGAAATGGGCGAGCGGCCGGCCCGGCGCACGGACGAGATTGCCGCGCTGCGCGAAGGCATCGAACTCGGAATGACGCTGGTCGATACGGCCGAGATGTACGGCGACGGTGCGACCGAGGAACTGGTCGGCGAGGCGCTCGCGGGCCTGCGCAACGATGTGTTCCTCGTCAGCAAGGTTTATCCGCACCATGCGAGCCGACGCGGCGTCGTCGCCGCGTGCGATGCGAGCCTCAAGCGCCTGGGTACCGATCGCCTCGACCTGTATCTGCTGCACTGGCGCGGCTCGGTGCCGCTCGAGGAGACGGTCGAAGGCTTCGAAGCGCTGCAGCGCGCGGGCAAGATCCGTCACTGGGGTGTCAGCAACTTCGATACGGCCGACATGGCCGAACTCGTCGATGAAGCCGGTGGCGGCGCGTGCGCGACCAACCAGATCCTCTACAACATCGCGCGGCGCGGCCCGGAGTTCGACCTGCTGCCGTGGCTTGCCGAGCACCGGATGCCGGCGATGGCGTACAGCCCGGTCGATCACGGGCGGCTGCCGAAGCGCTCGCCGCTCGACGAGATCGCGCGGCAGCACGGCGTGTCGGTGATGCGCGTCGCGCTCGCGTGGGTGCTCGCGCAGCCGGGGGTGTTCGCGATCCCGAAGGCGTCGCGGATCGAACACGTGCGCGACAACCGGGCCGCGCTCGATTTCATGTTCAGCGATGACGAGCGCGCGCAGCTTGACGCGTACTTCCGTCCGCCACGCAGCAAGCGCGCGCTCGAGATGCTCTGACGACACCCGGCCGGGCAACGCGGCCGGTCAGTGGTTGGCTCCGGACGATCCGCCGTTGCCGTGACCGCCGCTGTTGCCGTTCCCGGTGCCATGGCCGTTGCCGACACCGTTGGCCCCGCCATTGCCGGCGCCGCCACTGCCGTTTCCATTGCCGTTGCCACCGCCATTGCCGTGGCCGCCATTGCCGTGACCGCCGCCGTCACCATCGCCATGGCCACCATTGCCGTGACCGCCGCCATCGCCGTCGCCATGGCCGCCGTTGCCGTGACCACCGC
>NZ_CAJNKE010000754.1 GCF_905232215.1 Burkholderia sp. LMG 13014
TCGAGCTGCGGGCCGAGATCGGCGAGCGCGAGCGGCGGCGCGTGCCCCGACACGTAGAAACCCGAGCCGCGGCGCGCGACGAGCACGCCTTCGCTCGCGAGCCGTTCGTATGCATCGACGACGGTCGATTTCGACACGCCGAGCGCGTCCGCCATCATCCGGATCGACGGCACGCGCGCACCGGGCACGAGTGCACGGCTCGCGATTCGTGCGCGCAAGGTATCCATCACGGTTTCCACGCGTGTGCGCGACGGGGTGGGCGGAACGGGAAGCGGGGTGGCGTGGCTCATGGCGAAGAATGAACTGTACGGCCAGTTGTCCAGTACAGTTTGTCCGAATTGTATTGGGCTGTAGCTTACGCGCTTTTCGCGGGCGGCGGATCATCGGTCATCCACTTACCCCGTTCAGGATTTCCCGTGCAAAAGACGACCGACGGATGGCTCAGCGGCCTGCTGGGCGTGATCATCTTCAGTGGCTCGCTGCCCGCGACGCGTATCGCGGTGCAGGGGCTCGACCCGCTATTCCTCACCTTTGCGCGCGCGACGATCGCCGGCGCGCTCGGCTTGTTGCTGCTCGTCGTGCTGAAGCAGCGGCGGCCGACGCGCGCCGAGGCCGTGTCGCTGGCCATCGTCGCGCTCGGGGTCGTGATCGGCTTTCCGTTGCTGACGGCGCTTGCGCTGAAACACGTGACCTCCGCGCATGCGATCGTGTTCGTCGGGTTGCTGCCGCTCGCGACCGCGCTGTTCGGCGTATGGCGCGGCGGCGAACGGCCGCGGCTGCCGTTCTGGATCTTCTCGATCATCGGCAGTGGCGCGGTGGCCGCGTTTGCGCTGCGCAACGGTGGCGAAGCGTCGGTGGTCGGCGATGCGCTGATGCTCGCCGCGATCGTCGCATGCGGGCTCGGTTACGCGGAAGGCGCACGCCTGTCGCGCGAGCTCGGCGGGTGGCAGGTGATCTCGTGGGCGCTCGTGCTGTCGCTGCCGTTGATGCTGCCGCTCACGTGGCTCACCTGGCCCGCGTCGTTCGACGGCGTCGATGCCGCGGCGCTGTGGAGCCTCGCGTACGTGTCACTGTTCAGCATGCTGATCGGCTTCGTGTTCTGGTATCGCGGGCTGGCGCTCGGCGGGATCGCGGGCGTCGGCCAGTTGCAGCTGCTGCAGCCGTTCTTCGGCTTGCTGCTGGCGGCCGGGCTGCTGCACGAGACGGTGCCGCCATCGATGGTCGTGGTGACGGTCGTCGTGGTCGGCTGCGTGGCGGGCGCGAAATATTTCTCGAAAATAGTGCCCGCGCAGCGTGCGAGCTGACGCATACGCCTTCGGCGGGCCGCGGGCGCGACCCGTCGAAGGTCGGTCCGCTCGCGCTCAGTCGTCCGGCGTGCATACGCGCAAGCGGTGGCCGTCCGGGTCGAGCGCGACGAACGTCAGGCCGAATACCGCCGTCATGGGCGCTTGCTCGAACGGCACGCCGAGTGCCTGCCACGCTTCGTACAGGCGCCGGACTTCGCGGTCGTCGTCGACCATGAAGGCCAGCTCCGAGCGGTGGCCGGCGCCGCCCGATACGAAATCGCGCGCGCTGGTCGACCACAGGCCCAGATGCAGCCCGTTGTCGAATGTGAATGCCGCATAGGTGGGAAACACCGCGACGGGCGAACGCTGGAACAGGCGCTCGTAGAACTGCGCGCTGCGCGCGGGGTCCTCGACATACAGAAGAACGAGATTCGGGGAAGTCATGCGGAGCCGTCCTGGGATCGATTAAGATGCGTCCCATTCTATGAATGGATGCTGTCAGAAAGTGGCAGCATGGAACGATGACGCGTGCCGAACGATTGCTCTCGCTGCTGCAGGTGCTGCGGCGCTACCGCCGCCCGGTGAGCGGCCGCGTGCTGGCCGGGGAACTCGGCGTCAGCCTCCGTACGGTCTATCGCGATATCGCGTCGCTGCAGGCGCAAGGGGCGGACATCGATGGCGAGCCGGGTGTCGGCTATGTGCTGCGCGCCGGGTTCATGCTGCCGCCGCTGATGTTTTCGCAAACGGAACTGGAAGCGCTGATGCTCGGCTTTCGCTGGGTCGGGAAGTTCGCGGATGCGCAGCTCACGACGGCTGCTGCCGATGCGTTCGCGAAGATCTCCGCGGTGCTGCCCGCCGAATTGCGCCGCGAGATGGAGTGCACGACACTGCTCGTCGGCCCGCGCACGATCGTGGATCGGGAAACCATCGACATGAGTGTCGTGCGCGCGGCGATCCGAACCGAAGGCAAGCTCAGGATCCGCTACACGGGCGAGGGCCGGAAAGCGACCGACGAACGGATCGTGTGGCCGTTCGCGCTCGGCTATTTCAATGACGTGCGGATTCTGGCGGCATGGTGTGAAGGCCGGAACGATTTCCGGCATTTCCGGACGGATCGCATCGTCGGGCTCGAACCGCTGGACGTGCGCTATCCGCGGCGGCGCGCGGCGTTGCTGAAGGCGTGGCGCGCGG
>NZ_CAJNKE010000755.1 GCF_905232215.1 Burkholderia sp. LMG 13014
GGCATCGCATCGGCGATCCGCATGAATTCGACGGCGTCCGCCCGCGTCAGGTTGGCCACCGACGCGATGCGGCGCTCGCCCCACAGCCACGCGTACGGAAAGCCGGGGATGTCGCTCATGTGGATGCCGCCGCACACGACGATCCCGCCCTTGTCGAGCGCGCGAAGCGCGGCCGGCACCAGTGCACCGACCGGCGCGAAGATGAGCGCGGCATCGAGCGGCTCCGGCGGCGCCTCGTCGCTGCCGCCTGCCCACGCGGCACCGAGTGAACGTGCCAGCTGCTGCGCCACGGTATCGCCGGGCTTCGTCAGCGCGAACACCTTCCGCCCCTCGCCATGCGCAACCTGCGCGACGAGATGCGCTGCCGCGCCGAAGCCGTAGATGCCGATGCGCCGCGCATCGCCCGCCATGCGCAAGGTTCGATAACCGATCAGGCCTGCGCACAGCAGCGGCGCGGCCTCGAGATCGGAATAGCACCGCGGCAGATGCACGCAATACCGATGGTCGGCGACGGTGCGCTCCGCGTAGCCGCCGTCGATCGTATAACCGGTGAATCCCGGGGTATCGCACAGATTTTCGCGGCCGGTCGTGCAATACGCGCAATGGCCGCACGTCGACCCGAGCCACGGAACACCGACGCGATCGCCCACGGCGAAGCCCGTCACGCCCGCGCCGAGCGCGCGCACCGTGCCGACGATTTCGTGCCCCGGGATCAGCGGCAGTTTCGGATGCGCGAGTTCGCCGTCGACGACGTGGAGATCCGTCCGGCATACGCCGCATGCGTGTACGTCGATCAGCAACTGGCCCGCCGCCGGCAGCGGGTCCGGCACGCGCGCCTCGCGCAGGTGCGGTGTCGTGCCGTCAAACATCATCGCAAGCATGCTCGCCTCCCCGCGCGACCGTTCGCGCGCGCTTCGCATTCCAAGGCTAGTCGCCTGCCGCCGGTTGCGCACGGCCCGGTGACGCGCGCTTGACGTGGGTCAATGGCCGCCGGCCGGTTGCTGACACGATGAAATGGCGTCACGCCGCCGCAGCGGCGACCTGGAGATGCCCGAATGATATCCGTTCCCCCCCTTGCCGCAAGCGCCCGCCCCGATGCGCACCTGAGGTCGCTGCTGGCCTACGCGGTGCTGGCTCCGTCCAGCCACAACTCGCAGCCATGGCGGTTCATCGTCGATGGCTCCACGATCGCGGTCTGCGCGGATCGTGTGCGCGCGTTGCCCGTCATCGATCCGTTCGATCGCGAACTGATCATCAGCTGTGGTGCGGCGCTGCTCAACCTGCGCGTCGCGCTCGATCACGCTGGGATCGCCCACCGGATCAGCACGTTTCCTTCCGACATCGATCCCGATCTGCTGGCGCTGGTCAGGGTCTGCGACGACGGCTATGCCGACGCAGCCCTCGGCGCGCTGTTCGATGCGATTCCGGAGCGCGTCACGACGCGCGCGCCGTTCGAATCGACGGCCGTGCCGGACGACCTTCAGCGCGAGCTGATCGCGGCCGGCGCCGCGGAAGGCGCCGAGGTCGCCTGTATCGATTCGATCGCGCATCGCGCACAAGTGGCGGAGTTGGTCGCGGAAGCCGACCAGCAGCAATTCGCGGACCCGCGCTTCCGGCGCGAGCTGGCGAGCTGGATCGATCCGCGCCGGCACGCCGACGGCATGCCCGCGTTCGCGGCCGGCGTGCCGACGCTGCTGGACTTCGCCGCGCCAGTCGTGACGATGGCGGTGCGGACGTTCGATCTCGGCAACGGGCTGGCCGCGCTGCATCATCAGCTCGTCGGCGCATCGCCGCTGATCGTCTGCCTGTCGACCGTGCGCGACGATCGCGACGCGTGGCTCGCCGCCGGACAGGCGCTGGAGCGCATCCTGCTCGTCGCGACGCGCGCGGGCCATACGGCGTCGTACCTGAACCAGCCGATCGAGACGGCCGAGCTGCGCGCCAACCTGCGCCACATGCTCGGGCTGCGCGGCGAGCCGCAGTTGCTGCTGCGCATCGGGCGCGGCCCGCGTTCGCCGCATTCGCCGCGCCGCCCGCTCGACGAAGTCGTCTCCTGATCGCCCCCGGCGAAACGGCTTGCCCTTCTGATCCGGACGAGGAAAACAACATGAACCTCCTGCGTTACGCCGCCTTCTGCGTGATCGCCGCCGCCGCGGCCGGCCCGGCCGTCGCGCAGACGGCCGCCGTGCCCGAGCCGACCGAACTCGTCAACGCGCAGCACTGCATGTTCTGCCATACGCCCGACATGACGTTCCTCGGGCCGTCGTTCCACGAGATCGCGCAGCGCTACCGTGGCGATCCGACGGCAGCAGCAGAACTGGAACACAAGCTGCGCGTCGGCGGTCGCGTGCACTGGGGCGACACGCCGATGCCGTCCGCGGAGGATCGCGGCGGCCCGCTGTCCGCCGACGACGCGCACCAGCTCGTGCAATGGGTGCTGAGCCAGTAACCGGCCCGCCGCCCCGCAGCGCATGTC
>NZ_CAJNKE010000756.1 GCF_905232215.1 Burkholderia sp. LMG 13014
CCCGCGCTGCCATGCGTCGGTCGCGAGCGGCGTGCCGTCGAGCGCGCCGAGCGCGTCGGCGATGCGTGTCTGCAGGTCCTGGAGGTACGTGCGCACGCGCGCTACGTCGTAGGTCGAATCGGTCATGTCTGGACTGGGTGCCTCCGCCCGAAGCGGGGGCCGTAAAAAAAGCATCTGCCGGGCATTCTATCGAACCCCGGCAGAGGGGCCGCCGCCGCGCGAGGGCGGGGCGGCGATTGCGACGTCAAGCGCTCTTGCGGTTGAGCGCGCGGAAGCCGATGTCGCGGCGGTACTGCATGCCTTCGAAATTGATCTGGTTGATCGTCTCGTACGCATGCTGCTGCGCTTCGCGCACCGAATCGGCGAGGCCGACCACGCACAGCACGCGGCCGCCGGACGTCGTCAGCTTGTCGCCGTCGAGCGTCGTGCCCGCATGGAACGTGACGGCCTGCTCGGTCTCGGCCGGGATCCCGTTGATGCGGTCGCCCTTGCGTGGCGCGTCCGGATAACCGTGCGCGGCCAGCACGACGCCAAGCGCGGTGCGGCGGTCCCAGTCGAGCTCGACCGTGTCGAGCGTGCCCGCGATCGCCTGTTCGACGACCTTCGAGAAATCGCTCTTCAGGCGTGCCATGATCGGCTGCGTTTCCGGGTCGCCCATCCGGCAGTTGAATTCCAGCGTGCGCGGATTGCCTTCCTTGTCGATCATCAGGCCCGCATACAGGAAGCCCGTGAAGCGGATGCCGTCCTTCTCCATCCCGCGCACGGTCGGCATGATGATCTCGCGCATCACGCGTGCATGCATCTGCGGCGTGACGATCGGCGCGGGCGAATACGCACCCATGCCGCCGGTGTTCGGGCCGCGGTCCTCGTCGAGCAGGCGCTTGTGGTCCTGGCTGGAAGCCAGCGCCAGCGCGTGCTTGCCGTCGACCATCACGATGAAGCTCGCTTCCTCGCCATCGAGGAATTCCTCGATCACGACGCGCGCGCCGGCGTCGCCGAGCTTGTTGCCCGACAGCATCATGTCGACGGCTTCGTGTGCTTCTTCCAGCGTCATCGCGACGACGACACCCTTGCCGGCCGCGAGGCCGTCGGCCTTCACGACGATCGGCGCACCCTTCGCGTCGATGTACGCGTGCGCGGCGGCCACGTCGGAGAACGTTTCATACTCGGCGGTCGGGATGCCGTGGCGCTTCATGAACGCCTTCGCGAAATCCTTCGAGCTCTCGAGCTGCGCGGCTTCGCGGGTCGGGCCGAAGACCTTCAGGCCGCGTGCGCGGAACAGGTTGACGATGCCGGCCGCGAGCGGCGCTTCCGGCCCGACGAGCGTGAACGCGACGCCTTCGCGTTCCGCGAAATCGGCGAGTTCGTCGAGCGCCGTGATATCGACGTTCTTCAGACGCTCGTCCTGCGCCGTGCCGCCATTGCCGGGCGCGACGTAGACCATCTGGACGCGCGGCGACTGCGCGAGCTTCCACGCCAGCGCATGTTCGCGGCCGCCGGAACCGACGACGAGTAGTTTCATGGGATTCCCCGCAGACTAGAAAACAGGGCGGCCGGCACGCTCAGGCGCGCCGGCCGCGGATTCGGTCGGGCCGCCGCCGCGACAGGAGCACGGCGGCCGGCACATCATTCCTCGACGATGACGGCGTTCGTATACACGTCCTGCACGTCGTCGAGGTTCTCGAGCGCGTCCAGGAGCTTCTGCATCTTCGCCGCGTCGTCGCCGGTGAATTCGACTTCGTTCTGCGGCTTCATCGTCACTTCGGCGAGTTCGGCCTTGAAGCCGCCGGCTTCGAGCGCGTCCTTCACCGCCGAGAATGCCTGCCAGTCGCACAGCACTTCGATCGAACCGTCGTCGTTCGTGTTCACGTCGTTCGCGCCGGCTTCGAGCGCGGCTTCCATCAGCGCGTCTTCCGACGTGCCCGGTGCGAACAGGAACTGGCCGACGTGATCGAACATGAACGCGACCGAGCCGTCGGTGCCCATGTTGCCGCCGAACTTCGAGAACGCGTGGCGGACTTCCGCGACCGTGCGGGTGCGGTTGTCGGTCAGCGTGTCGACGATGATCGCCGCGCCGCTGATGCCGTAGCCTTCGTAACGGATCTCTTCGTAGTTCGCGCCGTCCGCGCCGCCGACGCCGCGATCGATCGCGCGCTTGACGTTGTCCTTCGGCATGTTCGCGTCGGCCGCCTTGTCGACCGCGAGACGCAGGCGCGGGTTCGAGTTGACGTCGCCGCCGCCGAGGCGCGCCGCGACCTGGATTTCCTTGATCAGGCGAGTCCAGATCTTGCCGCGCTTCGCGTCGGCCGCTGCCTTCTTATGCTTGATGTTGGCCCATTTCGAATGACCAGCCATACCTTTCTCCGTGCCCGGGCGCGCAGCGCGGGCGATTGTTTCAATGTGTCGTTGAATCGGCGGCCGTTTCGGCGGGCATGAAGCCGCGGGGCCGCGCGTGTCGAGTGGATCGAGAT
>NZ_CAJNKE010000757.1 GCF_905232215.1 Burkholderia sp. LMG 13014
GCGTCCGCATAGGATGCCGGCAGCCGGTCGAGCCGCGTCTGGATATCCGCGGCTTGCCGGCGATACGCGTCGCGCACCTGCTGTTCGTCGGACGCATCGCGCACCTGCGCCTCGCGCGCCGCGACGCGCTCCATCAGCTTGCCGTAATTGAACTGCGGCACGGGGCCGAGCCCGTTCTTCATCGCGATCAGCGACACCGGAATCAGGATCGCGCTGATCAGGATGATGTACTGCGCGACCTGCGTCCACGTGACCGCGCGCATCCCGCCGAGAAACGAGCACACGAGAATGCCCGCGAGCCCGCAGAAGATCCCGATCGCGAAATCAACGCCGATGAAGCGTGTCGCGATCAGGCCGATCCCCTGGATCTGCGCGACCAGGTACACGAACGAACACAGGATCGCAGCGCCGGCCGCCAACGCGCGCACGGCCGTACTCGAAAAGCGCGTCCCGAGAAAATCGGGAATCGTGTAGCGCGCCAGCTTGCGCACATAAGGCGCGAGCAGGAACGCGACGAGGCAGAACCCGCCCGTCCAGCCCATCACGTACGCGAGCGCGTCGTAGCCCGTGGCATAGAGCGATCCGGCCAGGCCGATGAACGACGCGGCCGACAGCCAGTCGGCCGCCGTCGCCATCCCGTTGAACGCAGACGGCACGCGCCGCCCGGCCACGTAGTACTCGACGAGATCGGACGTGCGCGACAGCAGCCCGATCACCGCATACACGGCGATCGGCACGAACAGGAACACATAGCCGATCCAGACGCCGGAGCCG
Organism: Burkholderia sp. LMG 13014; assembly: GCF_905232215.1. GTDB lineage: Bacteria > Pseudomonadota > Gammaproteobacteria > Burkholderiales > Burkholderiaceae > Burkholderia. The sequence continues at coordinate 775 of NZ_CAJNKE010000757.1, forward strand.
GTGGCGCGCTCGATCCGCCACATCAGCAGCACGAACCCGAGAAACCCCAGCGTGTAGAGCGCATACGCGCGAATCAGTCGATGCGTCAGCATGAGTCAGCGCCCGCCGCGTGCGTTGCCGGCCAGCGCCGCATGGTCGTCGTATGCACGGCGCAGCGTCCGGTCCGCGCGTTGCATCAGCCCGATGTAGACGACGATCAGCACGAGATACACGAGAATCGCGCCCTGCGCGCCGACATAGAACGGCAGGCTGAACCCGGCGAAGCGGATACCCGCGAGCGCGGGTGCGAAGAACGGCACGATGAACGACACCGAAAAGCCGATCACCATCAGCACCGCGATCAGCGCGACGTTGAAGCGCCAGTAGCGCGCATGGGCACGCGCGAGCGGTTCGGGAACGGGCGGTGGCGCGGCAGGCGCGGAACGGGTCGGAGCGGTCATGCCGTTATGTAACAAAAAGCCCCTGCGCGGGCAATCGGGATTGCCGCGCAGGGGCTCGTGCGCGTGATGCGCAACCGGTACGATCAGCGCACTTCGGCGAGCTGTTCGAGGATGGCCGGATTCTCGAGCGTGGACGTGTCCTGCGTGATCGCCTCGCCCTTCGCGAGCGAACGCAGCAGGCGGCGCATGATCTTGCCCGAACGCGTCTTCGGCAGGTTGTCGCCGAAGCGAATGTCCTTCGGCTTCGCGATCGGCCCGATCTGCTTGCCGACCCAGTCGCGCAGCGTCTTCGCCAGCGCCGCGGCTTCCTCGCCTTCCGGACGCGAACGCTTCAGCACCACGAACGCAACCACCGCCTCGCCCGTCGTATCGTCCGGACGGCCGACCACGGCTGCCTCGGCCACGAGTTCGTGCGAGACCAGCGCCGATTCGATTTCCATCGTGCCGAGCCGGTGGCCCGACACGTTCAGCACGTCGTCGATCCGGCCCATGATCGTGAAGTAGCCGGTGTCCTTGTCGCGCACCGTGCCGTCGCCGGCGAGATACAGCGTGCCGCCGAGTTCCTCCGGGTAGTAGCTCTTTTTGAAGCGCTCCGGGTCGCCCCAGATCGTGCGGATCATCGCGGGCCACGGGCGCTTGACGACGAGGATGCCACCCTGCCCGTTCGGCACGTCCTGGCCGGTTTCGTCGACCACCGCGGCCATGATGCCCGGCAGCGGCAGCGTGCACGAACCGGGCACGGTCGGCGTCGCGCCCGGCAGCGGCGTGATCATGTGGCCGCCCGTCTCGGTCTGCCACCACGTGTCGACGATCGGGCAGCGCTCCTGGCCGACGTGCTTGTGATACCACATCCACGCTTCCGGATTGATCGGCTCGCCGACGGTGCCGATGATGCGCAGGCTCGACAGGTCATAGCTCTTCGGATGAACCTTGTCGTCGGCTTCGGCCGCCTTGATCAGCGAGCGGATCGCAGTCGGCGCGGTGTAGAACACGGTGACCTTGTGGTCGCCGATCATCTTCCAGAAGCGGCCGGCGTCCGGATAGGTCGGCACGCCCTCGAACACGACCTGCGTGCCGCCGCATGCGAGCGGGCCGTACGTGATGTACGTGTGGCCCGTGACCCAGCCGATGTCGGCCGTGCACCAGAACACGTCGGTGGGCTTCCAGTCGAAGGTCCACTTCATCGTCTGCGCGGCCCACAGCAGGTAGCCGCCCGTGCTGTGCTGCACGCCCTTCGGCTTGCCGGTCGAGCCT
>NZ_CAJNKE010000758.1 GCF_905232215.1 Burkholderia sp. LMG 13014
CCACCCCCCCCCCCCCCACCCGCCCCGGAGCCGCCGCGCCCCGCACCCGGGCCTGTTCGACTGGCTGAGGTTGTTCCGCTGATCCTGGGGCCGTCGGGCAAGACGGCCGTTCGCTTTACGTGCGCGTCGTCGCGCGCCCGTCCGGATACAACCAGACGGCCACGCCATCGTCGCGCCATGCCGCGACCGGCTTGCCGTCGCGCCAGTTTTCCGCGATCGCGGCGCGGCGGACAGGCCACGACATCAGCAACGTGCGCGCGGCGTTGCCGTCAAACAGCGCGTCATCGCCGACCCGCGTGTAACGGGCCGGATGCAGCACGGTGCCATCTGCACGGAACACGGTCGCGCGCACGTCGCCGCCGTCCTCGTCCAGCACGCCGGCCAGCCAGCCGTAACCGGACGCGAAGAACAGGCCGGTCAGGTCGTCGCAGCGCCCCAGCGAAATCGTCGTGCCCGTCTCCAGATCGCAGATCGCGACATGCATCGGGTCCTCCGACAAGAGGCCGACCGAATAGCGCGTGAACAGCTCGCGCGGCACCGCCGTGTCATCCGGCAACCACGGTAGCGCCCACATATTCACGAAATCGAACGGCGTCAGCGCACGGCCCAGCCCGTCGACGATTGCGCAACGTCCATCGCCGCGCCGCACGATGTGGCGAATCGCGCCAAGATCGGTCACGGTCTCCGTCCGCTCGCCGTCGATCAGCCTGGCGATTTCCGCGTAACGCGGCTCGACGACCGTCCGGCCTTTCAGATCGACGAGGCCGACGTGATCACCCCGCTGGGCGATGAACGCACCGCATTCGGACGACCATTCGAGCGACGTCCATTCGGGCCGCGCCCGCCATTGCCCGTCGCGGTCGACCAGCCCCCAGTGCTCGCCTTCGCACACCGCCACGACGGCGCCGTTCACGAATTCCTGCGCATCGTCGAAACGCGGCGGGATCACCCATGCGCCGTTCGTGTCGACGAAGCCCCAGCGTTCGTCCAGGCTCGCGGACGCCAGCCCGTCGGAGAACTCGCCGAAGTTGTCGAGCAACGGTTCGAGCACCCACGTGCCGTCCGTGCGTACGAGCCCGAATCGCTCGCCGACGCGCACGCATGCGATGTCGCCCGTGAAGTTCCATACTTCGTCGAATGCCGGCTCGCGCACGACGCGCGCACCCGCCTCATCGGCGAGCAGCAGGCCGAACTGCCCGTCGTGCGCCACCCACAGCAACCGGTCGTCATGCGCGCCGCTGCGCCACAGGTTCGTCCACGCCGGCGGCACGATCACGTCCCATGCGTCGTTGCTCTCGCGCCGGACACCCCACAGGCCGTTGCGTCCGCGAAAGCTGAACGTGTCGTAGGCGAGCCAGCGGCCATGTACCTCGCCGGCATCGAACATCTCGGCAAACGTCACGCCGCGGGGCGGCTCCTGACGCTTGAAATAGTGATGCGACACGCCGCCGAATCCGAAGCCCCACGCCCAGTCGCGCCAGTCGGGATGCGCTTCGATCTCGAGCGCATCACGCACGCCGCGCACATCGCGGAAGTCCATGCAGTTCGCGACCTGCCACCACAGGCGCGTGCAGGTGTCGCGCTCCTCGTCGATGAATGCGTCCGGCTCGCTGCCGGAAAGCCACGACAACTCGTCGAGGTTCGCGGAAAACCGTGGCGCGCCATGCGCATCGCCGAGCGCGTCGATCGATTCGCCGAGATGGCGTAAGAGCGCATCGAACTGGCGCGCGAGCGCCGGATCGTCGCCGGGCAGCGGATGTGCGACGACGAACGATGCGAGCCGGCTGAGGCGCGCATGCGCGGCCCGCGCATCGCTCGCGAGATTCGGCGTGCCCGCGTCGCCGAACACGCGCTGATCCGTAATCGCGTCGCCCGCGCCGCCGTCGGCGAGCAGCACGCGCCACAGCAGCGGAAAGTGATTGTTGGATTCCGCGAACTCGATCGTCCGCGCGTCGTCTCCATCAGCGGCCTGGAGATAGAGCCATGCTCGATTGCCCATCGGTCGGATCGCCCTCGTTGTCGTTGTATGGCGTCGGTTCGGTCGCGGTCAGTGTGCGGCGGATGCCTTCAGCAGCCGCAGGATCTCCGGCGTATCGGCGGCGTCCGCCAGCACTTTCGCGGACGGCTTCACGCCGGCATCGAGCAGGCGCTGCACGCCGTCGACACGGCGCGCGGTCACCTCGCCGTCGAGCAGCGCATCGTCGTGCAGCACGTCCGGGTTTGCGTCCTTCGCGAGCAGCACGAAGACCGATGCCGGCACGGGCGGATTCAATGCGTCCGGCAACGCGACGTCGGCGAGCCGGTACGGGTTGTTGTCACGGAGCTGCCAGCGCAGCATGCCGCGCGCCTGCCACTTGCCGAGCACCGCGAGCGCATCCGGCTCCGGCAGCTGCACGATTTCCGCGACGAGATCGCTCGCCTGCTCTTCGCGGCCGTCGCGCAGCGTGTCGGGCGGCGGCA
>NZ_CAJNKE010000759.1 GCF_905232215.1 Burkholderia sp. LMG 13014
AGTCGTCGCGGTCGTCAACAACGACGTGATCACGGGCCGCGAACTCGACCAGCGTGCCGGCCTGATCGCGCGCCGGCTGCAGCAGCAGAATGCGCCGGTGCCGCCGGTCGACCAGCTGCGTGCGCAGGTGCTGAACCAGATGGTGCTCGAGCGTATCCAGGTGCAGAAGGCGAAGGACGACGGGATCCGCATCGACGACGCGACCGTGCAGTCCACGCTGCAGCGTCTCGCGCAGGCGAACGGCATGACGCTCGACCAGTACCGCTCGCGTCTCGAGGCGCAAGGCGTGCCCTGGAGCATCTTCACGAGCGACGCGCGTACCGAACTGATGCTGTCGAAGCTGCGCGAGCGCGAGGTCGACGGCAAGATCACCGTCTCGGACGCCGAGGTCGCGAACTACATCGCGAGCCAGCGCGGGCCGAACGCGTCGCAGCAGCAGGATCTGCGCTTCCAGCACATCTTCATCAAGGCGCCGACCAACGCGCCGCAGGCCGACATCGAAGTCGCGCAGAAGAAGGCCGATGCGTTGCTGCAGGAGGCGAAGTCGGGCGCCGATTTCGAAAAGCTCGCGAAGAACAATTCGGAAGCGAACGACGCGAAGAAGGGCGGCGACCTCGGCTTCAAGTCGCCGAGCGCGCTGCCGGCCGAGGTCGTCGACGCCGCATCGAAGCTGCGCCCGGGCCAGGTCAACCCGACGCTGATCCGCGTGCCGGACGGCTTCGAGATCGTGCGTCTCGTCGATCGTCGCCAGAGCCAGGGTGCGTCCGCCGCGGCACCGAAGATCGTGCAGACGCACGTGCGCCACATCCTGTTGCGCGTGGGCGAAGGCAAGTCGGAAGGCCAGGCGCGCCAGCAGCTGGCCGACATCCGCAACCAGGTCGAGGCCGGCGGCGATTTCGCGAAGTTCGCGCGCACCTACTCGCAGGACGGCTCGGCGTCGCAGGGCGGCGATCTCGGCTGGATCAGCCCGGGCGAGACCGTGCCGGAATTCGAACGCGCAATGAACAACCTGCAGGACGGCCAGATCAGCCAGCCGATTCGTACCGAGTACGGCTATCACCTGATCCAGGTGCTGAACCGCCGCGAGGCGGAAGGCTCGGTGCAGCAGCAGATGGACATCGCGCGTCAGGCGATCGGCCAGCGCAAGGCCGAACAGGCGTATGCCGACTGGCTGCGCGAGCTGCGCGATTCGTCGTACGTGCAGTACAAGTTCGGCGGCGCCGGTCCGGCGAACTGAGCGAGCATCAGATGACCACGCCCGCGTTGCAGATCGCAATCACGACCGGCGAACCTGCGGGGGTCGGCCCGGAGCTGACCGTGCAGGCGCTGCGTGATGCCGCGCAGCGCTGGCCCGACGCGCATTTCACCGTGCTCGGCGATGCGGCGCTGCTCGATGCGCGTGCGGCGGCCGTCGGTGCCGACCGGGCCACGCTGGCCGGTGGCGGGCCGGTGTCGGTCGCGCATTATGCGCTCGCCGTGCCCGTGCAGGCGGGCAAGCTGGACGCGGCGAACGGTCCGTACGTGCTCGGGTTGCTCGACGCGGCGATCGACGGCGCGCTGGCAGGCCGGTACGACGCGATCGTCACCGCGCCGCTGCAGAAGAGCACGATCAACGATGCGGGCGTGCCGTTCACCGGTCATACCGAATACTTGGCGGAGCGCACGCATACGCCGCGTGTCGTGATGATGCTGGCCGGTACCGGCCACAAGCCGCTGCGCGTCGCGCTCGCGACCACGCACCTGCCGCTGAAGGACGTGTCGGCCGCCTTGACGGTCGACGGGCTCGTCGAGACGCTCGCGATCATCGATCGCGACCTGCGGCGCGACTTCGGTCTGGCCGCGCCGCGCATCCTCGTGACGGGCCTGAACCCGCACGCGGGCGAGAACGGTTATCTCGGCCGCGAGGAGATCGACGTGATCGCGCCGGCGCTGGCCCGCGCGAACACGCAGGGCATCGACGCGCGCGGCCCGTATCCGGCCGACACGCTGTTCCAGCCACGCCATCTCGCCGACGCCGATTGCGTGCTCGCGATGTTCCATGACCAGGGTCTGCCCGTGCTGAAGTATGCGACGTTCGGCGAGGGCATCAACGTGACGCTCGGGCTGCCGATCATCCGCACGTCGGTCGATCACGGCACGGCACTCGATCTGGCCGGCACGGGCCGCGCGGATCCGGGCAGCATGATTGCCGCGCTCGACACGGCCGTCACGATGGCGCGCCATCGCCGCACGGCCTGACGCCCGGCTTTACCTCTTTCGTCGTATTTTTCGTTTTACTCAGTCGATGTCGAACAGCAGACAGCACCAAGGCCATTTCGCGCGCAAGCGCTTCGGGCAGAACTTCCTCGTCGATCACGGCGTGATCGACTCGATCGTCTCGACGATCGGCCCCGCGCGCGGCCAGCGCATGGTCGAGATCGGCCCCGGGCTCGGCGCGCTGACCGAGCCGCTGATC
>NZ_CAJNKE010000760.1 GCF_905232215.1 Burkholderia sp. LMG 13014
ATGTCCGGCAGCTCGGGCCCGATGTGGTTCGACGTAAAGTATTGCGTCACCGCGAAGCTGCCGCCCGCGACGAGCGCGGCCGGCCAGGTCTGCCGCACGCCGCGCAGCCCGTCCATCATGAACACGAGCCAGAACGGCACCGCGAGCGACAGCAGCGGCAGCTGGCGGCCGGCCATCGCGCCGATATGGAGCGGATCGATACCCGTCACCTGCCCGGCGACGATGATCGGGATGCCCATCGCACCGAACGCGACCGGCGCAGTATTTGCAATCAGACACAGTCCTGCCGCGTGCAGCGGCTTGAAGCCGAGGCCGACGAGCAGCGCGGCCGTGATCGCGACGGGCGCACCGAAACCGGCCGCGCCTTCGAGGAACGCGCCGAACGAGAAGCCGATCAGCAGCATCTGCAGGCGCTGGTCGTCGGTGATCGACAGTACGGACGCGCGAATGATGTCGAACTGGCCGGTCTTCACGACGATCTTGTACAGGAACACGGCCGCGACGATGATCCATGCGATCGGCCAGATGCCGTACGCGAAGCCGAAGCCGGCCGCCGCGAGCGCCTGCGGCACGGGCATGCCGTACGCGAGGATCGCGACGCCGAGCGACAGCAGCAGCGTGATTGCCGCGGCGACGTGGCCCTTGAGCCGCAGCGCGGCCAGCGCGACGAAAAAGAAGATGATCGGGATTGCGGCGACGAACGCCGACAGCCCGAGGCTGCCGAGCGGGGTGTAGATCTGATGCCAGGCCTGCATGGATGTCTCCTCCATAGGTTTTTGTCGGTACGGCTTGAGAAACGAAACGGCTATTCGGGCTGGCCGCGTGCGCGCAGCAGGTCGGACAGGCTGCGCGGTGCCGGTTCGAGCGGCGTGCGGTGCTGCGTCCAGCCCATCTGTTTCGCGGGCGTCAGCGCATGCAGGCGCGTCGCGGTCCAGCGGAACGCGCGGTACGCGCGCGGATGCGCGAACGCGCCCGACCAGAAGCGCCACACGAGGTCTTCCGCGCGGGTGTAGTTCGCGCCCTGGCCGCGCAGCGGATGCGCGACGGGTTCGTCGGGCTTGCGGTTGGCCTCGGTACGCAGCCGCACGAGCAGTTGCGGGATCGGGATCCGCACCGGGCACACCTCGCCGCAGGCGCCGCACAGCGTCGACGCGGTCGGCAGGTCGGCCGTCGCGTCGAGGCCGAGCAGGTGCGGCGAGACGATCTTGCCGATCGGGCCCGGGTAGGTCGTGCCGTATGCGTGGCCGCCGATGCGCGTGTAGACGGGGCAGTGGTTCATGCACGCGCCGCAGCGGATGCACTGCAGCGTCGCGCGCAGCTGCTCGTCCGCGTAGGCCTGCGTGCGGCCGTTGTCGAGCAGCACGAGATGCAGCTCGCGCGGGCCGTCGCGTTCGCCGTCGCGGCGCGGGCCCGAGATCAGGTTGAAGTAGGTCGTGATCGCCTGGCCGGTGGCCGAGCGCGTGAGCAGGCTCGACAGCGGCACGATGTGCTCGAGCTTCTCGACGACCTTCTCGATCCCCATGATCGCGACGTGCGTGTCGGGCACCGTCGTCGACAGGCGGCCATTGCCTTCGTTTTCGACGAGCCACAGCGTGCCCGTGTCGGCCGCCGCGAAGTTCACGCCCGACAGGCCGATGTCCGCATCGGCGAACGCGCGGCGCAGCGCGCGCCGGCCGGTCTGGATCAACTCGTCGACATCTTCCGTGTAGCGCGTGCCGGGGATGTGCGCCTCGAACAGCTCGGCGATGTCGCCGCGCGTCTTGTGGATCGCGGGCATCACGATATGCGACGGCTTCTCGCCCGCGAGCTGCACGATGAATTCGCCCATGTCGGATTCGATGCAGTCGACGCCGTGCTCCGCGAGGTAATGGTTCAGCTCGATTTCCTCGCTCGCCATCGACTTGCCCTTGATCACGCGGTGCGCCTTCTTCGCCTGCGCGATGCCGAGCACGATCGCGTTCGCGTCGGCGGCCGTCTCGGCCCAGTGCACGTGCACGCCCGCTTCGGTGAGCTTCGTCTCCAGCCGTTGGAGCAGCGCGGGCAACTGCGCGAGCGCATGCTGCCGCACCGCTTCGCCGAGGTCGCGCAGCTGCTGCAGCTCGGCGTCGTCAGGGAACTGGGTCGCGCGCTTGCCCTGCAGGAAGTCCATCGCGCCGCGGAAGCTCTTGCGCAGCGCGGGATCGTCGAGCGCCGCGCGCGCGCGGGCCCTGAAGTCGCCGGGGGCGACGAATTGCAGCGTGTGGTCGCTCATTGCGGGAGGTCCTCGCGGGCAGTGGCGGCCGGGCGGGCGGCCGCATCGGTGACGATCACGACCCACAGGCGGCGCGGGCCGTGCGCGCCATAGGCCAGCGTCTGCTGGATGTCGGACGTCTTCGACGGGCCCGACACCAGCACGAGGTTGGTCGGCATGCCGGCGTGCCAGCGCTCCGCGTGCACGGCCGCGTG
>NZ_CAJNKE010000761.1 GCF_905232215.1 Burkholderia sp. LMG 13014
GCTTCGGCGGGCAGGTCGTGAAGAACGTCGCCGGCTACGACGTGTCGCGGCTGATGGCCGGCGCGCTCGGCACGCTCGGGCTGATGCTCGACCTGTCGATCAAGGTGCTGCCGATGCCCGTCGCCGAAGTCACGCTGAAGTTCGAGATGACCGCGACCGATGCAGTGCGCAAGCTCAACGAATGGGGCGGCCATCCGCTGCCCGTCAGCGCGAGCGGGTGGCGCAACGGCACGCTCGTACTGCGCCTGTCGGGCGCCGAGGCGGCCGTGAAATCCGCGAAGACGCAGCTCGGCGGCGAAGTCGTCGACGCGGTCGAGGCCGAACGCTTCTGGGCCGGCCTGCGCGAGCATACCGACCCGTTCTTCAACGGTATCCCGCCCGGCTATGCGCTGTGGCGCCTCGCGCTGCCGTCGATCACCGAACCGATGCACCTGCCGGGCACCCAGTTGATGGAATGGGGTGGCGCGCAGCGCTGGTGGATCACCGACGCCGATGCACAGACCGTGCGGATGAGCGCAAAGCAGGCCGGCGGCCACGCGACGCTGTTCCGCGCGGGCGACGCATACGACCGCAGCGCGGGCGTGTTCACGCCGCTTCCCGCCCCGATGATGAAAATCCACCGCGGGCTGAAGGCCGCGTTCGACCCCGCGCGCATCTTCAACCGCGGCCGGCTCTACCCCGATCTCTGAGGGCTCGATGCAAACGAACCTCGCCGATTTCATCCGTAATACGCCCGACGGCGACGAGGCCGACGCGATATTGCGCAAGTGCGTGCATTGCGGGTTCTGCACCGCGACCTGCCCGACCTATCAGTTGCTCGGCGACGAACTCGACGGCCCGCGCGGCCGGATCTACCTGATCAAGCAGATGGTCGAAGGCGCGCCCGTCACGCGCAGCACGCAGCAGCACCTCGACCGCTGCCTCACGTGCCGCAGCTGCGAGACGACCTGCCCGTCGGGCGTCCAGTACGGCCGGCTCGTGGAGATCGGCCGCAAGCACGTCGAGGCGCAGGTGCCGCGCCCGGTGCAGCAGCGTCTCGTGCGCCGCCTGCTCGCGAGCCTCGTGCCGAACGAGGCGCTGTTCTCGCCGGTGATGCGGCTCGGCCAGCACGTGCGGCCGCTGCTGCCGAAGCGGCTGCGCGACAAGGTGCCGCCGCGCACGCGGCTGCTCGAATGGCCGCACCTCACGCATACGCGCAAGATGCTGATGCTGGGCGGCTGCGTGCAGCCGTCGATGCTGCCGAACATCAACATCGCGACCGCGCGTGTGCTCGACGCGCTCGGCATCGAGACGGTCGTTGCACCCGACGCGGGCTGCTGCGGCGCGATCCGCCTGCACCTGAACTATCACGACGAGGCGCTCGACGACGCGCGCCGCAACATCGACGCATGGTGGCCCCATGTCGAACAGGGCGTCGAGGCGATCGTGATGAATGCGTCGGGCTGCGGCGCGACGGTGCTCGAATACGCGCACCTGCTGCGCGACGACCCGGCCTACGCGGAGAAGGCACAGCGCATCGTGTCGCTCACGCGCGACATCTCCGACGTGCTGCTCGCGTTCGAGGCCGAGCTCGCGACGCTCGCGCGGCGTCGCGCGATCCATACGGTCGCGTACCACCCGCCGTGCACGTTGCAGCACGGCCAGCAGTCGCGCGGCAAGGTCGAACGCCTGCTCGAGACGCTCGGCATCGACGTGCGGCTGCCGGCCGACAGCCATCTGTGCTGCGGCTCGGCCGGCACCTATTCGCTGACGCAGCCGTCGCTGTCGTACCGGTTGCGCAAGCAGAAGCTGCTGAAGCTGCAGGCGCTCGAACCGCAGATGATCGTCTCCGGCAACGTCGGCTGCATCGCGCACCTGCAGAGCGGCACGCAGATTCCGGTCGCCCACTGGATCCAGCTCGTCGAGCATCTGCTGTACGGCTAGGGCCGGTTCATGCGAATGACGGATGGGCGCTGGGCCTCGCGCGCGGCGTCCGTATAATGGGCGGATCGATGCGTCGCGTGCCGCGGCGCATCCGCTCCATGCCTGCTTCCGTGCCCGTCATGTCCGATCTCGCCGCCCGTCTCGAATCCGTTCATCGCCGCATCGCCGACGCCGCCCGTGCGGCCGGCCGCGATCCCGCCGCCGTGTCGCTGCTCGCCGTCTCGAAGACGTTTCCCGCCGACGACGTGCGCGCCGCGCATGCGGCCGGGCAGCGTGCATTCGGCGAAAACTACGTGCAGGAATCGATCGACAAGATCGACGCGCTCGCCGACCTGCGCGCCAGCCTCGAATGGCATTTCATCGGGCCGCTGCAATCGAACAAGACGCGCCCGGTGGCCGAACGCTTCGACTGGGTTCATTCGGTCGACCGGCTGAAGATCGCGCAGCGCCTGTCGGAACAGCGCCCCGCGCACCTGCCGCCGCTCAACGTGTGCGTGCAGGTGAATATCAGCGGCGAGGCG
>NZ_CAJNKE010000762.1 GCF_905232215.1 Burkholderia sp. LMG 13014
GCTCCGGCGAAAGCAAAGCGGACGACGCCATCCGCACCGCCCGCCCCGCCCTCCGCGAAACGCCGCCCGCGCCGCTCATAAGAAAACCTGTTCACCGCGAATTTGTTTTCTTGTTGGACGGGCGTGGCCCGTCTTCGGGACACTGCGGTTCCTGACATACCCCCGTCACGAGGAACCCCGCGATGACCCGCCTTTCCCTTCCGCACGGCCAGCTTTGCGTCTGGACGGATATCGACCCCGCGCACGAAGCCGATTTCAACGCGTGGTACGACCGCGAGCACATGCAGGAACGTGTCGCGATTCCCGGCTTCACGCATGCGCGGCGCTTTCGTGCGACCGATCGCGGCCCGCGCAAGTACCTCGCGCTGTATGTGACGGACGCGCTCGACGTGTTCCGCGGCGACGCTTACCGGCGCGCGTTCACGCAGCAGACCGCCTGGTCGCTCGCGAACTTCGAGCGCATGACGGGTACGCAACGGCGCGTCGGAGAACTGACGATCGAGGCGGGTGACGGCGAAGGCGCGCATCTCGCGCTGTTCGTCCTGCCGCCGGACCGCATCGACGTGCCGCAGCTGCGCGAGCGCTTCGACGACGTGCTGCACGAACCGGGCATCCACGCTGCGCGGCTCTTTCGCACCGCGCCTGATCTCTCCGCGCCGATCGGCGCCGATGCGGCTGCCCGCCCGGCCGCCGATGCACTCGTGCTGATCGAAGGCAGCGATGCGGCCACGACGCGGCGCGTGGCCGCCACGCTCGCCGGACATGACGACGTGCGCACTTTCGACCTGCTGTGGCGCGCCGCCGCGCCGTTGCATGCGGTGCGCGACGACGTTGAAACCGAGCCCGCTGCCGCCGCCCTGCCGGCCTGATCGCCCACGCCGGCCGCATCGCAGGCGCGCTGCACACCCGCGCATCGCGCCCGGCGCTTCATCCCGTCCTTCGTCACGACATGCCCGACACCATGAGCACTCTCGCCCAGCCCGCCGCCCATGCGCCCCGCCGCGTCCGCAACAGCCGACTCGCGACCGCGAGCATGATCGGCACGTCGCTCGAGTGGTATGACTTCACGATCTACAACACGCTCGCCGCGCTCGTCTTCAATCATCTGTTCTTTCCGTCGGTCGACCCGCTGGCCGGCACGATCCTCGCGTTCTCGACCTATGCGGTCGGCTACGTATCGCGCCCGCTCGGCGGCTTCGTGTTCGGCAATCTCGGCGACCGCATCGGCCGCCGCGCGGTGCTGATGCTCACGCTCGTGCTGATGGGCGTGACCACCGCGCTGATGGGCGCGCTGCCGACCTACGCGCAGGCCGGCATCCTGAGCCCGATCCTGCTCGTCGCGCTGCGCTTCGTGCAGGGTGTCGCGCTCGGCGGCGAATGGGCCGGCGCGGTGCTGCTGTCGGTCGAGCACGGCGACCAGAAACGGCGCGGGCTGTCCGCTTCGTGGACGCAGATCGGCCCGTCGTTCGGCACGCTGCTCGGCACCGGCTGCATCGCGCTCGTGACGCTGTCGACCACATCGGGCGACTTCCTGTCGTGGGGCTGGCGCGTGCCGTTCGCGGCCAGCGCGCTGCTCGTCGTGTTCGGTTTCTGGCTGCGGCGCGGCGTCGACGAAACGCCGCAGTTCGAGCAACTCGCCGAATCGCACGCGACCGCCGAGGTGCCCGTCGCCGACGTGCTGAAGTACCACTGGAAGCGCCTGCTGATCGCGGGCGGTTCACGGATCGGCTCGGACGTGCTGTATGCGCTGATCGTCGTGTTCACGCTGACCTACGTGACGACGGTGCTGCACCTGTCGCGCCCCGTCGCCCTGACGGCCGTAATGATCGGCACGGCCTGCAACGCGCTCGCGGTGCCGTTCTTCGGCGCGCTGTCGGACCGCTTCGGCCGCCGGCCCGTGTATCTCGCCGGTGCGCTCGCCGGCATCGTGTGGGCGTTCGTGTTCTTCACGCTGCTCGATTCGGCCCGCCCCGGCGCGATCGTCGCGGCCGTCGCGATCGGCCTCGTGATCCACGCGGTGATGTACGGCCCGCAAGGCGCGTTCGTCACCGAACAGTTCCCGACCCGCGTGCGCTACGCGGGCTCGTCGCTCGCGTACACGCTCGCCGGCATCGTCGGCGGCGGCTTCGCGCCGCTCGTGATCGCCGCGCTGTTCCGGCAGACGGGCACGACGACGGCCGTGTCGCTGTACGTCGCCGCCGCGCTCGTCGTCACGTCGATCGCGCTCCTCGTCGCACGCGAAACCGCGCACAAGCCGCTCGCGGACTGAACGTCGCCGCCAGCCGATTCATTCCTTCGCACTTCAAACGGATACCCGCATGCCAACCCTGTCGTTCAACGTGATTTCCCGGCACGGCGCGCCGGCCACCGTCGACGTCGAGATCGAGCGCGTCGTGATCGCCGGCTGGGCCGGCCGCGATCCGGCCGCGATCCGCGCGC
>NZ_CAJNKE010000763.1 GCF_905232215.1 Burkholderia sp. LMG 13014
GATCGCGCACGTTCAGCAGCGCGCCCGGTCCGTGCGGAAATACGCCCCGAGCCGTACCGATACCGCCCTGCGCGTCGTCGATCGCACCGATCCGGCCGGGCAGCACCTCAACGATCACCCGTCCGCCTGCGTAGTCCTGGTCCGGAATCGCGGCAAGCGACGTGATGTAGCCGCGCGCCACCAGCTGATCGGTGGCCCAGCTGCGAATCGCCGCGAGCCCGCGCGTGCCGGCACACTGCCCGACGCCCGGTGCCTGTTTCGACAGCCAGGGGAAATCGGCCGCGCCGCGCCATTCGATCGAACGGATCGGCACGCACGGCGTTTCGGGCGGCAGCTTGAGTGTGTCGCCACGTGCGCCCGCCTCCGGCGTCAACACATCGGCGGACTGAAGGGCCTGCCGACGCACGGCGTCGAGCTGCTGTTCCTGATGCCGCTGCGGATCGGACGTCGACAACGGCGCCGCCGCTGTCCCTGCCGAAAGCGACAGCAGGCTCGACGCCATCGCGGCGCCCACCATGCCGGATACCTTCATATTGATTCGGACTACCTATGTTACGGGTGAATCCGGCAGGCGATGTGATGTTCGATCCTCGCGTGTCGCGCGTCGCCGGACATCCCGGCGAGGCGGCACCGAACCGGCCCGCCACGCGCGACACACTCGCATGCGTGCCGTCTCGTGAAAGGTCGGAGATTACCCGGCAGCGTGCGGGAAAATTGTCAAGCGAATGTGAAAGTCGCGGCTTCACGACACTTTCGCGCAATTCTGACTTGTCCTATTGCGCGCGTGACTAGCCTTGTTAAAGCAGGCACCGGGGCTGCGGAAGATCGTGTCCCGGTTCGTCGGGCGGGCCGCTTCAGTACCCTTGGCGCAATGCCTTCGGCACGACGTAGCGGCCGCGTGTTGCGTCGAACTTCACCGTATAGCGTGCATGGATGGCCTTGTCGCCGCGCGTGCCCGTTTCCGTGACCGTCAGCGGATAGACGTCGCCGGTGCCGGTCGTGTCGGGCATGATCGTGAACGTGCGGCTCTCGCAATGCGATTTCGCGTTGCCGCAATCGAGCGATCCCATGTTGTCGAGCGCTTCGTCGATGCGCGGAGCGGCCTCGACGAGCGCATTGCCGACCGGCAGCCAGATCGACCGCATCGCCATCGTGTAGCCCTGCAGCGTGACACCGTCGCCAATCGTGAAACCGAACAGGTGCGGGCCGTACCGCTCGATGCGCACGGCGCCCGGCTCGCCGCGCTTGCCGGACGCGATGTCCGTCTTCTTCACCACCGGCTCGAGGGTCTTGCCGTCCGCCGCCGGCTTCAGCACGTACAGGTCGATCGTCCCCGTCGTGCCGTCCGAATCCATGCCCGGATTCCCGTTCTGCTCGGCCGCCTCGGTTTCGCCGCACATCGCGAGCAAGTAGCGCGGGCCGTCGGCCGTTGCCACGCGCAGCGAGCCGCACGATGCATAGATGAAATCGCCCGGGTCCGACTGCCAGCCCTTGCGGTCCGCGCGCCAGTTGCCGTAACTGTCGTGAATGAACGTGCGCAACAGGTGGTCGGTGGCAGCCGGCTCGACGGCATGCGCCGCCGCCGGCACCGCACACGCAACGGACAGCGCCAGACGTCGCACCAGGGGATGAACGGATGAGATCATGTCGACGTCGACAGGGATGGGAAACGGTGCAGGAAGCAAACGGCCGGCGGCATCACGACATCAACGCGGCTGCGCGACCGGCTCGGGATCGAACGCCGCCAGCCCCGGCCACGCCGCCTGCCCCCATGCACCGCCACCCTGCGCGAGCCAGCGTTGCAACGTCGCGTCGTCGAACGCCTTGCCGAACGGATCAGCGCGAAATCCGGCCACCCACTGCTTGCGGCCCGCGACGTAGGCGTGGCCGAAATCCGTCCAGCTGTCGAAACAGTCCTGGGCACGCTGCGCGTTGAGCAACAACACGCGCCACGCGGTGTCCGGCTCGGTCCAGCCCATCAGCATCGCCACGCGCGCGAGGAACGCCATCCGCGCACAGGCGAACGCGAGCGCCGCACGCGGGTCGTCTGTCGGCTGCAGCGCATGCAGGTCGGCGCGAAACCACTGCGTCTCGAGCACGCGCGCCAGATGCGCACGCGCATCGTCGTCCGTCGCGTCGGTGCGCAACTCCATCTGGTGCAGCATCTGGGCACGCAGGAACTTGCGCGACGTGTCGTTCAGGTGGCTCGTGTCCGCATCGTCGAAACCCGAGAATCCCGTCGCTTCCACGTACGGATGCGCGAGCAGCAACGCCCAGTGCTTGCGGGCCGACAAGGCCGAATAGCGCCCACCGCGCCGGCGGAAGTAGCGCACGATGCGCCACAGCACGAACAGGGCAACGATCAACTTGAATATCATGGTCTTCGCCCCGTCATTCCGCGGCACCGACGCCATGCGGCGCGGCGTAGCCG
>NZ_CAJNKE010000764.1 GCF_905232215.1 Burkholderia sp. LMG 13014
GCCAGCGCGGGAACGGTGAGTTTCAGCACGCGCGGGATGCGCCGCGCACCGGCATTGCGTGACGCCCGTGGCGCACGCAACTGGAAAATGGTCATGATCGAAAGCCCGAGTAACGCCCTCCACGCGGCCGCGACGGGCCGCACGGATATCGGCGGTGAAAGAACGGAAACAGCGCGTCAGGCGCGCTCGGGCGGTGCGCGCGGATACGCGCGCGGATAGCGGTCGGCGCGCGCCGCGATGGCAGGCGGCGCGACGGCGGAAACGGAAACGGCGGGAACGGAAGCGAATGCCGCGGCGGCAGGCCCGCCGATCGCGGGGCTGTGCGCGAAGAAGCCGCAGTAGCCGCATGCATCGAGATGCAGCGCATGATCGTGCATGCGGCCCGCATCGGATGACGGATGCGCGCCATGCTCTGCACTGCAGACGATCGCGTCGGGCGTGGCCGCCTGCGCTACGCGCCACTGCGACACCAGCGGCGCCGCGATCGCGAACCAGATCGCGAGCACGCCAAGCCAGGCGGTCAGGTGACGATGTCGGGGCAGCATGCTCGGCAACGAGTAAGCGGAATGTAAAAACAGCCGAGATGTTACAGAATGTTTAACGCGATGACCAGCGCGGATGACGGTAAACGAACCGGGGGCGCATGGTTGTCAACGCAACCATGCGCCCCCGCCTGCCGCGTGCTTCGGCACGTGCCGTTCAGGGCGCCATGCGCCGCAGCACGTCGTCGCGCCGGATGAAATGATGATAGAGCGCGGCCAGCGCGTGCAGGCCGATCACGAAGTAGAACGCGTTGCCGATCAGCTCGTGCGCTTCCTTGATCGTCGGCCGCAGCGCCTTGTCGGGGCCGAACAGCGTGAACGACAGGCCGAGCCAGTCGAGCGACACCGGCTTGCCGCCCAGGTTGATCATCATGATGCCGAGCAGCGGCTGCGCGATGATGAATACGTAGAGCGCGACATGGGCCAGCTTCGAGAGCCAGCGCAGCAGCGCCGCCTGCGGAATCGCCTCCGGCACGCGGCTGACGGCTCGCCACAGCACGCGCAGCACCGACAGCACGAGCACGAGCGTGCCCGCGGTGAGATGCACGTTCATCCAGAACACCCGGCTGTCGCTGCCTTTCGGCCCGCGGATCTCGATGGCCAGGTAGGCCAGCGCCACCAGCAGGAAGACGGCCCAGTGGAAGAAGATCGCGGGCGAGCTGTAGCGCGTCTGTTTCGCGAGGATGTTTCTCATGCTTCGTCTCGTGTTGTATGCGGGGATGGGCGCATGCGGCAACCGACCTGCGCCCGGTAAAACTGCCCCGATTGTAGCCGCACGTGCGCCCGGATTTGCACGACGCGGCGCAAATATCCGACGAATCGCCCACGCGCGTCACGGCAGCGTCATATGGAAAATCCGCATCGCGCGCCAGAACGGCTGTGGCACGATGGAGCTTTGGTGCGACGGCGCGCGGGCATCATGAGCAAGGCGTTCTTCGTTGCGGCCTATCGGCTGACCGCCGCGTTGCTCGCGGTATCCACCACGCTGCACAGTGTCGCCGACTACTGGCACCTGCCGGGCTTTCATCTCGGCAACTACCTCAGCTACTTCACGCAACTGAGCAGCCTCTACGCGGCCGTGATGCTCGCCGCCGGGCTCTGGCGCATCGCGCGCCCCGGCTCGGCCCGCTACGAATCGATGCGCGGCGCCGCAGTGCTGTACGTCCTGATCACCGCGATCGTCTACGAACTCCTGCTCGCTCGGCTCGATGCGCTGCGCCACGTCACGCCGGCGTTCAACAACTGGGTGCTGCACCGGATCGTGCCGCTCGTCATGCTGTGCGACTGGCTGTACGTGGAGCCGCGCTTGCCGATCCGGTGGCGCAGCGCGTTCGCGTGGCTCGGCTTTCCGGTCATCTATCTCGGCTATACGCTCGTGCGCGGCGCGCTGGAGAACTGGTATCCCTATCCGTTCGTCGATCCGCGGCCGCACGGCTACCTGCCGGTCGCGATCCAGTGTTCGCTGATTGCGATCGGCGCGGTGGCGCTCGCACTGGGCATTCGCTGGCTCGGCAATCACGCGAGACCGTCCGGCGCGGTGACGTTCAGGAAAGGATGAAGGCGGGAACGTGTGCGCCGCCCGGCGCACACGGAGTGAAGCGCGTCGTCAGCCGCCGTTGCGCGGCAGGAAGTTCATCGGATCGACGACCTTGCCGTTCTGGCGGACTTCGAACTCGAACGTCGAACGGCCGCTTGCGTCGGTGCCCATTTCGGCGACCGGCTGGCCCTGGCGCACCGCGTCGCCTTCATTGACGAGCAGTTTGCCGTTGTGTCCGTAGGCCGTGATGAGCCCGCTCTCATGCTTCAGGATCACGAGCGGGCCGTAAGCCTTGACGCCGGACCCGGCGTAAACCACGCGCCCGGCGGCCGCGGCC
>NZ_CAJNKE010000765.1 GCF_905232215.1 Burkholderia sp. LMG 13014
GATCCGTCGCGGTTGGCTCGAGCAAGGGCTGCGCTGGTATCACGGCGCCGGGTCGGTGGCGGCCCGCGGCCCGCTCGACACCGACCTGCGCGGATTGCCGCCGATGCTCGTCCAGGCCGGCGACCAGGAGGTGCTGCTGTCGGATGCGCAGCGGCTGGCCCGTCATGCGCAGGCCTGTGGCGTGCCGTGCCGGCTGGAGGTTCATGCGGCGCGCTGGCACGTGTTTCATCTGCAGGCGTTTTACCTGCGGTCGGCGCGGGATGCGTTGCGGACGCTGGCGGGGTTTGCGGCGGAGCGGGTGGCGGTCACGGCGTGACGATGAAGCAGTAATACGCCGCGATCGGGGCCGTGATTTGCGGCTTCCCCGATCGGGCGCACGGCGCATGCGTCGCCACCGGGCTCGCTTGCCACGAAGCGACGCCGTCTTGCGAAAACCGGCCGTTTATTTTTTTCCGTCGCATGCGGCCGTCATGATCTCCCGCAAGCCCTGGCGCGCCGCCGGGGCTCCCCCATCCTCGCGGAGACATCATGAAAAGAAGGCACACCCTCAATACGCTGGCACTGCTCTGTTGCGTCGGCATCCAGTGCGCGACTTCGGCATTCGCCGACGAGCCGAAGAAGGTGGCGTTCGTCGATACGGGCAACACCGGGCGCAGCGTGATGGCCGAAGCGATCGCCGGCCAGTTGATCGCGCAGCGCCACGCGCACATCGCGGTGATTTCACGCGCGGTCGACGAAGATCCGTATGACGAAAAGCCCGAGGAAAACGGCGTGATCCTGATGAAGCGCCGCGGCATCGATACGTCCGCGCACCGTTCGGTGCAGTTGAACGCGAACGACATCAAGCATTCCGACGTGATCCTGACGATGACCGACAAGCACAAGGAGAAAGTGCTCGCGCTCTATCCGTCGGCCGCCGGCAAGGTGTTCACGCTTGCCGAGTATGCGTCCGGGAAGCACGTCGACGTGCCCGACGCGTGGGGCAAGCCGATCGATTTCTACGAATCGGTCACGGCGCAACTCGACACGTACATCCCGGCCGCGCTCGACAAGGTCGCAACGGCCGCGCCGGCGAAGCAGTAATGCGGGACGGCCTGTTGGTTCGCCAGGCGCGCGACGCGCCGGCGCCGACAGGTCTGCCTTTTACGCCGCTCCCCCAGACACCCCACCCACCGCACGCGCCCTTCATCGGGCCGTGGACTTTGGCCATTCAGCCGAATCGTCAGCCTACGCACCGGATGAAAGAATGATCTTCGTCCGGGAAGCCGGCTTCGCGGCCTGAAATCCCGCCCCTTGAAAGCACCGCATGCGTTGCAACTGCAGCGCATGCGGCGTTGTGTGTCGCCCCGACTCGGCAATACGCGCACCACCCGGCCGCTCACACAGCCACCTCATTTACCCTTCACCTATTTGTAGCTTATAAGTTACAATGCTATCCAAGTTCGAACTTCTTCGCTACCAGCGCGACGACGGTCGCGAGCCCTTCACCGAATGGTTGAACGCCGTGCGCGACAAGCCTGCGCAGGCACGGATTCGCGAACGCCTGCGCCGCGTGCAGACAGGCAACTTCGGCGATTGCGAGCCCGTCGGCGAAGGCGTGATCGAACTGCGCGTCCACGTCGGCGCCGGCTATCGCGTGTATTTCGGGCGGTACGGCAGCGCACTGGTGCTGTTGCTGTCCGGTGGCGACAAAGGCAGTCAACCCGACGACATCAGGCGCGCCAAGGAACACTGGTCGAACTGGAAACGGAGGCAAACATGACCAAGCTCAAAGCTGCGGTATCGCACCACGACGCGGAAGTCGCCGAACTCGGCGCCGACCGCGAACTCGCCGTCGCCTATCTGCGCGTCGCGATGGAGTCGCTCGACGATCCCGACAACCGCGCGGCCGGCCTGCTCGCGCTGCGCACGGTCGCGGAAGCGTACGGCGGGCTCGGCGCCGTCGCGGCCGAAGCCGGCATCAGCCGCGAATCGCTGTATCGCACGCTGTCCCCCAACGGCAACCCGACGCTGAAAACCCTGCTCGCGGTACTCAAGACCGTCGGCCTGCGCCTGTCCGTCGTCCCCGCGCAGCCGGCGCACGCGTAAGCGGCGCACTGCCCGCTCACGGCCGAACCATCCAAACCAGCAGCATCTCCTTCGGCGCGGCCGTCATCCCCGCCGGCGGATGCTCGATCGTCGACTCGACCGCCAGCGCTTTCGCAATCGTCGCCGCATCGTCGATCGTCGTCGTGTGCACGATCGTCATCAGCCGCGCCGGCCGGTGCAGCGTCTCGCGATACATCGCGCCGTACCACAGCGGCCGCATGCCGAGCGCGTCCTGCAACACGTACGGATAACGCCACAGCCGCAGCACGAGGCGGCTTTCCGGCTGGCCCGGATCGATGCGCACGAACACGCGGCGCGTGCTTTCG
>NZ_CAJNKE010000766.1 GCF_905232215.1 Burkholderia sp. LMG 13014
GTCGGGGTAAGATCAGAG
This sequence comes from Burkholderia sp. LMG 13014, assembly GCF_905232215.1. Lineage (GTDB taxonomy): Bacteria > Pseudomonadota > Gammaproteobacteria > Burkholderiales > Burkholderiaceae > Burkholderia. The sequence continues at coordinate 19 of NZ_CAJNKE010000766.1, forward strand.
GAACTGGGCGGGGCAGCGTCGGCGGCGGACATGGCAGCAAGGAAAATGTAAGTCGTGCAGCCCTCTATTTTGCCTGAACTCCCCGCTCGCACGCGCCACTGTACACGCACGTTTCTCGCGCGTTGGCTACAATGGTTTCAGATTGAAGCGTTTGCATAACATGACGACTCTCGCCGATCTCCGCATCAATTATTCACGTGCTTCGCTCGACGAAGCCGATGTCGCCACCGACCCCTTCGCCCAGTTCGACCGCTGGTTCAAGGAGGCGCTCGCCGCCAAGCTGCCCGAGCCGAACACGATGACGCTCGCGACCGTCGGCGACGACGGCCGACCGTCGGCACGTATCGTGCTCATCAAGGGCGTCGACGAACGCGGGTTCGTCTTCTTTACCAATTACGAAAGCCGCAAGGGACACGATCTCGCCGCACATCCGCAGGCCGCGCTGCTGTTCTACTGGATCGAGCTCGAGCGCCAGGTGCGCATCGAAGGCCGGATCGAGAAAACCAGCGCAGAAGAAAGCGACCGTTATTTCGCGTCGCGGCCGCTCGGCTCGCGCATCGGCGCATGGGCGTCCGAGCAGAGCGCCGTGATCGACAGCCGCGCGACGCTCGAAGCGCAGGAAAAGGCCGTCAGCGAACGCTACGGCGACAACCCGCCGCGCCCGCCGCACTGGGGCGGCTACCGCCTCGTGCCCGACTCGATCGAGTTCTGGCAGGGCCGCCCGTCGCGGCTGCACGACCGCCTGCTCTATACGCGCGACGCCGACACGTCGCCGGGCTGGTCGATCTCGCGCCTGTCGCCTTAAGCGCGGCGCCGGCGCACGCCGGTCGTGTCTCGTGTTGCATTCGGGCGCCCGCCTCGCAAGCGGCGGGCGCCGGTCAAGATACTTGGCTGTATTCGATTCAACGAACAAACGGAGAATCCAAATGTTCTGGGAAAAGAAGCTGGCACAGTGGGCGGACGAAGTACGGGCGAAAGCGAACATACCGGCGCGCCTCGTGCTGTGGAACGGCGATCAACTCGATTTCGGCACTTTCAGCGCGCCGCAGGTCACGCTGAAGGTGAACAGCGCGTCGGCGTTGCCGCTCCTGCTCGAACCGAGCCTCGACAATCTCGGCGAGGCGTACGTGAAGGGCAAGATCGACATCGAAGGCAAGCTGTCGGACATCATCAACATCGGCTACTCGCTCGCGCGCAACACGGTGACGAGCGCGAGCAAGCTGGCGCGCGTGAAGCGCTACTTCAATCACTCGAAGAGCACCGACAAGAAGGCGATCCAGTATCACTACGACGTCTCGAACGAGTTCTACCAGCTGTGGCTCGACGAGAACATGGTGTACTCGTGCGCGTACTTCGAGAACGGCGACGAGGATCTCGCCACCGCGCAGATCAAGAAGATCGACCACATCCTGACAAAGATCCAGCTCCAGCCTGGCCAGCGCCTGCTCGACATCGGCTGCGGCTGGGGTGCGCTCGTGCTGCGCGCCGCGCAGAAGTTCGGCGCACAGTGCCTCGGCGTCACGCTGTCGCAGAACCAGTTCGACCTCGCGACCGCGCGCGTGAAGGCCGCCGGGCTGGAAGACAAAATCGAGATCCGGCTGCAGGACTACCGCGAAATCGACGGCCAGTTCGACCGCATCACGAGCGTCGGGATGTTCGAGCACGTCGGGCGCAAGAACCTGCCGCTCTATTTCTCGCGGGTCCGTGAACTGCTCGCCGACGACGGCATCGCAATGAACCACGGGATCACGTCGACCGACGCGGAAAGCGGCGAGACGGCGCTCGGCGGCGGCGAATTCATCGACCGCTACGTGTTCCCGGACGGCGAGCTGCCGCACATCAGCCTCGCGCTGGAAGCCGCGCAGCGCGGCGGGCTGGAAGCGATTGACGTCGAAAGCCTGCGACGGCACTATGCGCGCACGCTCGACATCTGGACGGAAAACTTCGAGGCGAAGGCCGACGCCGCGCGACAACTCGTCGACGACGAAAAATTCCGCATCTGGCGCGTGTATCTTGCCGGCTGCGCGTATGCGTTCGAGCACGACGACGTGTCGATCTTCCAGATCGTGTGCCGCAAGGCCGGGCAGAGCGCAAAGACGCTGCCGTGGTCGCGGCGCTATATGTACGAACACGCGCTGCCGCGCTAGGCGGCGCTTCACGCTGGGCATGCATGGGTGACGGCAGGACGCGGCGCAAGGCGCCGCCGGAACGACAGCAGCACGACGACGCCAACGCGCCGCACGCCGACGGGCAATTCAACCTGTTCGGCGTGCCGGCCGACGCTGCACGCGCGTCGCCCGAGGACGATGGCCGGCCTGCCAGCTCCGATGAACACGTGACACCGGACGCGCCTGACGAAGCGCAGCCGGCAAGATACACGCGC
>NZ_CAJNKE010000767.1 GCF_905232215.1 Burkholderia sp. LMG 13014
GGTCGGCGACGGCCGCACGCGTGTCGGCGGGTTCTGGATCGACCAGACCGACGTGACGATCGCGCAGTTCGCCGCATTCGTGCAGGCGACCGGCTACGTGACCGAGGCTGAGCAGCAGGATGGGGCGGCGGTGTTCCATGTGCCGACGCGCGACGAGATGAACGCGCGCGACCTTGCGTGGTGGTCGTGGGTGAAGGGCGCGTCGTGGCGCCATCCTCGCGGGCCGGGTAGCAGCGTCGACGGGCTCGGCAACCTGCCGGTCACGCTCGTCACGCAGCGCGATGCGCTCGCGTATGCGTACTGGCTCGGCCGCGACCTGCCTACCGAGGCCGAATGGGAATACGCTGGCAAGGCCGGCCGCGACGATGCGTCGCTCGACGCGGCGCCGCGCGACGCGCAGGGCAAGCCGGCCGCGAACTACTGGCAGGGTGTGTTTCCGGTGCTCGACACGGCCGAGGACGGTCACGCGGGGCTCGCGCCCGTCGGCTGCTACGCGGCGAACGGGTTCCGGCTCTACGACATGATCGGCAACGCATGGGAATGGACGAAGGACGCATACACGGGGCCGCACCAGCCGCATGCGAACGGCGACACGGCGGCGGTCGCGCCGCCGACGCGAAAGCACGATACGCCGATGGTCATCAAGGGCGGCTCGTTCCTGTGCTCGCGCGACTACTGCGTGCGCTATCGCGCGTCGTCGCGCGAACAGCAGGAAGCCGATCTCGGCGCGTCGCATATCGGGTTCCGCACGATTCTGAGGGATGCAACATGAAGCGCGTCATGCTTTACGTGGGTGCGTGGCTGATCGTTGCGTGCGGGGGCGTTCATCCGGGGTCGACGGTGGCAGCCGAATCAGTCGCTCCGGCCGTGCGCGTCGGCGTGACGCGCGGCGTGCATGCGCAGATCCTGGACGAAGTGAAGCGGGTCGCCGCGTCGCGAGGATTGGGTGTCGACGTCGTCGAATTCGACGATGCGTCGCGCATCGACGCGGCGCTGGCCGACGGCCGGATCGACGCAGCCAGCTTCGAGGATGCGCAGCAGCTTGCCGCGACGCGCGCGCAGAAACGCTACGCACTGACCGACGTCGCACCGACCGTCACGCTGCCGATGGCGCTCTATTCGCGCAAGCTGAAGAACCTGAACGAACTGCAGCCCGGCGCGACGGTCGCGATTCCGGCCGATCCGCGCGGGATGGCACGCGCGCTCGTGCTGCTGCAGAACGACACGCTGGTGACGCTGCGCGAGCAGGCGGGGCTGCACGCGACGCTGCGTGACGTGACTGGCAACCGGCTCGGGCTGAAGCTCGTTGCGTTGCGCCGCGATCGCCTTTACGCGGCGCTCGGGACGGCCGCGTTCGTCGCGATCGACAGCGACGATGCCGCGCGCGCCGGGCTGCAACCCGCGCGCGACAGCATCAGCCTCGAGGATGCGCGCTCGCCGTATGCGAACGTGCTGACGGTGCGCGATGCCGATCGTGCGAAGCCGTGGGTGACGCAGCTCGTCGCCGCGTATCACTCGGACGACGTCGCGCGCTTCATCCTCACGCGCTACCAGGATTCGGTGCGGCGGCCGTGGTAGACACGTACCTGCTTGCGTGCAACGCATGCGGACGCTGCTGCAATAGCGCGCCGACGCTGTCGTTGCGCGAACTGTTCCAGCATCGGCATCGGTTCGTCGGCGCGCTGACGATCCGTCGGGTGCCGAAGCGGCGGATCGGCGAGCGTTGGCGTGCGGGTGGCCGCGAGCACGCGCTCGACGCGGACGACGTCGCGGCTTGCGATGCGCTGGCGGAGCGGGTGTTTCATCGTACCGGCGGTGCGGGGAACGAATGGATCGCGCTGACGCTGCAGGGCTACGACTATCCGTCGCTTGGCCGTTGCGCGGCGTTGGCCGACGATGGCCGCTGCAGCGTGCATGCGGACAAGCCGTCGATCTGCCGCGCGGTGCCGCTCGATCCGATGGTGCCGGACCGATTGCAGTCGCGCGTGCTGGCCGCGCGACGCGACGATGCCGGATGGCTCGGCGCGAACTGCATCGTCGAAACGGCGTGCGCGCCATCTTCGGTCGAATCGTCATTCCCGATTCCGCTGGTGACGGCCGGACAGGTCGCAGACCGTGCGGCGCTCGACGCACATCGCGATGCGCTCGTGTTCGAGCGCGCGGTGTGGCGTGATGCAGTGTTCGCGTCATTGGGCGGCGGCGGGCAGGACGTGCAGCACGCAGTGTCGCGGCTGGCGCCTGGCGGCTACCTGACCGTGTCGATCGTGCCGGTGCTGCTGGCCGTCGCACCGGTATCCGAGCATTGCCGCACACGCTGCATTGAGTTCATCGACGCACAACTCGCGTTGATCGGCATGAACGTCGAAGCGGCACTCGCGCGGCGACATGCCGACGACCGGC
>NZ_CAJNKE010000768.1 GCF_905232215.1 Burkholderia sp. LMG 13014
GATCGGCGTGGTGGAGCACGCCGAAGTTGTCACACAGCGCGCGCACCGCCGGTGTGACCGTATCGCCGCGCTCGCGCGTGAGCTGCGCGGCGCGATTGATCGTCAGCGCGGCCGCGAGATGCGGAATCACTTCCTCGAAACGGCGTGCGTCGTCGTCGCTGAACGGCCGATTCAGGCCCTGGCGGTAGATCGACATGAACGTCGTCAGACCGAAACGGCGATCGAGCGTACACACGCACATCAGTTGCGCGAGCCCGTATTTCACGCACCAGTCGCGAAACCGGGCATCGAGCCCCGGTTCGACGACCGACAACCGGACCGCGTGGCCGTGCGCGCCGCGCAGCGTGCGGTGCGCGAGCGGGTCGCAATCGCGCACGCGCTTCCAGTCGCGGAAGAACGCGTGCGGCAGACGGTACAGGAAGCTGTTGTGCATCACGGGGCCGGTCGGCACATGGGTCGCGACGCCCGTCCAGGCGGCGTCGAATGGAATGAGCACCTGCAGCAGCGAAAAGAACCGGTATTCAAATTCGCCGATGGCGGACCGGGCAGCAACCGCGTACAGGTCGAGCAGCATCAGCCCGAGTTCGCGCTGCGATGCGTCGCCGCGCGTGACGCCGTCGAAATCGGCGCGCCGGGATGGCAGCGGCGGCCACGCGAAGTCGTCGAGCACGATGGCGGCCGGCACGTCGCGCAGCGCATCGAGATCCTGCCCGATATCCGTCGTGATCCTCACCTTCCGCTCCCTTGCCCGATCTGGCTGCTGATGTGCACAACGACACCGGCCGATTATAGCGATCGGCTTTTTTGACAGGCCACGGTGCCGGAACGGGCGCCAGCCCCATCCATTTGAACGGTGCACCGCACGTTGCTGCTCCGCAGCACGCCGCGCCGCGGCGCGTGCCGCATGCATGCCGTGCACCGCGGGTTTTCCGCACCGTTCATCTGGACGACTGTTCGAAGGTTTTCCCGCTGCGGACACTGCGTCGCGACAACACCAACGACAAACCGATGCAGGACGGTATGGAGAACCCCACGTGACGAAACCCCGCTTCATCCGCACGGCCGCGGCCGTCGTGACGCTTGCCGCGTGCAGTGTCGCTGCGCACGCGCAGTCGTCCCTCACGCTGTACGGCGCGCTCGACGCCGGCGTGCAATACCTGACCCATGCCGACGGGCGCCACTCGGCCGTGCAGTTGCAGAACTACGGCATCCTGCCTTCACAGATCGGGCTGAAGGGCCACGAGGATCTCGGCGGCGGCTGGCGGGCGCTGTTCAAGCTCGAACAGGGCCTCAACCTCAACGACGGCACCGCGACCGTGCCCGGCTATGCCTTCTTCCGCGGCGCATACGTCGGCATCGCGGGGCCCGTCGGCACCGTCACGCTCGGCCGGCAGTTCAGCGTGCTGTTCGACAAGACACTGTTCTACGACCCGCTCTGGTACGCGTCGTACAGCGGCCAGGGCGTCATCGTGCCGATGAATGCGAACTTCATCGACCACTCGGTCAAGTACCAGTCGCCGACGTTCGCCGGTTTCGATGTCGAGGCGCTTGCCGCAACGTCCGGCGTCGCCGGCAATACGCGCGCCGGACGCGTGCTCGAACTCGGCGGCCAGTACACGAGCAACGGCCTGTCGGTCAGCGCGGTGCTGCATCAGGCGCATGGCGATATCTCAGCGGCCGACGACACGTCCGCACGACGCCGCGAACTCGGCACGCTCGCCGCGCGCTATGCGTTTGCCACGCTGCCGCTCACCGTCTATGCAGGCGTCGAACGCCTGACCGGCGACCTCGACGCAGCGCGCACGATCGTCTGGGGCGGTGCGCGCTACCAGATGTCGAGCGAGATCGGCCTGAACGCGGGTGTCTACCACACCGACTCGCGCACGCCGGCGATCGGCCACCCGACGCTGTTCATCGCGAGCACCACGTACGCGCTGTCGAAACGCACCGTCGCCTACGTGAACCTCGGCTACGCGCGCAACAGCGGCCAGAGTTCGCAGACCGTCTACGAATACGACCCGACGCCGCTCGCCGGCGCATCGCAGTTCGGCGCGATGGTCGGCATGTACCACCTGTTCTGATTCCCCACACGAGAGCCCGCCATGAAAACCCTTTCTCCGGATGCCGTACTCCCGCCCGACGGCCGCGCCTCGACCTTCGCGCGCTCGACGCTCGTCGCGCTCGTCGTGTTCGCGGCCATCACGCCGCTGCTGCTGCTCGTGGCACCCGCCGTCGCCGGCCAGCTCGCAACGCAGCTCGGGCTATCCGCATCGCAGATCGGCACCTACTTCTTCGTCGAACTCGGCGCGTTCAGCCTCGCGACCGTGCCGTCGTACCTGTGGCTCGGCCGGATCGACGCGCGCCGCGTCGCTGCGTTCGCCATCGCGCTGTTCGGCGCG
>NZ_CAJNKE010000769.1 GCF_905232215.1 Burkholderia sp. LMG 13014
CAACGCCTTCACGATCGGCTTCGGCGGCGGAGGGGGTGGCGGCGGCGGCTTGACCGGCTCGATGATCCGTACGTCGACCGGATGCTGGACGATCTCCGTCACGCGATTGGCAAGACCGTTCAGCAACGCGTAGATCAGCGCCGCGTGCAGCAGCAGGACGGCCGCGATACCGCCGTAGCGGCGCACGGGATGGCGACTGGTCTGCCGGAACGGGCGCGGTTGTCCGGCAAGCCTGCGGGCCGGGGCGGAATGCGCAAACATGGAAGCTCCTCGAATCGTCCGCGCGTCAGAACGGCGCGCTCAGTTGCACGCCGATCGTGCGGGGCTGGATCACCGATGCCCAGACGTTGCCGCCCAGCGGCACATAGCTCGTATTGGCGGACAGCAGCCCTTCGCGGTTGAACAGGTTCCTGACGAAGAACGACAGGCTCGCGTACCGCAGGTCCACGCCCAACTGGAGATCCGTCACCGCGTAGGCGGGCAGGATGAAATCGGGCGAGCCCGTGGCGCCCGCGAAGCTCGCATGACGCTCGCCCACGAAGCGCTCGGCGGCACTGGCCGTGGCCGACCATTGGCCGAGCGGGAAACGCCAGCTCGCACCCAGCGACGCCGCGAACTTCGCGGTGTTCGGCAGCCGGTCGCCCGTGCGCGCACCGACGCTCGGCGCCCCTTCCGTCAGGTACGCGTCGATCGCGGCGAGCGACGCATTGAACGACAGCGCCGACGTCGGCCGCACGACGCCCGATGCCTCGAGGCCCTTGATCCGCGCATTGCCCGCGTTGACGAGTTGCGCGACGCCGTCCACCGCGCCGTATTGCTGGATGTCGTGCCATTCGATGTCGTAAGCCGACAGCGCGACCGAGACGCGGTTGTCGAACAGATCCGCCTTGTAGCCGATCTCGTAGTTCCACAGCGTGTCGGGCTTGTAGGTGGGATTGCCGGCGATCAGTTGCCCAGTCACCGCGCTGACCGCCATGCTGTTGGGGCCGCCCGGGCGATAGCCGCTCGCGACGCGCGCATAGACGTTGCTGGTCGGCGTGAGCTTGTAGCTGGCGGTGAACATGTACGTCTTGCTCGTATCCGACGACGTGCCCGGCGCGGATAGCGGCGTCGGCACGAGCAGGCCGGACGTCTCCTGCCGGTAGTCCTGGCTGTTGTGCGCGATCCGCATGCCGGCCGTCAGCGCGATGCGCGACGTGGGGTTGTAGGTGACGTCGCCGTAGGCCGCGAACTCCTGGTAACTGCCCGCAAAGCCGAGCCGCTCCAGATCGCCGAGCGGGCGGCCGCCCGCCGTCGCGCGGTACACCTGCAACGTGTTGCTGTGCTCATGGTCGTAGTAGAGGCCCGCGACCCACTCGAGCGTGCGGTTGCCGGGCGAAGTCAGCCGCAGCTCCTGCGTCACCTTGTTGGTGCCGACGGTGGAACTGGGCGTGACGGTGCTGACGTCGAGTCCGCCCGCCGCGAGAATCGGCGCATAGAACGGCGTGAAATCGAGCGTCGTCGACGTGCGCAGCGACTGGTATGCGGAAATCGCATTGAGTCGCGCCCAGCCGAAATCGTATTCGGCATTTGCTGTGTAGAACTGATTGCTCTGGTGATACGGTTCCTGCGAATCCTGCAATTTGGTCAGCGCGCCGTACGCGGGCCGGCCATTCATCCCGTAGTCGACGTAGTTCTGGCCGTTGCTGTTGATGTTCTGAAGCGTGGCCGTGAAGCGGAACGTGAGCTTGCGGGTCGGCGTCATGAGCAGCGACGCACGCACGCCGGTGGTGTCGCTCCGGTTGATGCGCGTGCCGGCGGCCGCGCCCGTCGCATCGACGTAGCCGCCATCGTGGTTGTTGAAGGCGGCGATGCGCAGCGCGGCGACGTCGGATTTCAGCGGCACGTTCAGCACGACGTTGGTCGTGTTGTTGAGGCCGCCGTGCCAGGTCGACGAAAACATCGTCCCGACGCTGCCGAAAAAGCTCTCGGTATCCGGCTGGTTGGTCACGTATTTCAGCAGGCCGCCCATCGCGCCCGCGCCATACAACGTCCCTTGCGGCCCGAACAGGATCTCGATGTGGTTCAGATCGAGCAGCCCCATGTCCAGGGCCAGCGCGGCCCCGCCGCCCGACACGGTGTTCGAGCCGAGCGGCGTATCGTCGACATACACGCCCACGGTCGGCCCGACGTCCTTGCCGGCCGTCACGCCGCGCATCGAGATCGTGCCCTGGCCCGGGCCGCCGCCGCTGTTGAAACCGACCCCCGGCTGCGTCGACAGGTAATCGCTCAGCTTCGTGGCACCCGACTTCTGCAGCGCATCGCTCGACAGCGTGTCGACCTTCATCGGCACTTCGCGCGCCGGCTCGCGACGCCGGTTGGCCGTCACCTCGACGGAATTGAGCGTGATCGCCGCACCG
>NZ_CAJNKE010000770.1 GCF_905232215.1 Burkholderia sp. LMG 13014
GGCCGCGCGACGGCACACGGCGCGGCCGCGCCGCGTCAGCAGCAGGTAAACAGGTAGCTCGGCCCGGCGTCGCAGTAGGCCGCGAGTGCAACGGCCTCCTCGTCCAGGCTCGCGGGCTGCTCCGGTATGCCGACCGTCATCACGTTGCGCGGCAGGTTCCAGCTCCCGCTGCCGCTTCCATGGTTCGTCCAGCCATGATTGCCGGGCGTCTTGACGACCTCGATGTCGACGATCCACGGACACTGGTAACCGAAGTATTTCGCGAGCGTCTCCAGCGGCTTCTCCAGCAGCTCGCCCTTGAATTCCGGGTCCCGCCACGAGAGCGCGATGGCGCGCAGATAGACCTTCTGGAACTCCAGCATCGATTCGAGCGTCGGATTGGCGTTGTTGTTTGCCATGTCGGTTTCCCCGAGGTCATTCCATGATGGTGATGTGGTTCGCGTTGTAGGCAGCCAGCGCCTGCGCGAATTGCGCCTCGTCCGCCGGTGCAGGCGGCAGGTACAGCGTGAGCTTGTTTCTGCGGCCGGCCGTCCAGTCGCCGTTGACGGTCGGCGTCCACACCGACGATTTGGGCTGCACCTTCAGGTCGAGCCGGAACGGAAAGTGATAGTCGAAATGCTCGCGCAGCGCCTTGATCGGATCGGCCTCGAGTTCGTCGAGAAACGCCGGCGAATGCCATGCCAGCGCGATCGCCCGGATGACGGTGGCACGGTATTCGAGAAACTGTTCGTACGTCGGTAATCGAAGATCCTTGCTCATCTCTCTGTTCTCCTGATTGACGAATTGAACCACTTACGGCAACGACTGCAACAGCGCTCCGGCGAACCTGGCGATGCGGCCCATGCCCGCCGTTGTTGCAATTTCGACTGCACGCCGACACGCGTCCAGCGCGGCCACGCCGCCGCATCGCGGATCGGCCAGGCGCAAGTACTCGCACTTCTTCAGCAGCAGTTGCGCTTCGTAATACCGCTCCCCGGTCGACTCGCACCACGCGAGGCATTCTTCGATCCGGGCGAGCGCGGCGCCGTAATCGCCGCCCGCGGCATCCAGCTCGGCCAGCAGCGACGTGTAGTAGGTCAGCCCGAGCAACCCGCCCGACTGCCGCTGCGCATCGAGATGCGCGACGACCCCCGCACGATCCCCTTGCGCCCACGCGCGAATGATCGCCGCGTAGTGCCCGACCGCGCGCAACCGGTGGACCTCCGACAGGCGCAGGATCGCTTCCGACAGCGCGAGTGCCGCGTCGCGATCGCCCGCGAGCTGGTAGGTGCGCGCGAGGTACATCATCGTGACGCCGAGCGTCGGCAGATGATCGAGGCAGGTCGCGCAATACACCGCGTCGTGCGCCAACGCGAGCGCGGCCTGTGGATCGTCGTCCATGCACCAGCGCACGCTGGCCAGCGACGCCATCGTCCACGCGCGCGTATCGAGCCCGAGGATGCGCCGGTGATCCGCGTCGCGCCGCACGTCGTAGCCTGCCAGCACCGCGTCGAACGCGGCGCGGGCGCGCGCATAGTGGCCGTCGACCCACAGGCTCATGCCGCGCATCGCGTCCGCCGCGACCTGAGCCCCGGCATCGCCACGCTCGCTCGCGAGCGCATCGAGCCGCAAGCCGATCTCGCGCACGGTGGGACGGTCGCCGGCGACGTGGTAGTAGGTCGACAAGGTCCATAGCGCGCTGATCTCGAGCTCCGGGTCGTCGAGCGTCTGCATCTGCCGCAACAGCTGCTCCGCATGTTCGCGCACCTGCGGATTCGCCCAGCCGAACCGCGCCATCGTCGCGTGCGTCAACGTCGCACGGATGCGCGCGCTGTCATGTTCACGTTGCGCGTAGTCGGCGTTGCCGAGCCAGTCGAACACGCACTGCCCATAGCGGATCGCATCGTCGTACCGCGAGCATGCGAGCGCGCGACGCGACGCGTCGATGCCATGGGCGATCGCGTCGGTCAGGCCCCCCGCACGCGCGAAGTGCCCGGCGACACCGAACGTGTGCGCACCCGCGCCGCGATCGGCTTCCGCGGTCAGCGCACGGCCGACACGCGCATGGTTGCCGCGCCGCACGGCGAGCGGCATCGATTCATAGGCCGCGTCGCGAATCAGCGCGTGCCGGAACGCATAGAACACACGATCGCGCCGGTGCTGCGCATACACGATCCGCTCTTCGAGCAGCAGCCGCAGGTGTGCGTCGAGCGTGGCCCGATCATGGGGCGATGCATCGGCGAGCAGTTGCGCATCCACCTCGAGCCCGATGGTCGCGGCGAGCTGCGCGGTATCGCGCGCGTCGTCGATCCGGTCGAACGCGAGACCGAGCATGCCGCCCAGGCTGAGCGGAAGCGGACAGGGATCGGTGGCCCGCAACCCCGCGAGCGAGCCGTCGGCGCCGCTCGCCGTCAGCT
>NZ_CAJNKE010000771.1 GCF_905232215.1 Burkholderia sp. LMG 13014
CGGCGAGCTGCCGCCGGTCACGCAGGTGGCCGCGTTCGACGAGATGGTGCGGCAGCATCCGAAGCGCAAGATGAGCGACCTGTTCAGCGCCGCCTATCGCAAGCGCACGCTCGCGGTGGCGACATTGTGGGCGACCTGCGGGTTCATCCAGTACGGGCTGTCGACGTGGCTGCCGACGATCTACAAGAACTTCTATCACGCGCCGCTGCAGCTTGCGCTGAACCTCGCAGTGATCGGCTCGGTGATGGGCGTGCTCGGGTCGCTGGCGTCGGCGCTGCTCGTCGACAAGCTCGGCCGCAAGCCGGTGATCGTGTGGTCGTTCGTGCTGTGCGCGCTGTCGCTGGCATTCGCGGGCGTCTATCACGCGTCGTCGGTGTATGTCGTCTCGATCTTCTGCTCGCTGTCGCTCGGGCTGATGGCGTCGGGGTTCATCACCGCGTACGTCTATACGCCGGAGCAGTATCCGACGAGCATCCGCGCGTCGGGCTGCGGGCTCGGCAGCGCATGGTTGAAGATCGCGTCGTTCGTCGCGCCGATGGTGGTGCCGCACGCGATCATCGGCGGGAACCTCGCGCCGGCGTTCTACCTGATCGGCATCGTGCCGCTGATCGCAGCCGTGACCGTGCACTTCGTCGGGATCGAGACGAAGGGGAAGGTGCTCGAAGCGCTTGAAGCGTAAGCGCGGCTGGCGGTAACGGATGGAGTGACGAGGCCTGGGCGATGTCCGGGCCTTTTTGTTTGGCATGATCGGGTTGCAAGGCGGGGCGCGCGCATGCACGACATGGCCGGCTTGCGGCTTGCGTGTTCTAATTCACGATCCCGTTTTCGACCGACTGTCGCCATGCCTCTGTTCGAACCCGTCACGCTGGATACGTCCCGCCTCGTCCTGCGGCCGCTACGCGAAGCCGATGCGCACACCTTCTTCGAGATCTGGTCGGATGCGGAGGCGATGCGCTATTTCTCGTTCTCGCCGATGACGCACATCGAACAGGCGATCGAGCGCGTCGCGCGCAACGTGAAGACGTCCGCGAGCGGGCAGGACCTGATCTGCGTACTTGAGCTGCGGGAAACCGGCGAGGCGCTCGGCGAATGCGTGTTGTTCCATGCAAACGAGCAATGCCGGCGCGCCGAGATCGGCTTCAGCCTGCGGCGCGAGTTCTGGCGCGGCGGTTACATGCGCGAAGCGGCATCGGCCGTGATCGATCACGCGTTCGGCACGCTGCGGCTGAACCGGCTCGAAGCCGATATCGATCCGCGTAACACCGCCTCGGCGCGGCTGCTCGAACGGCTCGGCTTCGTGCGGGAAGGGTTGCTGCGCGAACGCTGGATCGTCGGTGACGAAGTGTCGGACAGCGCGTTGTACGGGTTGCTGGCGAGCGACCGGCGCGCGTGATGCATGATGCGTGACGCGTGACGCGGCCGGGCCGGTGATGGCCCGGTTGTATCAATCCCAGCGGCTGTCTTCCATGTCGGCGTCGACGTCGGCGGTCCCGCCGAATCCCAACTGCTGGAGCTGCACGTAGTAGCGCGTGTAGTCGAATTCGCCGTCCGCTTCCCACGGTTCGAGATCCCAGATCACGTCGGCCATCCACGGAATCCAGCGCGGCGGAGGCGGCCACTTCAGGAAGTAGGTCACGCGCTCGCGCTCCTGCCACGCGTGCTGTTCCCACCATTCCTGAAACACCATCATGAACGTTTCGCCGCCGCCCATGCGCCACCGCATGCTGTACGGATGCGAATCGGCTGCGACCACCCACGGCGGCGGAACCGCACCGTATTGCGCGGTGTAGTCGGCCACGCTTTGTCTGTACCAGTCTGCGTCCGCGTACTGCCCCATCCGATCTCCTTCCGCGATTTGCCGCGTATTCGCTTCGAGCGCTTACGGTTTCGCGAGCCAGCCCTCGACCTGTTCTTTCCCGTGCAGCGCCGCGACCCACCGATCGGGCAACGCGTACTCGCCGTACAGCGCGCCGGCGAGGCTGCCGGCGATGGCCGCCGTCGTATCCGTGTCGTTGCCGAGCGCGATCGCGCGCTTCACGCAGTCCTCGTAGCTGCCCGTCGACAGCAGGCAGTGGATCGACGACCAGAGGCTGTCGACCACGTAACCGGATCCTTGCGGCGCATCGAAGCGGCCATCGAGCACGATCTTCAGTTCGATCTCGTCGGCCGTGCCCGCGTAGCGCGCCAGCAACTCGTCTTCGGCCGTGCGCACCGCATCGGGCGCCGGCTGGCCTTCGACGATGCCCATTGCCGTCAGGCCATAGAGCGCACAGCACAGTTGCGAGCGCACGTGGCCGTGCGTAACGACGCTCTGCTTGCACGCGAGCCGGATCGCTTCATCGCGCGATCCGGCGACCATGACCACCGGAAAGCAGCGCATCAGCGAGCCGTTGCC
>NZ_CAJNKE010000772.1 GCF_905232215.1 Burkholderia sp. LMG 13014
ACGAAGCCGCGCGTCTGCGCGGGCTCGCGGGCACCTTCGAGCGCTGGCACGAGCAGATGATCTCGCTGACCACGCAGAACCAGGACATGCGCACGAAGAACCTGGAACTGTCGGCGATCGTCGCGCACGTGTCGATCGTGTCGCTGAACGCGTCGATCGAGGCCGCGCGCGCCGGTACGGCCGGGCGCGGCTTCTCGATCGTCGCGAGCGAGGTGCGCGGACTGGCCGCGCGCTCGCAGCAGCTGTCGAACAGCTATCGCGACAGCCTGAACCGCAACGATCTCGTGACGGCCGCGACGTTCCAGGACATCCAGGCCGGCGGCAAGATGATCACGGCCGCGCTCGCGACCGTCGAGACGCTGGCCGGGCAACTGCACGCGCGGATCGAAGGAGGTGCGGCGTGATCAGCGCGCAGGCGAAAGCCGGCTTCGAACGGATCTTCTTCGACGCGGCGCGCACGCGGCTCGCGTCCGGCGGCGCGTGCGACATCCGGCCTGCCGCCGGCCACGCACACGACGGGCAGGATCACGCGCTCGCGAAGTCGCGCACGAAGCCGAAGGTGCCCGAGCATGTCGCGGTGCTGACGATCTCGGCGCTGCATTTCCGCCTGCTGCTCGCGCTGCGCTTCAGCGACGACGACGCGACGCGTCGTCATTTCGCCGGTGCGACGGCGGGCACGAGCAGCCAGCGGCCGCTGTCCGAAGCGTTCATGGAAGTCGCGAACCTGTGCTGCGGCGCGATCAACCAGGCACTGACCGCACCGTTTCCGGACCTGGGAATGTCGACGCCTTATCTGCTGAGCGGATCGAGCATCGACTACCTGCCCGCGCTGGCACCGAATCACGTGGCCGCCTACGACCTGACGCTCGACGGCGACGTGCGGGTCGGTGCGACGTTGTGCGTGTGCGCGAACGCGCCGGTCGATTTCCATGTGCCGGAGTCGGCCACGGTGGATACCGGCGGCGAACTCGAACTGTTCTGACCGACCCTGACAGACCATTAGGAACCCTTGAGATGACTTTAGACAAGCCTGTCAGCAAGGTGCTCGTGCTCGACGACAGCCGCGCGCATGCCGATACGATCAAGCGTTTCTGCGACGAGCACAACCTGGTCGGACTGACCGTGCGGCGCAACCGGCTGCTGAAGGTGCTGCGCTCGAACATCGACCTCGGCGCGATCCTGCTGGCCGAGGATTACGGCGGCTCGCCGGCCGAGAGCGCGATCATCGCGACGCAGATCGATGCGCTGCGCCCCGAACTGCCGATCATCCTGCGCCGCGAATCGCTCGCGTCGCGCGACGGGTTGCCGGAAGCGCTTGCGCGCGTCGCGTGCGCGGCCTACGTCGCGGACGACATGACGCCGCTCAAGCGCGCGATCGACGAATACCTGTTCGGCCGCGATTACCCGAACGCGCTCGTGCGCGGCATCTCGGAGATCACCGAGGCGCGCATCGACAGCCTGTTCCCGGGCATGACGATCGAGCACGAGACGCCGTGCATCGTGCGCGACCAGATCATCTTCGGCGAAGTGTTCAGCCTGATCGCGCTCGAAAGTGCGTGGTGCCGCGGCTACATGCTGCTGCAGACGAGCGAGCAGCCGCTGCTCGACATGCTCGGCGGCACGCGTGACGCCGGCCGCGCGCCGGATTTCCGCGACGTGAACAGCGTGCTCGGCGAGCTGACCAACCTCGTGTGGGGTGCGTTCAAGAACCGCTATCTCGGCGATGCCGAGGCACTGGCGCGCCATCCGGTGCAGGTGCCGCTCGTCGTCAATCACAAGCAGAAGTTCATCTCGTTCGGCGGCGATTGCCCGCAGCTCTGCTTCAAGTACCGGATGACCGACCCGGCATCGGGGCGATCCGTCTGCCTCGACCAGCGCTTCGTGTTCAGCCTCAGCTGGTCGCCGGAGGATTTCCGCGAATCGGTGCAGGACGTGGGGCCGATGGTCGAATCGGGCGAACTCGAACTGTTTTGAATGTTGAAGTCAGCAACAAGGAAAGGAAGGGGAATACGACATGGCAAAGATTCTGGTGGTCGACGATTCGGGTACGGTGCGCGACGAGGTCGCGGGCTTCCTGCGCAATCACGGGCTTGACGTCGCGACGGCCGTCGACGGCAAGGACGGCCTCGCGAAGCTCAAGGCGACGCCCGGCGTGCGCCTCGTGATCAGCGACGTGAACATGCCGAACATGGACGGCCTGACGATGGTCGAGAAGATCCGCGGCGAACTGGCGAACTCGACGGTCAACGTCGTGATGCTGACGACCGAAAGCAGCCCGGCGATGAAGGAGCGCGGCAAGGCCGCCGGCGTGAAGGGCTGGATCGTGAAGCCGTTCAAGGGCGACGCGGTGCTCGACGCGCTGAAGAAACTCGCGGGCTGACG
>NZ_CAJNKE010000773.1 GCF_905232215.1 Burkholderia sp. LMG 13014
AAACGCTCGGTCAGCTCGCCGATGCAGCCCGTCGCGGCCGCGCTGTCGGGCAGCCCCGGCGCCGGCCGGCCGAAGTAGTAGCCCTGCACGAAATCCGCCTCGCACGACAGCGCGATCTGCGCCTCGTGCTCGGTCTCGATGCCCTCGACCAGCACCAGCTTGCCGGCCTCGTGCAGCAGCGTCACGAGCCCGTGCAGGATCGCGGTGAGCCCGGTACGGTGCGCCGCGTGCGACAGCATGATCCGGTCGAGCTTCACGATGTCCGGGTTCAGTTGCCAGATCCGCTCGAGGTTCGAATGGCCCGCACCGAAATCGTCGAGTGCGATCAGGAAACCGTGCGTGCGGAATTCGCGCACGGCCTCGGCGAGCCGCTCGACGTCTTCCGCGCGCTGTTCGAGCACTTCGAGCACGATGCGGCGCGGCGGCATGCCGAGCCGCTTCAGGTTCGCGAGCAGCGCGGCCGCCTGGAACGGGTCGGTGAGTACGCCCGGATGGACGTTGAGGAACAGCCACTCGCGCTCGGCGCCGAGCAGCGCGAAGTTCTCGAGATGCAGCGCCTGCGCGAGCCGGTCGAGCTGCAGCAGCTCGCCCTGGCGCGCGGCCTCGCCGAACACGTCGAGCGGCGACACGGC
The DNA here is from genome assembly GCF_905232215.1 of Burkholderia sp. LMG 13014. Lineage (GTDB taxonomy): Bacteria > Pseudomonadota > Gammaproteobacteria > Burkholderiales > Burkholderiaceae > Burkholderia. Next base: position 633 of record NZ_CAJNKE010000773.1, read on the forward strand.
GCGGTCGAGCGCATCGTGTGCACGCAGCAGCGCCTCGTAGCCCACCGCCCGCTGGTGCGACAGGCTGAAAATCGGCTGGAACACGGTCGTGAGCGTCAGGTCGCGGTGCTGCGTCGCCAGACGTTCGAGACCGGAACTCACCTCCCGCTCGAACCGGTACGGCGACGCGGCGGCCGGACGCTCCTGTTGCACGATCGTCATGCCTTCCTCCTGGTATTGCCTTCGAACGCGGCGCCCGACGAAGCGAACGGCGCGTGCAATGTCATGGTTGGACCCTCGGTTGCCCGGTCAGCGCCGGACGGCTGCCCCACATCAAGCAAGCTCCGTGCAAGGCACCGGCAACCCGTGTGCCGCGGTGGTGCGCCGCGCTGCCGCACCACCGCGGCGCATGTCGCGCGCACCATTTCAGTGCGCGCGCACCGGCCGCTCGAACGCATCCGTCACGCCATCACGCTACACTCCGTACGATCGTTTCATTCCCCGTATTCGCCGTATCGATGGAAATCGTCTTCACCGTCCTGATCCTGCTGCTGACCGTCGCGCTGTCCGGCGCCATCACGCGCATCCTGCCGTTCCAACTACCATTGCCGCTGATGCAGATCGCGTTCGGCGCGATGCTCGCGTGGCCGAAGCTGAACCTGCACGTCACGTTCGATCCCGAAATCTTCATGCTGCTGTTCATTCCGCCGCTGCTGTTCGCGGATGGCTGGCGGATTCCGAAGCGCGAGCTGTACCTGCAGCGCCGCGCGATCCTGATGCTCGCCTTCGGGCTCGTGTTCATGACGGTACTCGCAGTGGGCTACTTCGCGCACTGGCTGATACCCGAGTTGCCGCTGCCGATCGCGTTCGCGCTCGCGGCCGTGCTGTCGCCGACCGACGCGGTCGCGCTGTCCGGCATCGCCGGCCGTGGCCGGATCCCGCCGCAGCTGATGCACATCCTCGAAGGCGAGGCGCTGATGAACGACGCATCGGGCCTCGTCGCGCTGAAATTCGCGATCGCGGCCGCGCTGACCGGCATGTTCTCGCTGCGCGACGCGTCGATCACGTTCGTGATCGTCGCCGCGGGCGGGCTCGCGACGGGCGCGATCGTGTCGTGGGCGTTCAGCGCGCTGTCGACGCGCTTCCTGAACGCCGAGCAGGAAGGCGATCCGGCCCCCGGTATCGTGATGACGCTGCTCGTGCCGTTCGCGGCCTACCTGTTCGCCGAGCACCTCGACCTGTCGGGCGTGCTGGCGGCCGTGTCGGCCGGGATGATGATGAACTACACGAGCTTCTCGCGGAAAAGCACCGTCGCGTCGCGCGTGCGCGCCGAAAGCACGTGGGCGATGATCGAGTTCGTGTTCAACGGCATGGTGTTCATCATGCTCGGGCTGCAGCTGCCGCACATCATCGGCCGCACGCTCGTCGACGCGCACCACACGAGCGACGCGCTCGTCGGCCGGATGATCTTCAACGTCTGCGCGATGATGCTCGCGCTGTATGCGATCCGCTTCCTGTGGGTCTGGCTGCTGCGCTGGTTCGCGAGCCGCCGCGCCGCGCGCCAGGGCCTCGCGGGCACGATGGCCGGCGTGCGCACGATCGCGGTGATGACGGTCGGCGGCGTGCGCGGCGCGGTCACGCTCGCCGGTGTGCTGTCGATTCCGGTCGCGCTGTCCGACGGCGTGCCGCTGCCGGGCCGCGACACGGCGATCTTCGTTGCATCGGCCGTGATCCTCGGCTCGCTCGTCGTCGCGGTG
>NZ_CAJNKE010000774.1 GCF_905232215.1 Burkholderia sp. LMG 13014
GGGATTGTGGACGACGATGAACGTGTCGCTTTCCGGGGCGACGAAACGGCCGTTCACGTAATTGCGTTCGGTGCGCATGAAGTGACTCCTCCGATGAATGCAGGCGGATCGCTTCGAGTGGCGACACGCGTGGCACGGGATGGAGGCCATTCTGTTCATGCGTTTAGCGCACGACAAACGACTTATTTTCGTGCCGGGCATGAGAAAAACGCACGTTACTCGGCGGATCGGCCGGAGTCGCCTGTCGGGCAAGGCTGCTGCGGCGCGGGCCGGGGCGGGGCAGCCGGTGGTCGGGAAGGATTTTCAGGCGGGGCTGGATGCGGACGGGCGAGGAAGCCGGTAAGGTGTCGCCCGCGGCCGGTGGTCGACGGCGATCGAGGGCGATCGGGTCGGGGCGCGTGGTCAGGCCAGCGGCACTTGCGGCAGTGGCGACGACGGTTCGAGATGGCGCTTCGCGAGCCAGACTTCCTGCTGCAGCCAGTCGCGGAACTGGACGATGTGCGGCAGGTTCGTCTGCTCGGGCCGCGTGACGAACCAGTACGACTGGTGGCCATCGACGTGCACGTTGAGCACCTGCATCAGTTGCCCGGTTGCGAGTTCGCGCGCGACCATGTGGCGGTCGGCGATCGTGATGCCGAGACCGTCGATGGCCGCGCGGATCGCGTGGTCGAGCAGGTCGAATTCGTAGCCGCCGCGCGTGTCGACGTCGGCGATACCGGCGGCCTTCAGCCAGTGCTGCCAGGTCAGGTAGCGCTGGTCGTCGGTGGCGAGCACGTGCAGCAGCGTGAAGCGGTTCAGGTCGATCGGCGCGCCGTCCTGTCGCAGCCGCGCATACAGCGCGGGCGCGCAGACGGCGATATGCTGCTCCTGCATCAGCAGCGCGTTGTCGAAGCCGTCCCATTCGCCGTCGCCGAACCGGATCGCGCAGTCGAGCACGCGCGATTCGCCGAGGCTGTCGTGAATGCGGGTCGTGAGGCTCAGCTCGAATTCGGGATGCGCATCGCGCAGCCGGCCGAGGCGCGGCATCAGCCAGCGCGCGGCGAAGGTGGGCGGCACGTTCGCGCGCAGGCGGTTCAGGTGGGTTTTTTCCTGCAGGCTGCGCACGGTCAGCTCGATCTTGTCGAACGATTGCTGCAGCGCGCGCAGCAGCACGCGGCCGGCCGCCGTCAGTTCGAGCTGGTGATGGCGGCGCTCGAGCAGGGTTTCGCCGAGCTGGCCCTCGAGCTGGCGAACCTGGCGGCTCACCGCGCTCTGCGTCACGTTGAGCAGCTCGGCCGCGCGCGTGAAGCTGCCGGTGCGGCCGGCCATCTCGAAGGCTTTCAGCGCATTCAGCGCCGGCATCTTGCGTCTCACGGGGCGGTGTCGTGTTTGGTGCGGGATGCTTATTGTAGGCGGGTGGCGCGGGCGCGGGGACGATGAATCGCGGCGACGGAGGGCGCCGGGGTTTGACTGTATGGCAGTCGGCGCGCCTTGCTGTGACAAGGCTGGCCGCAGGAGGGCCGGCGATGCCGGCCGGCAACGACACGAACGATACGAACGAAAGGGACACACATCATGCGACGCCTGCCATCGTTGATCGCGCTGCGATTTTTCGAGGAGACCGCGCGTCACCTGAGCTTCAACCGCGCGGCGGTCTCGCTGTGCGTGACGCAGGGGGCGGTGAGCCGGCAGATCCGGCTGCTCGAGGAAGCGCTCGGCGCGCGGCTGTTCGAGCGCGATCACAAGGGCGTGCGCCTGACCGATGCCGGCCAGCGGTTGCTGCCGTTCGTCGGGCAGGCGTTCGACACGATCGAGCGTGGCGTCGGCGAAATCGCTGCGACGCGGCCGGGTGCGAAGCGGCGGCTGACGGTGTCGCTGCCGCCGACGTTCGCGACGCAGTGGTTCTCGCCGCGGCTCGGCACGCTCGCGGAGGCGCTGCCCGACGTCGAACTGTCGATCCGCACGGAGCCGGCTGACGATTGCCATTGCCACATCCGCTTCGGGCGCGCGGCGCGCGCGGGGATGCAATCGGAGCTGCTGATGATGGAGCGGCATGCGCTCGTCGGCGCACCGCGCTATCGCGGCGATGCGCTCGACGTGCTGCTCGGCCGGCTGCCGTCGCTGCATGTGCTGCACGAAGGCAAGCGCCTGACCCTGTGGGCCGACTGGTGCGAGCAGGCGGGCGTGCCGCCGGCGCTGATCGGCGACGGTATCGAGTTTTCGACGCTCGAACAGGCGATCCGCGCGGCGCGCAAGGGCGCGGGGCTCGCGGTGGTCGACCTGAACATGATCGAGGAGGAGATCGGCGAAGGCAGCCTCGTGCGGCTGTCGCCGGTGCAGCCGATCGGGCCGTTTGGGTATTGGCTCGATGTCGAGCCG
>NZ_CAJNKE010000775.1 GCF_905232215.1 Burkholderia sp. LMG 13014
CTCGGCACGGTGGCCGGCATCGGCTACGGCCTCGCATGGCGACGCGGCGGACTGCTCGCGTCCGCGCTCGCGCATGCGGGGCTGAACGTCGTCCACTTCGGCCTGTTCACCTACCCGATGCTCGCCGCCGCGCGCTGACCGCCGCGCGGCGCTGCCGCTCAGTTGATCCCGGCGACCACGTGCGGCACGTACGGGCGTTCGAGCGTGGCAATCTCGTCGCCGGTCAGTTTCAGCTCGAGTGCGGCGAGTGCGTCGTCCAGCTGCTGCGGCTTCGAAATGCCGACGATCGGCGCGGTGACCCCGCGCTTCTGCGCGACCCACGCGAGCGCGACCTGCGCACGCGGCACGTTGCGCGCGGCCGCGATCGTCGCAACGGCGTCGATGACCGCCTTGTCCGACTCCGCCGTCGCATCGTAAAGCCGCTGGCCGACCGCATCGCTCTGCTGCCGTTCGGTCGACTCGTCCCAGTTGCGCGTCAGGCGGCCGCGCGCGAGCGGGCTCCACGGAATCACCGCGATCCCTTCGTCTTCACACAGCGGCAGCATTTCCCGCTCTTCTTCCCGATACAGCAGGTTCAGGTGGTTCTGCATGCTGACGAAGCGGGTCCAGCCGTGCTGCTTCGACGTGTGCAGCGCCTTCGCAAACTGCCACGCGAACATCGACGACGCGCCGATGTAACGTGCCTTGCCGGCTTTCACGACGTCGTGCAGTGCCTCGAGCGTCTCCTCGAGCGGCGTGCCGTAGTCCCAGCGGTGAATCTGGTAGAGATCGACATAATCGGTGCCGAGCCGCTTCAGGCTCTGGTCGATGTCCGTCATGATCGCCTTGCGCGACAGCCCCGCGCCGTTCGGCCCCGGCCGCATCCGGTAGAACACCTTGGTCGCGATCACGATCTCGTCGCGCTTCGCGAAATCGCGCAGCGCGCGGCCGACGATCTCCTCCGACGTGCCGTCCGAATACATGTTCGCGGTATCGAAGAAGTTGACGCCGGCTTCGACTGCCCGCTGGATGATCGGGCGGCTCTCCGCTTCCGGCAGCGTCCACGGATGCGAGCCGCGTGACGGTTCACCGAACGTCATGCAACCCAGCACCAGGTTGGACACTTCCAGCCCTGTCGATCCGAATTTCACGTATTCCATTGCACGCCTCGCCATTGAAGTTGAGCTGACGGCCGGATGCGCGCCGCGCATCCGCCGGACCGTCGCATGGTATCGCGGGTGGCGAAAAGGCGTGCGGCGTCGCCGCATCGTGCGAAGAGAGTAGTTGTCAGCGCGAGGTCGTGCGGGGCGCCGGTTGCACGGCGGCGCCGGCCGCTTACTTGACCTGGTCGGCGATCGGCTGCAGGAACGCGGAAAAGCCGGTCAGCATGATCTGCACGCCGATGCACAGCAGCAGGAACGCCGACACGCGCTTCGCGACCTTGGTGCCTTCGCTGCCGAGGTAGCGCGACAGCAGCGCGGAGCGGCTGTAAACCTGCCAGATCACGATCGCAACCAGCACGGAGACGGCGATCGACACGATGCTCGACAGCATGAACTCCGACAGCTTGTGCGTGCGGTTCGCGTTCAGCGCGATCGCGGTCGCGATCGAGCCGGGGCCGACCGTCAGCGGCATGGTCAGCGGGAAGAACGCGCGCGTCATGATCGCGTTCGCGTCGATCGGCTTGACCGGTGTGTCGCCGCCGCCCGGGCCGTCGGGTTCGTTCAGCATCTGCCAGCCGGCCACTGCAACCGCGAAGCCGCCGCCGATTCGCAGCGCTTCCATCGAGATCCCGAAGAAATGCAGCACCGGCGTGCCGGCGAAGAACGCGACCATCAGCACGATGAACGCGTTGAACGCGACCTTTCTCGCGAGCAGATCGCGTTCCTGCTCGGTGAGCGCCTCGGTCCGTTCGAGAAACAGGAACGCGATGCCGATCGGGTTGATGATGCCGATCAGGCCGGTGAAGCCGAACAGGATCTCGGAGATAAGGCGGTTGACGATCATCGGATGAAGAATCGGTCGGGGCTGGGCCGGCAGCGCGCCGGGGGTCACGCATTGTAGAGCAAGCGCCCGCGCCCGAGCCGCAAATTGCGGCCGGGCCCGCCGCACGGCCGATCGTCGCCGTTTTCCGTTACTCGGCGCCCGCCTCCCATGCCGGCGGCCGCTTCGCGAAGAACGCGGCGAAGCCTTCCTTCGCTTCCGGTGTCGCCCGCACGCGCGAGATCGTCTGCGCGGTGAACGCCGCACGCTCGTCCGACGGCGGATACTCGCCGATCGCGTCGAAGAAGCGCTTGATCTCCATCAGCGCGTTCGGGCCGTTACGACCGAGTTCGGCGATCGTTTTGTCGAGCGCTTCGTCGAGCGCATCGAGCGGCA
>NZ_CAJNKE010000776.1 GCF_905232215.1 Burkholderia sp. LMG 13014
CGTGTGCGGTCATCAGCCGATACAGCGTCGCACGCGAGATGCCCAGCTCGGCCGCCACGTCCGCATGCTGGTGGCGGTGGCGCAGCAGCGTTTCCTCGATCGCGTGCCGCTCGGCCTGCCGGCGCGCTTCCGCGAGCGTCGGCGGCTGCCGCGACGTGTACTGCTGCAGTTCGAGATCCACGGCCGAAATCATCGGGCCGTTCGTCATCACGACCGCGAACCGGATCCGGTTGATCAGCTCGCGCACGTTGCCGGGCCACGGATAGTTGTGGATCGCTTCGATCGCGCACGGCATGAAGCCGCGAATCCGGTGCGAACTGTCGCCGCGATAGCGCCGCAGCACGTGGTCGGCGAGCAGCATGATGTCACGGCCGCGCACGCGCAGCGGCGGCTCGTCGATGCGCAGCACGCACAGGCGGTAGTACAGGTCGGCACGGAACCGCCCCGCCTGCATCGCGGCTTCGAGATCGACGTGGGTCGCCGACACGATCCGCACGTCCACCGGAATCGACGCATGGCCGCCAAGCCGCTCGATCGTGCCTTCCTGCAGGAAACGCAGCAGGCTCGCCTGGCTTTCGAACGGCATGTCGCCGATTTCATCGAGAAACAGCGTGCCGCCGTGCGCGGCCTCGATCCGGCCGATCTTGCGCTGGTGCGCGCCCGTGAACGCGCCGCGCTCGTGGCCGAACAGTTCGGCCTGCAGCAGCGTCGACGGAATGGCCGCGCAGTTCACGGCGACGAACGGCGCCTCGGCGCGCAACGACTGCTGGTGGATCGCCGCCGCCGTCAGCTCCTTGCCGGTGCCGGATTCGCCGGCGATGAATACGGTGGCATCCGTGTTCGCGACCTTGCGGATCGTCGCGAACAGCCGGCGCATCGCGTTGCACGAGCCGATCATCGTGCCGCCGGGGGGCGCCGCATCGGCGTCCGGGCTGCCGTCCGCGAGCTTCAGCATCCCGTATGCATGGCCGACCAGATAGCCGATCGTCGTGTACGCGGTCGCGTTGCGCACGTAGTCGAAGCAGCAGTGGCGAATCAGGCGCGCGATGGCGAGATCCCGCAGCCGCTCATCGTCCGCGAGCGCGACCCAGCCGACGCGCGGGTCGCGCAGCAGCGCCTCGAACGACATGACGTCGGGCGACGCGAAGCCGCCGAAATCGACGATGCCCGCATGCGGACGGTTTGCCCTGACGAGATTCAGTGCGTCCGCAACGGTTTTCGCGCGCCACACGTCCCAGCCGCGCGACGCGAGACAGTCGACGAGCGCGGCATCGGGCTGCTGCGACAGGTAGACGAGCGGCCGCGACGGTACGACATGGTTGCGCCGGGCGGCCACGAACGACGCCGTACCCGCATCGCGTTCGAAATCCTGCGGGCCCGACACCCTGATCTGGCAGCAATAATTCACGATGGCCTCGTCGCTTGGGTTGGTTGTCGAAACGGCCGTTGCCGGATCGCGCAGCGCGGGGCATCGTGGTCCCGCGGCGCGGCGCCGGGCCGTCCTCGGATGGACGTTGCGCTATCGGCAGAAAACGACGCGCTGCGTGTAGATTTGCGGCTCGACGACCGGCTTCGTGGCACCGTTGAGGTCGTCACGATAGGCGCGGTAGGTCTTGCCGTTCACCGTGACTTCCGTCGCGCGGGCCGTCTCGATCGAGTTGAGCTCGTTGCGCTGCCACCCGCTCACCCGGTCCGCCGCCGTCACGCTCGACTCGCCGGCGATCTTCTGCGTGATCGCGCTGCCGTCGCTCCATGGCTGCGTCTGCATGTCCTCGGCATGCTGCATCGCGCCGATCGTCTTGCCGGTCGGCGTCGGTCCGTTCTGCGCTTCGAACGGCGCACCACGACCGTACACCGGCGATTGCCACGACGGCGCGTGCCCCTGCTCCGGCATCATGTAGATCATCTGCGGATCGCCGATCATCATCATCGGCGCGCATGCCGTGTTATCGGCGCGACCGAGTGTCGTCAGCGCCTGCTCGACGCTCACGGCGTTCGCTGCGGTCTGCTCGCCCAGGATCACGAAGACCGCCGGGTTCTGAAATACCGCCTGCGCTGCGGCTTGCGCGCTATACAACAACAGAGCGACCAAAAAGATCCTCATGATTGAGGCCTCCTTGCATCCTCGTCAGGCAAAAAGAGGTGTTGACCTCGGGGATGGGACCAACACCCGCAAACTGGCAACGACCGTCGGGCATCGGGTCCGAACGACGCCCGTGCGGCCGGTGTTCCGGTCGCACGGGAGACCGACCCGCGTGCTTACGACGACGTGCTCGTCGAGATGACAGCCGGAGCCGGCACGACCGGTGCAACCGGGGCGGCCTGCTGGTCGACCGGAGACTGCGGCAATCCTTGCG
>NZ_CAJNKE010000777.1 GCF_905232215.1 Burkholderia sp. LMG 13014
ATGATGGTGCGCGATGAGGTCGCGCGCGGTGAGTTGGTAACCGTGCTGCCCGACTGGGCACCGCGCCGCGAGATCGTGCACGCGGTGTTCGCATCGCGCCGGGGGTTGCTGCCCGCGGTGCGCGCGCTGCTCGACTTTCTGGCGGAGCGGTTTGCCGAACTCGAACCCGATTGAGGGCGCCGCGTCACGCGTAACCGGGCACTGCAAACCGAGCGCGCGTGCCGTAGACTGCGGTACGCGCATCGCGCACTCCACAACCCTGATCGCTTTCCCGCCATGTTCACGCTGTCCAACGACCTCAACGCCTCCAAGGCCGACCAATACGCGACGCTCGTCGAGCAGGCGCGCGCGCTCGTCGAGTCCGAACGCGACCTGACCGCGAACGCGGCCAACTTCGCCGCACTCGTCTACCACTCGCTCGACCGTCTCAACTGGGCCGGCTTCTACTTCTTCGACGGGACGGAACTCGTGGTCGGGCCGTTCCAGGGCAAGCCCGCCTGCGTGCGGATCGCGCTCGGCAAAGGCGTGTGCGGCACGGCCGCGCAGACACGCGAAACGCAGGTCGTGCGCGACGTGCATGACTTCCCTGGCCATATCGCGTGCGACGCCGCATCGGAATCGGAAATCGTCGTGCCGCTGGTGGCAGGCGACGGAACGCTGATCGGCGTGTGGGACGTCGACAGCCCGGTCGCCGCGCGCTTCGACGACGAAGACCGCCAGGGGATGGAAGCGCTGTGCCGCGTGTTCGTCGAATCCGCATGGCAAAAGGCGCGCGGTTGAACGGCGGCCAAGCCGCGCTCCTCCACCGAGCAGCCGGTCGCCGCGTTCGCGCGTGAATCGCGCCGCGCGACCTCGAACGAAAACGAAACGGGCCCCGCAAAGGGGCCCGTTTCGCTGAGCCGCTGCACCGCTCTTCGCGGTGCCCGGCGGGTGTCAGGCAGCGTGCGTGCCGGACAGCGCCGGGAACGCCTGCGGCTTCGCGTCCTCGGACAGCACCTCGAAGCCCGTCTCGGTCACCACGACCATGTGCTCCCATTGCGCCGACAGCGAATGGTCCTTCGTGACGACCGTCCAGCCGTCCGCCAGCATGCGCGTGTCGCGCTTGCCCGCGTTGAGCATCGGCTCGATCGTGAAGATCATCCCCGGCCGCAGCGGCACGCCGGTGCCCGGGCGGCCATAGTGAAGCACCTGCGGCTCGTCGTGATAGACATCGCCGATGCCGTGCCCGCAGTACTCGCGAACCACGCTGAATCCTTCGCGATGCGCGACCTGCTGGATCGCATAGCCGACATCGCCGAGCGTTGCGCCCGGACGCACCGCGCGAATGCCCGCGTGCATCGCCTCATAGGTCGTCGCAACGAGCCGCCGCGCGAGCTCGTTCGGTTCGCCGACGAAATACATGCGGCTCGTATCGCCGAACCAGCCGTCCTTGATCACCGCGATGTCGAGGTTCACGATGTCGCCGTCGCGCAGCGGCCGCGACGTCGGAATGCCGTGGCACACCACGTGGTTGACCGACGTGCACAGCGTCTTCGGATAACCGTGGTAGCCGATGTTCGCCGGGATCGCGCCGAGCACGTCGACGATGTAGTTGCGGCAGAGCACGTCCAGCTCGTCGGTGGTGACGCCCGGCTTCACGTGCTCGGTGATCATCGTCAGCACCTGCGACGCGAGCTTCGCGGCTTCGCGCGACTTGGCGATTTCCGCAGCGCCGCGGATCGGGATTTCTCGCTTCGCCATTACGCCACCTGCTCGATGCCGTGCTCGACCGATTCCGCCGGCCCCACCTCGCCGCCCCGCGCCTCGGCCTCGATCAGCATCCGGCAGATGTCACCGTAGGACAGCGCCGGATTGAGTTCCGAGAGCATCCCGACGCGCAACCAGTGTTCAGCCTGCGCGTTGATCGAGCGGCTCAGCGCCGTGCTGGTCGAGCGCAGCCGCTCGTGCATGTGCTCGGAAATCTTGATGATGCCCATATATCCCCAATTAAACGAAACATAGTCGATTCGTATATTACGCCTCGTCCGACTGCCGGGCAAGCCATTCGGACTCCGTCGAGACGTCGGCCGGCAACCATCCGCCCCGTTGACAGCAAATTCCAGTTTGCTGGAAAATAAATCCATCATGAAAGAATCAGCCATCACCGCTGCCGACGACACCGGCATCAACGAACGCATCGCCCGGCGCGTGCGCGACCTGCGCACCGTGCGAGGCTACACGCTCGATGCGCTGGCCGCGCGCTCCGGCGTCAGCCGTTCGATGATCTCGCTCATCGAACGCGCATCGGCCAGCCCGACGGCTGTCGTGCTCGACCTGTCGCTTATTCACATCTGACGCTG
>NZ_CAJNKE010000778.1 GCF_905232215.1 Burkholderia sp. LMG 13014
GGTGCCCACAGATCGGCGGCGCTCCGAAACCCCATCGAGCACAGGCTTTCGGGCATCCCGTGCGTGGACAGCGCATGCAGCAGATGCCGGCCCGCATCGCTGTCGCCGTCGATCAGCGCGACGCGTGCGTCGGCGTCGAAACCGAGTGCGTGCGGCAGCGCGTAGACGAGGCCGATATTCCAGTGCGGAACCGGGGCGAGCAGCGCGAGATAGCGTTCGAGATGCGCGGGGGGCGTGTGATCGGCCACCAGCGGTTCGCTGTCGGCCAGGCGCGCCAGTTCGTCTGCGACAGCGGCGGGCACGTCGGCGCGTACGCCGGCCAGGTTGCCATCCGCGCATCGGCCGAGCCAGAAGCGCGGCGCGGGCGAGCAGTCGGGATCGTTCTCGCGTGCGATCCGGCGATCCGGATGCAGGCGGAACAGCGTGCGGTAGTCGATCTCCAGCCAGTCGTGTGCGTCAGGCATGCGTGGGGCAGGGGCTCCGGTCAGGTGGCGGCGAATTGCGCGAGGAATGCCAGGGCGGGCCCGCGCGTCCCTTCGTGCGCACGCTGCACTGTGGGGCGATTGTAAGCCGGTCGACGATCGCGCGCCGATGCAACGCCGTGACGTTCGCGTCAGCCGGGCCGGTGCGGCGTGACGGCGCGCGGCCGACGGTTGCCGGCCGGCAGGCGTTTCAGTTTCGAAACGTTCGCGCTTCCTGGCGGTGCGCGATTCTTGTCGCTGGCCCCGTATCGGCCCGCGCGGCCTTGCGGCGTGAAGCATGGTGCGCTCCTTGCATATCTATGCAGGCCGTGAGCGCGGTCGCGGACGCAGTCGGTCCGGCGATCGCTTCAGTGGGTCGGACGTATCGGAGACGGGGACAAGAGAATGAAAACAGACCGAATCGCAACATGTCATGTTGCAAACATGAATCGCCGACCTGCCGGGTTATTCGTTTCGCCGTTTTTCGAGGCGACGTAAGCGCGCGGCTTTCCGTTCCATCCGAGCAATCGGGTTCGTTCTGAACGACGACGTGCAGGTGTGACGCACGAGGCCGACTGGTGCCGGTCGGCCGTCGGGGATGAACCGTGAATGCCTGTGGATGGCCCGGCCCGGATCCCGGATCGTCATGCTGCCGCGCCCAACGCGAGTCGTCGCGCGGTGTAGGTGCGCGCGCGCCGTGCATCGCGTCGGCGCGCCGGGTCCGAACCGGATCGCACCGGAAAGCCGGCAGCGCATCGATGCATTCGACATTGCGGAACACATGTAGTCCAGGGGAAGCGTTCACCAGCCGTAGCAGGGCGGGCGCCGCGAAATTGTGCTGTCAGTTGATCCACTACCCCGATGGATCAATTGTTGAAGCGCCCATCGCCCAGTGGCGGATGGGCGTCTTTTTTTGTGCGCCGGTTTGCGACGCGAGCCATCGGCCCGATCGCGCGGCGTTCTGTATCATGTGCTGGCGTGCCTGGCCGCCCGTGCGGGCGCACGGCTTGCCGGCGCGCCCGATCACGCGTTGCCAACATGAACGACAAAGCCCTGCACGACCCTTCAACCGCCGGCGTCGATCCGGCCGCCCTCGATGCGCTGCACGCGTTCGTCGAGCGTCATCCGCGCCTGCTGGTGCTGACCGGCGCGGGCATCAGCACCGACTCCGGCATTCCCGGCTATCGCGACCGCAATGGCCAATGGATGCGCTCGCCGCCGATCCAGCTCCACGAATTCCTCGGCTCCGATGCCGCGCGGCGGCGCTACTGGGCGCGCAGCATGATCGGCTGGCCCGTCGTCGGCCGCGCGCAGCCGAACGGGTCGCACGTTGCGCTGGCGCGGCTCGGCAGCGCAGGGCGGATCGAGCGTCTCGTCACGCAGAACGTCGACGGCCTGCACCAGCGCGCGGGCAGCGGCGACGTCATTGAGCTGCACGGCGGCATCGACGGCGTCACGTGCCTCGGCTGCGGCGCGCATCATGCGCGCGCGACGATCCAGGTCATGCTCGAGGCGGACAATCCCGAACTGCTGGGCGCGGAAGCCGAGCCGGCCGCGGATGGCGACGCGCACCTCGAATGGGCCGCGCTCGATACGTTCCGCATTCCGGCATGCCCCGCGTGCGGCGGGCTGCTGAAGCCGGCGGTCGTGTTCTTCGGCGAAAACGTGCCGCGCGAGCGCGTGGCGCTCGCGTCGCAGGCGCTCGATGCGGCCGATGCGCTGCTCGTCGTCGGCTCGTCGCTGATGGTGTATTCCGGCTACCGCTTCTGCGTGTGGGCGCAGGCGCAGCACAAGCCGGTCGCCGCGCTCAATCTCGGTCATACGCGCGCCGATCCGATGCTGACGCTGAAGGTCGAAGCACGCTGCGCGCCCG
>NZ_CAJNKE010000779.1 GCF_905232215.1 Burkholderia sp. LMG 13014
GCGTGCGTGCTGGTGCGTTCGACGCAACGCCGCCGGCTACGAACGCGGTGGACTGTGCCGCAAAGACGCGAGCGGTGGCGTTCATGCGGCGATTGCGCTGTCGGCGTCCACGGCGTGCGTGACGACGGGCGCGTCGTGCCGCGCGGCAGGCCGCGTGTCGAGATTGTCGTCGAACGCGGCGACGAGATGTTCGGCGAGCGCTCTGATACGCGCCGGCAGATTTCGGCGCGAGTGATAGAGCAGCGACGCGTCGAGGTCATCGACCTGCCAGTCGGGCAGCAGGCGTACGAGTTCGCCTTTGCGTTCGAGCGGCCGCGCAAGGTGCTCCGGAAGCACGGCGAACCCGGTGCCGCGCGTCGTCGCGAGAATCAGCGTGTCGAGGCAGTTCGAGCGGATCGCGCCTGCCAGCCGTATCTCGGCGGTCGCGCCGGTACGCCGGTGTCGCAGCGGCCACACTAAACCGCCGCTACCCGGCTTGCCGCCATGCACATCCTGGCGTTCGAGCGCCTGCGGATGCTTCGCGGTGCCACCTGCAGTGCGAAACCGCGGACTCGCGTAAAGGCCCATCGGGATGCGCCCAAGGCGCCGCTCGATGCATGTCAGGCTCGACGTTCGTTCAGTGACGATGGACAGATCCGCTTCGCCGCTGAGCGCCGCGCTCGGGTGATCGACCCAGTCGATGCGGATGCACACGAGCGGATACTGCACATTGAAATCGGCCAGGGCCGGCACGAGGCGATCGACGCTGAACAGGTTCGAGACCTCGAGCGAGATGTCGCCTTGCATCTCGGTGGCATTGGCACGGCAGCAGACGGAAAAGTGCTCGTATTGCTGCAGCAGCGCGATCGCCTGCTCGAGCACGTCCTGGCCGACGCGCGTCAGCGTCACTTTGCGCGTCGTACGATGAAACAGCAACACGCCGAGCGACGTCTCCAGGCACTGGATCGCGCGGCTGATGCAGGGGACGCCGAGCCGGTGGGCTTCGGCGGCTTTCGTGAAGCTGCCTTGTTCGGCAACCGTCTTGAGTATCTCGAGCGTTTTCAGGCGATCCATGACCGGTCTCACTTCGGTGAATTCGTATGTGATCAATCTATGCGGCGCACCGGTGCGGAGCAACACAAAAAACGTTAGGTAAGCTTAAGGGCGATATGAAGATACGTGAGGCCGTTCGAAGGAATGCAGACGGCGCACTTATTTTTTTTCAGAACCGGTCGGTGTGTTTTATATCGCTCGCCGGTGTCGACGCGGGCGGCGTCCATCCGCCACCCAGCGCACGCACGAGATTGACGGTCGCAATGGCGAGTGCCTGGCGGCTATGAATCAGCTGACGTTGCGCATTCAGTGCGTCGCGATCTGAATCGATCACTTCGAGATAACTGACGTAGCCGTGCGCGTAGCGGCTCAGTGACAACCGCGCCGCTGCTTCGCTGGCGCGCGCCGCGCTGTCGTATCGCGCGATCCGCTCTTTCTGCGCGGTGATGTCGTTGAGCGCATCCTGAACCTCGCGTAAAGCGCCCAGCGCAGTCGCGCGATAGTTCGCGTCAGCGAGGTCCGCGCCTGCCGTTGCGGCGGCCACTGCGGCGTCGCGTTTGCCGCCGTCGAACAACGTCTCGGCCACGCTCGCCCCGAGACCCCACAGCGAACTGTTGCGGTCGAGAAACGTGCCGAGGTCGCGGCTCGCGAATCCGCCCTGTGCGGTCAGCGTCAATGTCGGCAGCCACGCGGTGCGGGCGACGCCGATTTCGAGCGATGCCGCGTCGACGCGGCGTGCCGCTGCATAGAGGTCCGGCCGTTGCGCGAGCAGCGCGGACGGCAGGCCGGGCGGCACCTCCGGCACGCGTACGGCCGACGCGGTTGGCGCGACGGCGAATGCAGTCGGCGAGACGCCGGTCAGCACGGCGAGTGCGTCGACGAGGTTTTCGCGCAGCCGCCGGCTGTCCGCGAGATCGGCGCGCGCCGTATCGAGATCGGCCGCCGCGCGCAATGCGTCGAGATCGCTCGCCGCGCCGGCCCGCACGCGGGCGGCGATCACGTCGAGTGCGGTGCGTCGCAGCTCGATCGCTCGGGCGAGCGTCGCGAGATCCCGTTCGACGAAATGGAGCGTCAGATAGTCGCTTGCGACATCGGTCGAGATGCGCAGGCGAACGGCCGCGCGATCCGCCGCCGCTTGCAGCACGTTCTGCCTGCCGATCTCCGCGTCGCCGCGCAGGCGCCCCCACAGATCGACTTCATAGCTGGCGTTGAACGGCACCGACCAGTTGTGCATCGTGCGTTTAGGCAATGCGTTGTCGACCGTGCCGGACACGCGCGTGCGGCTGAA
>NZ_CAJNKE010000780.1 GCF_905232215.1 Burkholderia sp. LMG 13014
AAGAGGGCAGCCAGGGCGATGAACGGTGCAACGGCAAGCGGCGGAAGCAGGCGTGACATGGGGCGGTCCACAGGAAGAAAATCCGAAGGTTCGGGAAGGCATCTTGACGGCAAAATGTCAGGAAGCGGCCGAATTGGCCGTCCGGCCAGTGCCGATTGGCCGACGATGCAAGCCGCCCGGCGGCTGCTACGCTTTTGCATCGGTCGGCGCATCCCGATCGCGCAGCGAACGCTGCCGCGCCCCGTTCCCACAGGAGAAATCCATGTCTTACATGCTGTTGATTGTCGAACCGACCGACCAGCGCGCCGAACGCACGCTCGACGAAGGTCAGGCGCTGTACGCGCGGATGGTCGATTTCGCCGAGACGCTGAAGGCGCGCGGCGTGCTGCGCGGCGTCGAGTCGCTGGAGCGCTCCGAGCGCGGGACGCGCGTGCAGGTGCGCGACGGCGAGACGCGCCTGCTCGACGGCCCGTTCGCGGAGGCGAAGGAGATGGTCGGCGGCTTCTTCCTCGTCGACGTCGACACGCGCGAGGAGGCGATCGAAATCGCGCGCCAGTGCCCGGCCGCGCAGTGGTGCACGGTCGAGGTGCGTGCGGTCGGCCCGTGCTTCCTGTGATTGCCGAGACTCGGTATTTACCCTGGTTTGTCGCGGAATATGTCGATCCGGCCGTCATCCGGCCGTCGTCCGGATAAGGCGCCGATGAACGGGCGCCGCCCTCCACCGATGACAAGGAGTAAACGATGCGATTCATGATCATGATCCGGGCGAACGCCGTCAGCGAGTCCGACGCGTTGCCCGACAACCGGCTGGTCGAGGCCATGACCGTCTATCACGAGGAACTGGCCAGGGCCGGCGTGCTGCTCGACGCGAACGGGCTGCGGCCGAGCGCGAGCGGCTGGCGCGTGCGTTACTCGGGCGGCAAGGGCACGGTGGTCGACGGCCCGTTCGCCGAAACGAAGGAACTGATCGCCGGCTACACGCTGATCCAGGTGCGTTCGCGCGAAGAAGCGCTCGAATGGACGCGCCGGTTTCCCGCGCCGTTCGGCGCCGAGATGGATTGCGAGATCGAGGTGCGGCCGCTGTTCGAGCTTGACGACCTCACGCCGAGCGACGCGGTCGAGCGGTTCCGCGAACTCCACGTCGGCCGCACCGGCGTCTGATTGATTGCCCACCTGAATCCAACTTCACCGGGAGCACCCGACATGCACAAGATGGTCTTCATCAACCTGCCCGTGGCCGACCTGCCGCGTTCGAAGGCGTTCTACCAGGCGCTCGGCTTCGAAGTCGTGCCGGCCTATACCAACGACCAGGCCGCCTGCATCAAGATCAGCGACACGATTTTCGCGATGCTGCTCGTGCGGCCGTTCTTCCAGACGTTTACCGGCAAAACCATCATCGATCCGGCAACGCAGGTGCAGGCCCTGTCGTGCCTGTCGTGCGAAAGCCGCGCCGAGGTCGACGCGATCGTCGCGAAGGCGCTGGCGGCCGGCGGGTCCGCGCCGCAAGCGCCACGCGAGTACCCGAACATGTACGGCCACGGGTTCGACGATCCGGACGGCCACGCATGGGAGCTGATGGCCATGCCGCTGGACGCGTCCGCCGAGGGGCAGGCGTCGTGACGCGTGAGGCGACTCACCGTGCGATCGAAGCGGTCTGGCGGATCGAGGCGCCCAAGATCATCGCGCGCGCCGCGCGCGTGGTGCGCGACGTCGGCGTGGCCGAGGAGCTGGCGCAGGACACGCTCGTCGCGGCGCTCGAGCACTGGCCCGTCGACGGCGTGCCCGACAACCCGGCCGCCTGGCTGATGACGGCCGTGAAGCGTCGCGCACTCGATCGTGTCCGGCAGGAGTCGCTCCATGCGGCCAAGCGCGACCAGCTCGGCCACGAGATGGACGCGCTCGAAGCGCATGTCGTCCCCGACATCGCGGAGGCGCTCGCCGACGCGCGCGACGACGACATCGGCGACGATCTGTTGCGGCTGATCTTCACGTCGTGCCACCCGGTGCTGTCGACCGATGCGCGCGTCGCGCTGACGCTGCGGCTGCTCGGCGGGCTGACGACGGGCGAGATCGCGCGCGCGTTCCTGACGCCCGAGGCGACGATCGCGCAACGGATCGTGCGCGCCAAGCGCACGCTCGCGGCGGCGCACGTGCCGTTCGAGGTGCCGGCCGCCGATGCGCGGCCCGTGCGGCTCGCGTCGGTGCTCGAAGTGATCTATCTCGTGTTCAACGAAGGCCATGCGGCGACCTCGGGCGACGACTGGACACGACCGGCGCTGTGCGACGAGGCGTTGCGGCTCGGCC
>NZ_CAJNKE010000781.1 GCF_905232215.1 Burkholderia sp. LMG 13014
TCATGCTCGCGCACCGCGACGTGTGCCGGCGCGAGGTCCTCCGGCCATTCGATCTCAGCGGCCTGGATGTCGATCGGAATCTCGACCGACACGGGGCCCGTCGGCGCCGTCTGCGCAATGCGCACGGCTTCGCGGATCGTCGGCAGCACGGTTTCGACCGTGCGCACGCGGAACGCGGCCTTCGAGATCGAATGCAGCATCGACAGCTGGTCCGGCGCTTCGTGGATGTACGCGAGATCCTGGTCGAGGTACGGCGTCTCGATCTGCCCCGTGACGTGCAGCAGCGCGGTGCCTGCCGTCAGCGCCTCGACCATCGCGCCGGCCGCGTTGCCCGCCGCCGTGCCGGTGCTCGTGAACGCGACGCCGAGGCCGCCCGACACGCGGGCCAGGCCATCGGCCATGTTCAATGCGCCCGCTTCGCCGCGTGCGCCGACATACCGGATGTTGCCGCGCGAGTTGATCGCGTCGAGGATCGGCATGTTGTGGATCGAGATGACACCGAATGCGGTCTTCACGCCGCACTGCTCGAGAAAGGCGGCAATCAGCTCGCCAACCGTGGTTTTTTTAGACATGGCGTGCAAAGCCTCCAGAAACGTCGATATGGCTGCCCGTCGTGTAGGACGACAGATGCGTTGCGAGATAAAAGAGTGCCCAGGCGGCCTCGTCAGGCTTGCCGAAGCGGTTCAGCGGAATGTTCTTCGTGCGGGCGAGCGCGCCCGTCCAGTCCTCCCAGCTTTCGCCGGACTGCGCCTGCGTTTCGTAACGGCGGCGCCACTGGCCCGACTCGACGATGCCGATCAGGATCGAGTTCACGCGGATGCGCTGCGGCGCGAGTTCGGTCGCGAGCGACTTCACGAGGCTCAGCACGCCCGCACGCGCCGACGACGTCGCGACCATGTGCGGCTCCGGCTGCAGCGCGAGCAGCGAGTTCACGCAGGTGATCGTCGGCGCCTGCGCGTCGCGCAGCAGCGGCAGGAACGCGCGGGTCGGGCGGATGATGCTGAAATACTTCAGTTCGAGCTCTTCGCGCCACGCGTCGTCGGTCGTGTCGGCGAAGGTCGACACGCGGCCCTGGCCGGCGTTGTTGACCAGCATGTCGGCACGGCCGAAGCGTGTCGAAACCGCTTGCGCAAATGCAGCCACATCCTGCTCGTCGAGCACGTTGCAACGTGCGGCGAGCAGTTGCGCACCCGGGTATTTTTCAACGAGCATCGCTTCGGCGCGCGCCAGGCGCTCGCCGTCGCGGCCGCAAATCGCCACCGATGCGCCCGCCTGCAGGAACCGTTCGGCAGTCGCTAGGCCGATGCCGGACGAACCGCCCGTCACCACCGCCACCTGCCCGGTCAGATCGATCTGAATCATCGGAGTCCTAAAGCCTTGAGAAACGTGTGCTCGTCATCCGAGCGGTAATTGAGCCGCCGCGACAGTTCCGCCGCCGCGCGCTGCACCTTGTCGATCAGGCCGTCCGCGATCAGCGCCGCGTCGATCTCCGGGCGCGGCACCGTCACCGTGATGCACGCGACGATCCTCTGCGTCTCGTTGCGCACCGGCGCCGTCACGACCGAGATGCCGCGCTCGAACGACGAGTTGCTGACGCCGTAACCGCGCAGCGCATCCTCGCGGATCACTTCATACAGCGCATCGACCGTTTCCGGCGTCGCACTCGTCATCCGGTTCAGCGCGCCTTCCGGATACAGCGCATGCAGTTCCTTCAACGACAGGTCGCCCATCAGCACGTGGCCGTGCGTCGTCGCATGCGCGGGCAAGCGGGTGCCGACGTTCACGCGGATCGAGCTGAACACCGGCGCCTGGCTTTGCGCCTTCGCGACGAACACCACATCACGGCCGTCGCGGATCACGATGTGCGTCGTGAAGCCGGTCGCGTCGCGCAGGCTCTCGATCACGGGCAGGCCCAGATCGGTCAGCTCCAGCGAGCTCAGGTATTCGAAGCCGAGCCGCAGCACGGCGATGCCAAGCTTGTAGTTCCGATCCTTGTCCGCGCGCTCGAGGAAGCCGAGCGATTCGAGCGTCTGCAGCAGACGGAACACCGTCGTGCGCGGAATGCCGAGCCGCTTCGACAATTCCGGCGCGCCGAGCACGGGCTCGCGCGGCGAGAATTCAGCGAGAATCCGCAGCCCGCGTTCGAGGCCGGGTACCACGTAGCTCGCTTCGGCCTTGCCGTTTTCGGAATCGGGTTGTTGCAGCGGTTCGTTCATGCCAGTCCCCGCTGTTGGTCGCACTGACGGCAGAACGTGTCGATCAGTGCGGAATAAACGGCCGGTGCTTCCACGTAGCCGGC
>NZ_CAJNKE010000782.1 GCF_905232215.1 Burkholderia sp. LMG 13014
GTCGCGCCGCAGGCGACGGGCGGCGGGTACGGCAGACGGCGTCGGCGTGTCGGGCAAGACCTGTCTCGCGGGCGGTGGCGTGGAGCGAATCGGGCGGCGTGTCATGTCGATAGGGCTCGATGGAGTCGGGGCAACCATCACTCGGCCGCGCGGGTGTCCGGGCGGCGGCTGGTTTGATCTGTGACAAAGCCAGAAACGCGCCAGCCGCGAAGATCGGGATTCTTACGGGTAGTCACGCGTCAGGAAATCGCGGTATCACGAAGCCGGTCTGTCGCGCGATACGACACGCATGGTCGTGCCCGGATTTTTTATTACGTTCTGCTTTCGTTTCGGGCGGCGATGCTGGCGTGGCCCGATGCTTGCTTGCATTGACGGCAAAGAGTCCGGCAAATGACCGGAAGATCCCCGGAGGAGACAATGCGCGATGACGTAGAGCAGGCGGCCGGAACACGAGCCGCGCATCCCGCCGGCTGGCCCGCGCCGTCGATCCAGAAGGCCCACGAGCGGTCCGAGACCTTCGGCCTGCAGGTATCGGCACGGCCCGACTACGATGTGCTGCCGAGCTCGGCGCTGGTGCTCAAACGCGAGCAGAGCCGGGTGCTGTGCGTGCACGCGATGCCGGTGATGGAAACGCTGCACGAGCAGATCGTCAATACGCAGAGCATGATCGTGCTGACCGACGCGGAAGGGCTGATCCTGCATTCGATCGGCGACGACGATTTCCTGCGCCGCGCGGAGAAGGTGGCGCTGCGCCCGGGCGCGAACTGGGCGGAGAGCCAGCAGGGTACCAATGCGATCGGTACGGCGCTTGCCGAACTGTGCCCGATGGTTGTTCACGGCGACCAGCACTTCCTGGCGGCGAACCGCTTCCTGACCTGTTCGAGCGTGCCGATCCTCGATCCGTATGGCGACGCGATCGGCGTGCTCGACGTGACGGGCGACCACCGCAGCTATCACCAGCACACGATGGCGCTCGCGAAGATGTCGGTGCAGATGATCGAGAATCACCTGTTTACGACGACCTTTCAGGAAACGCTGCAGGTGTCGTTCCATGGCCGCCCGGAGTTCCTCGGCACGCTGATGGAGGGGATCGTTGCGTTTACCGCCGACGGCCGCTTCCTGTCGGCCAATCGCAGCGCGCAGTTCCAGCTCGGCATGCCGCTCGCCGCGCTGCGCGCGCACACGCTGTCATCGCTGTTCGACATCACGAGCGCGCAACTGATCGACCGCATGCGCGCGAGCACCGACCGGCACCTGACGCTGAATCTCGGCAACGGCGCGGTGGTGTGCGCGCGCGTGCACTTCCGGCGAGCGACGCTCGCCGAAGGCAGCCGGCCGACGGACGTCCACGATGCGCTCGCGCCGGCCGCGCGCGCGAATGCGGTGCCGGCGCCGGCCGCGGGCACGTCGGCCGGCCTGTCGCGGCTCAACTATCTCGACACCGGCGATGCGCAGGTCGCATGCGTGATCGCGAAGGTGCGCAAGGTGATCGGCAAGGACATCCCGATCCTGATCACCGGCGAAACCGGCACCGGCAAGGAACTGCTCGCGCAGGCGATCCACAACGACTCGCCGCGGCGCGACGCGCCGTTCGTCGCGGTCAACTGCGCGTCGATTCCGGAGACGCTGATCGAGTCCGAGCTGTTCGGCTACGAGGAGGGCGCATTCACCGGCGCGCGTCGCAAGGGCGCGATCGGCAAGCTGCTGCAGGCGAACGGCGGCACGCTGTTCCTCGACGAGATCGGCGACATGCCGTATCCGCTGCAGGTGCGGCTGTTGCGCGTGCTGCAGGAGCGCCTTGTCAACCCGCTCGGCTCGACGAAGACGATCGCCGTGGACATCGCGATCATCTGCGCGACGCACCGCGATTTGCGCGACATGATTGCGCAAAGCCGTTTTCGCGAGGATCTCTACTACCGGCTGAACGGCCTCGTGGTGCGCTTGCCGCCGTTGCGCGACCGCACGGATCTCGCGGTGGTCGTGCAGAAGATGCTGCAACGGGAGGCGTTCGCGGGGCCGGGCCGGCCGCCGCTGTCCGTCGCGCCCGACGTGATGGCGCTGTTCGTGCGCGGCACTTGGCCCGGCAACTTCCGCCAGCTCGGCAACTTGCTGCGCACGGCGGCGGCGATGGTCGACGACGATGGCGAAATCCGGCGCGAACACCTGCCGGACGACTTCTTCGACGACCTGAGGCGCGGCGATCCGCCGGCGGCCCAGGTTGCGCACGACCCGTCCGCCGGATCGTGCGTCGCGGACGCGCTCCCCCCGGCCGATGCGCGCCTGCAGGAC
>NZ_CAJNKE010000783.1 GCF_905232215.1 Burkholderia sp. LMG 13014
AGCGCGATCTCGGCCAGGAGCAGGACGCCTGATGCCGTTGCCGCCGTATTCCGCCGCTGACTTTCACACCTGCATTGCTCACATCTGAATCGCCGCACGGCCGCCCTCGGGCAGCCATGTCCGCCTTGGCGCGCGCCGCGCGCCAGCCAATCGAATCGAGGAGGGGAAGCCGCATGAGCAGATTGATCGTGGTATCGAACCGTGTCGCCGCCGGCGAGGACACGCGCCCGAGCGCGGGCGGCCTGGCGGTCGGCGTGATGGACGCGCTGAAGAAGACGGGCGGCGTCTGGTTCGGCTGGAACGGCGAGATCGTCGGCGCGCCTGACACCGAGCCCGCGATCCAGCGGGACGGCAACGTCACCTATGCGACGGTCGGCCTGACCCGGCGCGACTACGACCAGTATTACCGCGGCTTCTCGAATGCGACGCTGTGGCCGGTGTTTCACTATCGCGGCGATCTCGCGCGCTTCGATCGTCAGGAGTACGCGGGCTATTTGCGCGTGAACGCGATGCTCGCGAAGCAGCTCGCCGCCTTGCTGCGTCCCGACGACCTGATCTGGGTGCACGACTATCACCTGTTGCCGTTCGCGCATTACCTGCGCGAGCTCGGCGTGAAGAACCCGATCGGCTTCTTCCTGCACATTCCGTTTCCGTCGCCCGACATGCTGCGTCTCGTGCCGCCGCACGAGGAGCTCGTGAAGTTCATGTGCGCGTACGACGTGGCCGGCTTCCAGACCGAGGCCGACAAGCAGGCGTTCACCGACTATATCGAGCGGCGCGGGATCGGCGCGGCCAGCGACGACGGGATGCTGCATGCGCATGGCCGCGTCGTGAAGGTCGCCGCCTATCCGATCGGCGTGCATCCCGACGCGATCGCGCAGGCGGCCGTCCAGTACAGCACGCGCAAGCCGGTGAAGATGCTGCGCGAGGCACTCGACGGCCGCAAGCTGGTGATGAGCGTCGACCGTCTCGATTATTCGAAGGGGCTCGTCGAGCGCTTCCAGTCGTTCGAGCGAATGCTCGCGAACGCGCCGGGCTGGCAAGGGCGCGTGTCGCTCCTGCAGATCGCGCCACCGACGCGTTCCGACGTGAAGACCTATCAGGACATTCGCGAGACGCTCGAAGGCGAGGCCGGCCGCATCAACGGCCGCTTCTCGCAGCTCGACTGGACGCCGATCCAGTACCTGAACCGCAAGTACGAGCGCAACCTGCTGATGGCGTTTTTCCGGATGTCGCAGGTCGGCTACGTGACACCGTTGCGCGACGGGATGAATCTCGTTGCGAAGGAGTACGTCGCGTCGCAGGATCCGGCCGATCCGGGCGTACTCGTGCTGTCGGAGTTCGCGGGCGCGGCCGCCGAGCTGACCGGTGCGCTCCTCGTCAATCCGTACGACCTGTCGCAGATGGCCGAGGCGCTCGAGCGCGCGCTGTCGATGCCGCTCGCGGAGCGGCAGGCACGCCACGAGGAGAACCTCGCGCGGCTGCGCGGGAACGACCTGTCGGTCTGGCGCGATACGTTCGTCGCCGACTTGCGCAGTGTCGCGGCCGCCGCGTCGGTCACGCGACGCGCGGGCCGGCGGGTTGCGCATGCGTGAGTCTGGACCGGCGCCCGGCGTGGAAGACGACGCCACCCGCCGCTTCTTCGTCGTGACCGGTGGCCCGGGTTCGGGCAAGAGCACGTTGCTCGACGCGCTTGAGCATGCTGGTTTCGCGCGCTCGCAGGAAGCCGGGCGCGGCGTGATCCGCGACCAGATGGCGATCGACGGCCGCGCGTTGCCGTGGCGCGACCCGGCTGCGTTCGCCGAGCTGATGCTGAGCTGGGAGATGCGTTCGTACGATCTCGCGCGCCACGCGCGCGGGCCCGTGTTCTTCGATCGCGGCGTGCCGGACGTGGTCGGCTACCTGCGGCTGACGGGGCTGGCAGTACCCGCGCATGCGGAAGCCGCGGCCCGCCGTTTCCGCTATCACGGGCGCGTGTTCATCGCGCCGCCGTGGCCGGACATCTATGCGCAGGACACCGAGCGCCGGCAGGATTTCGCGGAAGCCGTGCGCACCTACGACGCGATGGTCGAGTGCTACACGTCATATGGCTACCGGCTGATCGAATTGCCGCGCGAGAACGTGCAGGCGCGTGTGCGTTTCGTGATGGACGCGCTCGACGCTGAATGACGCGCTGATCCGCTGATCCGCTGATCCGCTGATCAGAGGGCAGAGGGCAGAGGGCAGAGGGCAGAGGGCAGAGGGCAGAGGGCAGAGGGCAGAGGGCAGAGGGCGGAGGGCGGAGG
>NZ_CAJNKE010000784.1 GCF_905232215.1 Burkholderia sp. LMG 13014
GTGCTGCCGCACGTGCCGCACCACGAACACGCGCACGGCGGCGGCAACCGCTGGCGCTCGCCGGCCTTGTGGATGCTCGGCGGCATCGCGCTCGTCGCGCTGATCGCCGAAGGCGCGATGTACGACTGGGCGACGGTCTACATGCGCGACGTCGTCGCCGCGAGCCCCGCGCTCGCGAGCGCCGCCTATGCCGCGTTCTCGGGCGGGATGGCCATCGCGCGCTTCGCGGGCGACGCCGTGCGCGCCCGCTTCGGCGCGCCGCAGCTCGTATTCGCGAGCGCGTCGCTCGCCTGCGCGGGGATGATCGGCGCGCTGCTGCTGCCGTATTCGGCCGCCGTGCTGACCGGCTTCACGCTGATGGGCCTCGGCCTCGCGAACATGATGCCGGTACTGTTCGCGGCCGCCGCGCGCGTGAAGGGCATCCATGCGGCCGAAGGGCTCGCGCACGTGGCCGGGCTCGCGTATTTCGGCATGCTGTTCGGTCCGGTCGTGATCGGCGCCGTCGCACAAGCCTCGAACCTGACGATCGGCCTGTCCGTCGTCGCGCTGTGCGCGGCGCTCGTCGCGGCCATCGCGCCGAAGGTGCTCACGCGGCTGAAGATCTGACCGCGCCGCAGGCGCCGGCCCAAAAGAAAACGCGCATGCGTTGCCGCATGCGCGCTTTCACCCCTTCTGTTGACCGCTTGTTGCGTTACATCTTCACTTCGTCGAGCAGCGATTTCTTGCCGTTCTTGTAGTTGTACAGCGAGATCACGCCGTGCTGCAGGTCGCCCTTCGAGTCGAAGGTCGTCGTGCCGATCACGCCCGAGTAGTTCGTCGCCGGCATCGCCGCGAGGATCTTCGCCGGATCCGTCGAGTTCGAGCGCTTCATCGCATCGACGATGATGTACACGGCGTCATACGTGAACGGTGCGTAGATCTGGATCGGCTGGCCGAAGCGCTTCTCGTACTTCGCCTTGAACGCCGCGCCGCCCGACATCTTCTCGAGCGAAGCACCGGCTTCCGAGCACACCACGTTGTCGGTCGCGTCGCCAGCCAGGTCGGCCAGCTTTTCCGTGCACACGCCGTCGCCCGCGAAGATCTTCGCGCGCAGGCCCAGCTGCTTCGCCTGTTTCGCGAACGGGCCGCCGGTGGCGTCCATGCCGCCGTACATGATCGCGTCCGGATTCTCGCCCTTGATCTTGGTCAGAATCGCGCGGAAGTCGACCGCCTTGTCGTTGGTCGCGTCATGCGACACAACCTTCAGGCCGAGCGCCTTGGCCTTCTTCTCGAACTCGTTCGCGAGACCCTGGCCGTAGGCGGTCGAATCGTCGACCACGGCCACGCTCTTGATGCCCTTCGAGTGCGCGTAGTTCGCGAGTGCCGGGCCCTGCTGCGCATCGGTGGCCACCACGCGGTACGTGGTCTTGAAGCCCTGCTGCGTATAGGCCGGGTTGGTCGCCGACGGCGAGATCTGCACGATGCCCGCATCGCTGTAGATCTTCGAGGCCGGGATCGACGTGCCCGAGTTCAGGTGGCCGACCACTGCAACGACCTTGTCGTCGACGAGCTTCTGCGCAACCTGCGTGGCCTGCCGCGGGTCGGCCGCGTCATCCTGCGGGTCGAGTTGCAGCGTGATTTTCTGGCCGCCGATCGTGAGACCCTTGGCGTTGATCTCCTCGACTGCGAGACGCGCACCGTTTTCGTTGTCCTTGCCCAGGTGTGCAATGCCGCCCGTCAAGGGCGCGACGTGGCCGATCTTGACGACTTGATCGGCGGCCGCGTTGCTTGCAGCTGCAACGCACAGCATCGCCGCGGCGGTGATCGGCAACAGCTTTTGCATCTTGATATTCATGTAAGTCTCCAGTTTCGGTCCCAATAAACGCCATCGCCCGGTGCCCCGCTGCCATCCCTGTGTTTGCAATCACTGGACGATTCGCCGGTTGCATCGTTCATGCACTTGGCCTCAGCACGTGAAAACCGCCGCTTTTAGCAGCTGCCCGCCCGTACTTGCGCGCAAGTGTAGGTGATCAAATTAATTTGTGGGACTTTTTTGGGGTAGTGGTAACACTACCGATATGCACACTTTGGAATGACTACTCGAATATCGCTGCGAGCCCCGCCGGATAAGGGTT
The DNA here is from genome assembly GCF_905232215.1 of Burkholderia sp. LMG 13014. Taxonomy (GTDB): domain Bacteria; phylum Pseudomonadota; class Gammaproteobacteria; order Burkholderiales; family Burkholderiaceae; genus Burkholderia. The sequence continues at coordinate 2,115 of NZ_CAJNKE010000784.1, forward strand.
TCCGCTAATTCCTGGCGATGTGCTGAAAGGTCGTTTTAAAACGTTCCCGGGGCATTTCGATTCGGTATTTTGTGCCCGTGATCATTGAATGAAACGCGCGTGACAACGCGCGTTTCGTCGTCCGATATGAACGATTCAGGCAGCGGCCGCGCGCCATTCGGCATCGAGCGC
>NZ_CAJNKE010000785.1 GCF_905232215.1 Burkholderia sp. LMG 13014
GGACGATCGGCACGCTGCTGCTGATCGACGCGTCGAGCGACCAGCCGCTGTTCTGGATGCTCGCGATGGCGATCGTGCCGGTCGCGAACGGGGCGGCGATCGTCGCCGCGAACCAGCGCCATCACCGCACGCCGTTCACGCGGCGCTCGACGGTCGCGCTCTACCTGTTCTTCGTCGCAATGGCAGTCGGCTGTGCGCTGTTCGTGTTGCTGCTGTGGCGCTCGCATGCGATCGCATCGCTGGTCGGCCCGCTGGCGCTGACGACCAACGGTACGCACCCGGCGACGCTCGCGTTCTGGGTGGCCGGACTCACCGCGATGTTCGGCGTCACGTCATCTGCGCATGCGAGCATCGCCCATGCGTGGCTGGCGTTCGTGGACTGAGCGCCGTCACGCCGCCCTTGCAGGAGCATGCGAATGCATCGATACGGAAAGTCCGGGAGCGCGCGGCCGCGGCGCGAACGCGGCATCGCGATCGTCACGGTGCTGCTCGTCGTCGCGCTGGCGGCGACGCTCGCGGCGAGCGTGCTGTGGCGCCAGCAGGTCGCGACGCGCGACGTGGAGAACCAGCGGCTTGCGACGCAGACGATGTGGGTCGAACGCGCAGCGGTCGAATGGGCGCGTGCGACGCTGCGCGCGCAGAACGCGACGTCGAACGTCACGTTCGTCGGCCAGCCGTGGTCGTCGCCGGCCGCCGACGTGCAGCTCGCCGACCTGCTGCCGCCCGACGCCGCGGCGGTCAATGCGGAGCTGTCCCGTGCATGGATCTCCGGCCATGTCGAAGATGCGCAGGCGCGCTTCAACCTGACGAACCTCGTCACGCGCATCGCACCCGGCAAGCCGTGGCAGGCCAACGGTGAAGGCGTACTCGCGTACCGGCGGCTGCTGAGCCAGCTATCGCTCGATCCCGCGCTCGCGCAGCAGACGGCCGACTACATGCTGCGTTCGCTGCGCGACACGAACGGCCCCGACGGGTGGCCGCTGCAACTCGTGTCGATCGGCGATCTCGCCCGCATTCCCGGCTACGACGCACATGCGATCGAGACACTGGCGCCGTTCACGACGATCCTCCCGGACCTGACCACCGTCAACGCCAATACCGCCACCGAGCCCGTGCTCGTCGCCGCGATTCCGACACTGTCGGCCAGCCAGGCCAAGCGGCTCGTCGACCGGCGCGGCACCGCGTACTTCGTCAGCACCGGCGACATCGCCGAGTACCTGCTGCCCGCGCGCGGCGGCAATCCGACGCTGCCGGACGGCTCGACGGTCGGCGTCAACAGTCTCTACTTCATCGTGCATTGCCGCGTGCATTCGGCGCGCATCAACGCACGCGTCGACATACTGATCGCGCGCTACGGCAGCGGCAATTTCACGTGGACGTCGGTGATCTGGGTTCATCGGCTGACGAGTTGAACGCGGCGCCTGGGCGCCGCTTCGTCATCGTCGGCTAGTTCAGCGACGATTCGCTCAACGCGACCGAGCGCATGCCCTGCGCCGCCGCGCAGTCGAACGACAGCCGCGTGAGGCTCGTCTCGCGCACTTCGCCGAGCAGCCGGTTCCAGTCGTCGATCGACACGAGCAGCGCGATCGGCCGGTTGTACTTGGTGACCATCACGAGCGCCTCGCCCGCGTGCCGCAGCGCCTTCGACGGATTGCTGCTGAAGTCGCGCGTCGCCATCGCGATCGTGCGCAGGCTGAACACGTTTGCAGCCGGGTCACCGCCGTCGTCATGCAGCAGGTGTTCGAGCGTCGCCGCGCGCAGCAGCGCCTGCGACTTCGCGGACAGCCGGTTGTCGCGACGCCGGCGCCGCTCGCTGCGCGGATCGACGTGCACGGCAAGCATCCGCACGATCTGGCCGAGCGTCGCTGCAGGCAACTGGTCGTAGCGTCGCCACCAGTCAGACGGCAGCGCGATCATCATCCCCGCGTAGGTTGCGGTGACGCCGTCGGCGATATGCGACGGCACGCGTTCCGCGTCGCGCTCATCCAGACCGAGCGCGCCGCTGACGACGCGCGTCATCACACTGAACGCGTTGTACGCGAGCGCCGCGATGCCGCTCGCAAGCAGCGACGCGCGAGCAGGCACGCCGCCGAACAACGCGCCACCTAGTACCGCCTCGAGCGAAAACGGCAGCGCGTCGCGCCAGCGCCGGCGTGCCAGCTGCATCACCTCGCACGCATCGAACTGCTCCGCCGGCAGGTTCGTCAGCACCGCGACCATCGCGCCCGGGTGGCCGTCGAGGCCGTGACCGCGCCACTCGATCCGCCGGAGCGTTCCGGCCGCTT
>NZ_CAJNKE010000786.1 GCF_905232215.1 Burkholderia sp. LMG 13014
CGTTCGTCCAGGCCGCCGTCGACCGGCTGATTCCGGCCGACGCCGAAGGCCCCGGCGCGCTCGAATCGGGCGTGCCCGAATTCATCGATCGCCAGATGGAGACGCCGTATGCGCACGGCGCGACCTGGTACATGCAGGGGCCGTTCCAGCAGGGCGTGCCCGAGCTCGGCTACCAGTTGAAGCTGGTGCCGCGCGACATCTACCGGCTCGGCATCGCGGCGGTCAACCGCTATTGCGAGAAGACCCACGGCAAGGCGTTCGCGGATCTCGACGCGCCGACGCGCGACACGGTGCTCGGCGCGCTGGAGAAGGGTGGCGCGCAGATCGACGACGTGCCGCCTGGCGTGTTCTTCGGCCAGCTGCTGCAGAACACGCGCGAAGGCTACTTCTGCGATCCGGTGCATGGCGGCAATTACGACATGGCCGCATGGAAGATGATCGGCTTTCCGGGCGCGCGCGCGGACTTCATGGATTTCGTCAACCAGAGCGGCAAGCCCTATCCGTACGGCCCCGTCTCGATCAACGGGGAGCGCAGCTGATGGCCGCAGAGAAAAAGCCGCATGTCGATGCGGTGATCGTCGGCTTCGGCTGGACCGGCGCGATTCTCGCGAAGGAACTGACCGAAGCAGGCCTGAATGTCGTCGCGCTCGAGCGCGGCGAGTATCGCGACACCTACCCGGACGGCGCGTATCCGAACACGATCGACGAGCTGACCTACAACATCCGCAAGAAGCTGTTCCTCGACTTGTCGAAGACGACGGTATCGATCCGCCACGGTGTGAGCGACACCGCGCTGCCGTACCGGCAGCTCGCCGCGTTCCTGCCGGGCGAAGGCGTGGGCGGGGCGGGTCTGCACTGGTCGGGCGTGCATTTTCGGATCACGCCGGAAGAGCTGCGCCTGCGCAGCCACTATGAAGAGCGCTACGGCAAGAAGTTCATCCCCGAAGGGATGACGATCCAGGACACGGGCGTGACCTACGACGAGCTCGAGCCGTATTTCGACTTCGCCGAAAAGGTGTTCGGCACATCGGGGCAGGCGTACAAGGTCGGCGGCAAGGTGGTCGGCGACGGCAACGTGTTCGAAGCGAACCGCAGCGACAACTTCCCGTTGCCCGCGCAGCTCAACACGTATTCGGCGCAGCGCTTCTCCGACGCGGCGAAATCGCTCGGCCTGCATCCGTACCGGCTGCCGTCGGCGAACACGTCGGGCCCGTACACGAACCCGTACGGCGTGCAGATGGGGCCGTGCAACTTCTGCGGCTACTGCAGCGACTACGCGTGCTACATGTACTCGAAGGCGTCGCCGAACCTGAACATCCTGCCCGCGCTGAAGCAGGCGCCGAACTTCGAGCTGCGCTCGAAGTGCCACGTGCTGCGCGTCGACCTCGACGACACGAAGAAGCGCGCGACGGGCGTGACCTATGTCGATCCGGCCGGGCGTGAAGTGCACCAGCCGGCCGATCTCGTGATCGTGGCCGCGTTCCAGTATCACAACGTGCATCTGCTGCTGCTGTCGGGCATCGGCAAGCCGTACGACCCGATCTCGGGCGAAGGCGTCGTGGGCCGCAATTTCGCGTACCAGAACCTGTCGACGATCAAGGCATTCTTCGACAAGGACACCTACACGAACCCGTTCATCGGCGCGGGCGGCAACGGCGTCGCGGTCGATGACTTCAACGCGGACAACTTCGACCACGGCCCGCTCGGCTTCGTCGGCGGCTCGCCGCTGTGGGTGAACCAGGCCGGCGTGAAGCCGATCAGCGGCATCGCGACGCCGCCCGGCACGCCGCAGTGGGGCTCGGCGTGGAAGAAGGCGGTCAAGGACAACTACGCGCACACGATCTCGATGGACGCGCACGGCACCAACATGTCGTACCGCGACGTGTATCTCGACCTCGATCCGACCTATCGCGATTCGTACGGCCAGCCGCTGTTGCGGATGACGTTCGACTGGAAGGACAACGACATCAAGATGGCGCAGTACGTGACCGGGCAGATGAAGAAGATCGCGGAGGCGATGGGGCCGAAGGCGATCGGCGTGTCGACGCGCGAGTTCGGCAAGCACTTCGATTCGCGCGCGTACCAGACGACGCACCTCGTCGGCGGCGCGATCATGGGCACCGACCCGAAGACGAGCGTGCTGAACCGCTACCTGCAGTGCTGGGACGTGCACAACGTGTTCGTGATGGGCGCGTCGGCGCTGCCGCAGGGCATCGGCTACAACCCGACCGGGATCATCGCGGCGCTGGCCTACTGGTCGGCGCGTGCGATCCGCG
>NZ_CAJNKE010000787.1 GCF_905232215.1 Burkholderia sp. LMG 13014
TATTTCCTCGTGCTTGACGATGGCGAGGCCGAATCTGCCGCGCGCGGCGTCTGCCTGCTGCCGCGCGGGGCGGAAGAGGGCCACGAGATCCGGCTCGACGATCGCACGTTCGCGCTGCAACTCGGGCAGCCGGTGCGTTTCCACCTCGTGTCGACGGTGGCCGAGACGGCGTACCGGCCCGGCGATCTCGTCGATCTCGACGGCGGCGATTTCGTGCGGCTGCCGCCGATTGCGACGGTCGTCGACGCGAAAGCGGCCGGCGACGCGCGCGAAACGCCGGTGAAGCTCACCGCGTCGCTGACCGAGGTCGGCACGCTCGAAATGCACTGCATCGCGACCGACGATGCGGCGCGCCGCTGGCGGCTCGAATTCCAGCTACGTGGCGATGCGCCCGCGCAGGGTGACGAAGCTGCACTTGCGCGGCATCCGCGTCTCGACCAGGCAATCGACCTGATCGAGCGCTCGTTCGGCAGCAAGGCCGCCGGCGTCACGCCGAAAGACACGCGCCGGTTGCGCGCACAGCTCGAACAGGTGCTCGGTGCGCGTGAGGAGTGGGACGTCGCGCTCGCGCGTGAATTGTTCGACGCGTTGCTCGCGCGCGCACGGCGGCGCCGGCGCTCGTCCGATCACGAACGTGCTTGGCTGAACCTCGCCGGTTACTGCCTGCGCCCGGGCTTCGGCCATCCGCTCGACGCGTGGCGCATCGAGCAACTGTGGCCGTTGTTCGACGACGGGATTCAGTATGTGACCGACGCTCAGGTGTGGTCGGAGTGGTGGACGCTGTGGCGGCGCGTGGCCGGCGGCCTCGACGACGACGCGCAGACGCAGGTGCGCGACGCGATCGCGTTCCTCGAACCGACCGACGACAAGCGGCGCAAGCTGCCGTTCGATCCGGGCAAGGTCGGGCCGGCCGACATGACGCGGTTGTCTGCGTCGCTCGAACGGCTGCCCGTGGAACGCAAGGTCGAACTGGCCGAGCGCCTGATCGCGCAACTGCAGAAGCCGGGCGAGCGTGCATTGTGTGCATGGGCGCTTGGGCGCATCGGCGCGCGCCGGCCGTTCTACGGCAGCGCGCACAGTGTCGTGCCGGCGGAAGTTGCGAAGGGCTGGCTCGATGCGCTGTTCGAGCTCGACTGGAAGCAGGTCGAACCGGCCGCGTTCGCGGCCGCACAGATTGCGCGGATGACCGGAGACCGTTCACGGGATCTGCCGGACGACACACGCGAGGCCGTGATCAAACGCCTGTCGGCCGCGAATGCGTCGACGGCGTGGATCGACATGGTGCGCGAAGCGATCGCGTTCGACGAAGCCGACACGGTGCGCGTGTTCGGCGAAACATTGCCGGCCGGGTTGAAGCTGCTGGCCGGGTGAAGGCGGTCACGGAACGGATGCTTCGACCTCGTTTGCAGGACGAAGCATCCGGTTGCGCCGGTCAGTGCGCGACGTGACCGCTGTTTGCTTCACGCATGCGATGACGCTTCGCGCTGTCGTTCCGCCGATTCGATTTCCGACGCATCGCGCGCGGTCGAGCGCCGCGCGAGATGAATCCCCGCGAGCATGCAACGCACCGATCCACCGGCCAGTTCGATCGTCGGCACGTCGAGCGGCAGCAGGCGCGCGGAACGCTCGATCGTCGCGCGCTGCACCGGCGTGAGGCAGTCATACGCGCGCCGCGACAGCGCGAGTACGCGCCCCTCCTTGCCCGACAATTCCAGCGTATTGCCCGCGAAATTCGCGATCTGCGACGCATCGAGCGCGATCACCGTGCGTCCCGTTTCGGCCAGCCGTTGCGCGATCTCGTCGCGTCTGCGACTGTCGGCGATGAGGTCGAGCCCGACCATCGCAAACTCGGTCGCGACGCTCATCATCACGTTCGTGTGATAGATCGGCCGCCCGTCGGCATCGGCCGTATCGAAGCAGATCGGTTCGAAATTGAAATTCGTGCAGAAGCGTTCGAGCGCGACCGGATCGGCGCGGCGCGAACGCGCGGTGTACGCGATTCGCGCGACGTGATCGAGCACCATCGCGCCCGTGCCTTCGAGGAACACGTCGTCGTATTCGAGCCCGGAATAATCGATCACGTCCTGCACGCGATACTCGGCCTTCAGCATCTCGATGATATCGGCGCGCCGCTCGCGGCGCCGGTTCGCGCTGAACATCGGATACAGCGCGACGTGGCCGCCCGGATGCGTCGAGAACCAGTTGTTCGGGAACACCGAATCGGGCGTGTCGCGCTCGCCGTGATCGTCGAACACGTGCACGCGCACGCCGG
>NZ_CAJNKE010000788.1 GCF_905232215.1 Burkholderia sp. LMG 13014
GACGCCCGTCCGTCCGGTTCGAATTGATTTCGGTCAATCGTCAGAGGAAGCCGGCTGATGCACGAACGCAACATGCGCGGCGCGCTGCCGCGCATGCGGGCGCGGCGGCGGTATCAGCGGCCCGACGCGAGCGATGCCGGCGCGTTCGCTCGGCCACGGCCGGCCGACGTGCCGCCGTGTTCGCCATAGGTGGCGGCGAGCGCGTCGACCCGCGCGAGATGGTGGTGGTTGTCATGATCCCACGGATGGAAGCCCGGCCGGAAGAAGCTCAGCCATTCGCCGGCGATGCGCGGGAACAGCCCGCGGCGCGGCCCGTACAGGAACGCAATCATCCGCAGCATGCCGCGCACGTGATGGCCGGCGCCGCGATCGCGCCACAGCAGCGTCGCGTGCATCAGGAACACGGTCGGCCAGAACGTCAGCGTCGTCAGCAGATACACGCCGATGCGGATCAGGTAACGGCGCAACCCCGGTTCCATCGCGGCATTCCAAACGTCGAACGATACGGCCTTGTGCTCGGTTTCCTCGAGCGCGTGCCAGATCCACATCTGGCGGTAGCCTTCGACCGAGCCGTCGAGGCGCGTCGGGTCGCGCAACAGCCAGTCGGCCAGCATCGCCGTGTAGTGCTCCGCCGCGACCGTGTGCGCGAGCTGCACCGAATGCGGCAGCTTGCGCTTCATGTAGCCGAGCACGGTCCACACGCGCTTGTCGAGCTTGCGCGCGGGCAGGTGGTTCGCCTGCATCAGCTCGTTGTATTCGATGTGCTCGCGCGTGTGCATCGCCTCCTGGCCGATGAAGCCGAGCACCTGCTGCTTCAGCACGGGATCGTCGATCCGGTCGCGATAGTTGCGCACCGAATCCATGAAGAACCGCTCGCCAGCCGGGAACAGCAGCGACAGCGCGTTGAAGAAATGGGTCACGTGCGACCCGAGGCCATGCCAGTCCTTCGCGCGTTCGACCGGCAGGTCGAAGCGCAGGTCGCGGCGCACCGGCATGATCCCGGCTGCGGTGACGGAAGCGGCTGACTTCATGTTCATCGTTCTCCTGGTTCCGGCGCGGGCCCGGCGCGTCGTCCGACGCGGCCGGCGCGGGCCCGGGCGGCGCATCGCGCACCGCCAAAATCTTGACATCGACAACTGTAAAGATAGGCCGCCCGCGGCGGCGCACGCAAGCCGCGCGGTAGATGCGCGCTTCCAAACAGGGCACGGTCGAAAAGGCGGAAAAAGCGGCGCTCGAACGGCATCCGGACGGGCCGGGATTCGAACGCGTGCGGTGACTCGCGAGCAATACGCGCTGACCCGCGCCGTGTCATGACGGTGGCCCGAAAACCCCGTGTGGCAGGGGTTTTGGGTAATTCGACAGCGCCGCGAGGCACGCTGCCGAACGCCCCGGTAGCACCGATTCATACACGCGTCGCACTTGTGCGGTGCAACCTCTGTCGCGCGGCTCGCGAACAATTCAAACACGCGTTCCATTCGCGTGTCGTGCGATCGCGGCCGCGGCAGCCCGCCGCCGTCGGCGATACGCGTGCGACCGGCCGAAAGGCACGAGCGGCGGCCCGCTGCGCGCTCGCCTACAATAGCGGTTTTACCCATCCTTTTTCAGGAGAAGTCATGTCTGTCATCACGACCGAATCGGGCCTCAAATACGAAGACCTGACCGAAGGCACCGGCGACGTTGCGCAAGCCGGCCAGACCGTCAGCGTCCACTACACGGGCTGGCTGACCGACGGTCAGAAATTCGACTCGAGCAAGGATCGCAACGACCCGTTCGCGTTCGTGCTCGGCGGCGGCATGGTCATCAAGGGCTGGGACGAAGGCGTGCAGGGCATGAAGGTCGGCGGCGTGCGTCGCCTGACGATCCCGCCGCAACTCGGCTACGGCCCGCGCGGCGCAGGCGGCGTGATTCCGCCGAACGCCACGCTCGTGTTCGAAGTCGAACTGCTCGACATCTGACACGGCACACGAGCCGCCGGCTGACGCGCTGCCCCATGGCACACCTTCCGTCCCCCACCGTCGCGCTGCAACGCTACGACACGCTCGAAGCGTCGGACGTGCACGACTTTCACCAGATCGTGCTCGGCATCGACGGCGCGATGGTGATGGCGGTGGACGGCGTCAGCCAGCGTCTCGACCGGCACGGCGCCTGGCTGATTCCAGCCGGCGCGCGCCACGATTACGCGGGCCTTGGCGAGAACTGCCAGCTCGTGCTCAATCTCCCCCCCGCGTCGCTCGCGGTGCCGCAGCGGCTGTTCGACAACGCGCGCGCCGT
>NZ_CAJNKE010000789.1 GCF_905232215.1 Burkholderia sp. LMG 13014
ACTTCCGACGCCGGCACCCATTCCTCGACGATACCGCCCGATGCCGCTTCGGGCGCCGATGCGGCCGATGCGGCCGACGCCGCGCCCGTGTCGGCCTCGGATGCACGCTCCACCCGCTGCGTCTTGACCGGCGCGGGCGCCTTCTTCGCCTCGGGCGGGAACCACGTGTCGAACAGGTCCGTCACGCGCTCGCGCAGCGACGCGAACCAGCCCGGCGACGGCTCGGTATCGAATTTCGCCTTGGTATCGACGATCCGGGCGCGCTGCGCGCGCTGGAAGAAATCGCCGACGATCGGCAGCGCACTATGCGCGCCCTGCCCCCAATAATCGCTGCGCAACGTCACGCGGCCGTCGTCGAAACCGACCCACGCACCGGCAACGAGGCCCGGCTGCATCAGGATGAACCAGCCGTCTGCGTTGTCCTGCGTCGTGCCCGTCTTGCCGGCCACGTCGCCGCGGATCCCGAAGCGCGTGCGGATGCTGCCGCCCGTGCCGCGCGTCACGACATCGCGCATCACGCTGAGCAGCGTCTTGTCGGTTTCCGTGTCGAGCGCGCGCTCGGGCGGCGCCGGCGCGTACTCGGCAAGCACGTCGCCCTGGCGGTTCTCGATGCGCGTGACCATCTGCGGCTCGACATACAGCCCGCCGTTCGCAATCGTCGCGTACGACGCGACCATCTCCTTCAGCGTGACGGGGCTCGTGCCGAGCGCGAGCGACGGCACGCGTTCGAGCGGGCTTTCGCGCACGCCCATGTCGCGCGCGAGCCTGGCCACGGCAGCCGGACCGACCTTCTCCATCACCTGCGCGGTGATCCGGTTGCGCGACAGCGCGACCGCGTCGCGCAGCGTCATCGGCTTGCCGGTCGGCGGCACGTCGTCGTTCGGCCGCCAGATCTCGCCGCCCTTCAACGGGATCTCGACAGGCTGGTCGATGAACGTGTCGTCCGGCTTCATCCCGTTCGCGAACGCGACGCCATAGACGAACGGCTTGAACGTCGAGCCCGGCTGGCGCCGCGCCTGCGCGACGTGGTCGAACGGTTCGTTGGTGAAGTCGCGGCTGCCGACCCACGCGCGGATCTGCCCGTCGCGCGGATCGATCGCGAGGAAGCCGGCCTGCACGTCGGTCTTGGTCTTGCACAGCGCGCGCATGAAGCCGCGGTCGGCCGCGAGCAGCTTCATCGCGGTCGCGTCGTCCTTGCCGGCGTCCTGCGCGGCCTTGTACTCGGGCGACTCGCGCATGAAGGTGCGGAACACCTCGTTGTCGGTGCCGCAGCCGTCGCGGCCGCTCCATGCGTTGTTTGCGATGCCCTGCAGCTGGTTGCCCTGCAGCGTGAGCGCCTGGGTCGCCATCTGCTGCAGCCGCGAGTCGATCGTGGTGCGCACGATCAACCCGTCCGCGTAGATGTTGTAGTCGTTGCGGTCGGCCCACGCGATCAGCCATTTGCGCAGCTGCTGCGCGAAATGCGGCGCGGGCCCCGGCGGCTCCTTCTGCCGCTCGAAGTCGATGCGCAACGGCCGGCGCTGCAGCTGCGCGAATTGCGCCGGCGTCAGTTTGCCGTATTTCACCATCTGGCCCAGCACCGTATTGCGCCGCTGCAGCGCGCGCTCGGGATTCAGCACCGGGTTGTAGTAGCTGTTGCCCTTCAGCATCCCGACGAGCGTCGCGCTGTCGAGCACGTCCAGCTCGTCGGCCGACTTGTCGAAATAGGTGCGCGCAGCCATCTCGACGCCGTACGCGTTGTACAGGAACGGTACCGTGTTCAGGTAGGTCTCGAGTATCTGGTCCTTGCTGTAGACGGCCTCGATCTTCAGCGCGGTGATCGCCTCCTTCACCTTGCGCGTGAGCGTCGGCGCGCGGCCGATTTCGTCCGGATACAGGTTGCGCGCGAGCTGCTGCGTGATCGTCGAGCCGCCCTGGCGGCTGCCCGAGAACGTATGGAGCGCGGCCGACGCCGTGCGCTTCCAGTCGAGGCCGTGGTGCTCGTAGAAGCGGTGATCCTCGGTCGCGATCAGCGCGTCGACCATGTGCGGCGAGATTTGCTTGAGCGGCACCCACTCGCGGTTCGACGGCTTGAATTCGGCCAGCAGCTTGCCGTCGGCGGACAGCACCTGCGCGGGCTGGTCGACGCGTGCCTTGCGGATGTCGCCGATGCCCGGCGTGAACGGGATCAGCACGACCACGTACACCACGAACAGCGCGGGCACGGCGGCGCCCGCGAGCAGCACGCCGCGACGCGTCGGATGACGGACATGGTGCCACGCGGTGGCGG
>NZ_CAJNKE010000790.1 GCF_905232215.1 Burkholderia sp. LMG 13014
CGCGGAAATCACCGGGCCCATCCGGGTGGCATCGTCGTCACCGCGACCGACGCGGATGGCCGCGATGCGTGCGGCGAGCGCATCGACGAACGCATCGTGCAGCGTGCGTTCGACCAGCAGGCGCGAGCCTGCCGAGCACATCTGGCCGGCATTGAAGAAGGCCGCGTTCAGCGCGTAATCGAGCGCCGTGTCGAAATCGGCGTCGGCGAACACGAGGTTCGGATTCTTGCCGCCGAGCTCCAGCGACACGCGCTTGCAATTGCCCGCGGCCGCGCGCATCACGCTGGCGCCGGCCGCGTTGCTGCCGGTCAGGGAAATCAGGTCGACCTGCGGGCTCGCCGCGAGCGCGTCGCCCACGTCGGCGCCGCCCGTGACGAGATTGAGGACCCCACGGGGCAGGCCCGCGTCATGCGCGAGTTCCACGAGCCGATGCGTCGACAGCGGCGTCAGCGACGCGGGCTTGACGACGACCGTATTGCCGGCCACCAGCGCCGGGGCGAGCTTCCATGCCGCCTGCAGCAGCGGGTAGTTCCACGGCGTGACGAGACCGCAGACGCCGACCGGTTCGCGCAGCGTGACGCTGAGCACGTGCGGCTTCGCCGCATTCATGCTGCCCGTCTCGGTGACCGCGAGGCTCGCGAAGTAGTCGAATGCCGCCGCGGCGTCGTGCACGTCGGACGACGATTCGGCAAGTGTCTTGCCGGTGTTCGCGGTTTCGATGCGGGCGAGTGCGGGCGCTTCGTCACGCAGCGCGTTCGCGAGGCGGCGCAGACAGGCCGCCCGTGCTTCGGCGGGCAGGTGCGGCCACTCGCCCGCGTCGAAGGCAGCGCGCGCCGCGCGAATCGCGTGCCCGGCGTCGACGGCCGAGCCGTAGGCGACCCGTGCGATCGTTTCGCCGGTGGCAGGATCGACGATGGCGCGCTGTCCGCCTGCGGCGGCGGGTTGCCAGGCGCCGTCGATGTAGAGCTGTTTGATGTGCATGTGCTGGTTCCACGGAGTCGGAAGATCGGCGTGCCCCGCCCGTGCGGGGCCGAACGCGAGCTGAATATAAGATTGCCCCGAGCCGCTCGCTTGATCGAATGCGACGGCGTGCGACGCACTTGCACGGCCATGACGGGTCGATCCGGCCGATTCGGACGGTATGCAACGGGGCGACGGAAAGCCGGCACAAAGCGACATGGCGATGTCGTTTTTCATCAAGTTCCGGCCCGTCGCGCGCGGCAGAGTAGTGGTTCGCGAGGGTCGCGGGAGTGTGCCCGCGAACCTCGCTCAATCGGCCGGCCTGCCCGGCTCGGATCGGTATCGCGATGACTTCACGGAACATGCAAGCGGCGGCGGCAACCGCGCCGCATCGGGTGGGGCTGCTGGTGATGCCCCAGTTCTCCCATCTCGGGCTCGCACTCGTGATCGAGGCCATGTCGCTCGCCAACTGGCTGGCCCAGCGCGTGTGTTACGAATGGACCGTCCTGTCGGTCGACGGCGAACCCGTGGATGCCACGAACGGCATGTGGACGCCTACACGGCCGATCGGCGATGCGCGCGGCGGGTTCACGACGATCTTCGTGATCGCGAGTTTCGACGCGCAACGTCACGCGAAGCATCGCGGCGTGAAGACCTGGCTGCAGAACCAGATGGCCTTCGGCACACAGATCGGCGGCATCGAGACGGGCACCGAACTGCTGGCGGCGGCCGGCTTGCTGCAGGGCCGTCCGTCGGCCGTGCACTGGGACAATGTCGAAGGCTTCCAGGAGGCTTATCCGAAGGTCGGCGCCACCACGCGGCTCTACACGATCGAGCCGCGCGTCATCACCTGCGCGGGCGGCACGGCGATCATCGACATGATGCTCGAATGGATCGGCCGGGCGGAGGGCGTCGAGCTCGCCCGGGAGATCGCCCGTCACTTGCTGCATGTGAAGCTGCGCGGCGCGGACGCGCTGCAGCTCGCGGAGGGCGAGGCCGCGCCGGCCTCGACGAGCACGACGGTGGCGAAGGCGGTCAGGCTGATGCGCGAGTCGATGGCGGAGCCGATGTCGTGCGAATCGCTCGCGCAGGCGGTCGGGCTGTCGAAGCGGCAGCTCGAGCGTCACTTCAAGCGGCATATGGCGACCGCGCCATTGCAGTACTACCTGAGCCTGAGGGTGGCGACGGCGCATCAGTTGCTGCAGCAGACGGAGCTGAGCGTATCGCAGGTGGCCGCGGCGACGGGCTTCGAATCGATCGAGCACTTTTCGCGCGTGTACAAGTCGCGATTCGGATGCCCGCCGAGC
>NZ_CAJNKE010000791.1 GCF_905232215.1 Burkholderia sp. LMG 13014
CGCGGGATCGGGCCGCACGCCGCAAGACCGGTCGAATGGGCCGGCGCGGGCGGTATAATCAACGTTTTTCCCGGTTGGCAGGCTTTTTTCAGGTAACCCGGAATTTTCCAGGCTACCCGGGCATGCCGCGGGTTACCCGGAAAATTCCCGGAAACCGTGAACAGGTCCGGCAACAGCGAACCTGCCAGTCCGCCGGGCCAGCACGACTTTCGATCCACATCCGCGCGCGAGCCGTCGCGCCGCTTAAAGCCTAGTCCGAACCACACCATGCACGAGAGATACGTACCCGCCGACGTCGAAGCCGCCGCCCAGGGCGACTGGCGCGCAGCCGATGCCTACAAGACGCAGGAAGATTCGCAGAAGCCGAAGTTCTACTGCGTGTCGATGCTGCCGTACCCGTCCGGCAAGCTGCACATGGGTCACGTGCGGAACTACACGATCAACGACGTGATGTACCGCTATCTGCGGATGAACGGCTACAACACGCTGATGCCGATGGGCTGGGACGCGTTCGGGATGCCGGCCGAGAACGCCGCGATGGCGAACGGCGTGCCGCCCGCGAAGTGGACGTACGACAACATCGACTACATGAAGGGCCAGATGCAGTCGATGGGCCTCGCGATCGACTGGTCGCGCGAAATCGCGACGTGCAAGCCCGACTACTACAAGTGGAACCAGTGGCTGTTCCTGAAGATGCTCGAGAAGGGTATCGCGTACAAGAAGACGGGCACCGTTAACTGGGATCCGGTCGACCAGACCGTGCTCGCGAACGAGCAGGTGATCGACGGCCGCGGCTGGCGTTCGGGCGCGCTCGTCGAGAAGCGCGAGATCCCGATGTACTACCTGCGCATCACGCAGTACGCGGATGAGCTGCTGAACGACCTCGACGGCCTCGGCTGGCCCGAGCGCGTGAAGATCATGCAGCAGAACTGGATCGGCAAGAGCTTCGGCGTGAACTTCGGCTTCCCGTACGAACTCGACGGCGAGCAGAAGCTGCTGCGCGTGTTCACGACGCGTGCCGACACGATCATGGGCGTCACGTTCTGCGCGATCGCGGCCGAGCATCCGCTCGCCACGCGCCTCGCACAGGACAAGCCCGAGCTGCTCGCGTTCATCGACGAATGCAAGCGCGGCGGTGTCGCCGAGGCCGATGTCGCGACGATGGAGAAGAAGGGCGTCGCGACGGGCTTCTCGGTCAAGCACCCGCTGACCGGCGAGCCGGTCGAGGTGTGGATCGGCAACTACGTGCTGATGAGCTATGGCGAAGGCGCGGTGATGGGCGTGCCGGGCCATGACGAGCGCGATTTCGCGTTCGCGAAGAAATACGACCTGCCGATCAAGCAGGTGATCTCGGCCGAAGGCCAGCAGTACTCGCTCGACGCATGGCAGGAGTGGTACGGCGACAAGGAAACCGCGGTCTGCGTGAACAGCGGCAAGTACGACGGCCTGCACTACGCGGAAGCCGTCGACGCGGTCGCGGCCGACCTGAACGCCGGCGGCTTCGGCGACAAGCAGGTCACGTGGCGCCTGCGCGACTGGGGCGTGTCGCGCCAGCGCTACTGGGGCACGCCGATCCCGATCATCCACTGCCCGTCGTGCGGCGACGTGCCGGTGCCCGAGCAGGATCTGCCCGTCGTGCTGCCGGAAGACCTCGTGCCGGACGGCTCGGGCAACCCGCTCGCGAAGTCGGAAGCGTTCCTGAACTGCGCGTGCCCGAAGTGCGGCGCGGCCGCCAAGCGCGAAACCGACACGATGGACACCTTCGTCGATTCGTCGTGGTACTTCTCGCGCTACACGGCGCCGGACGCCGAGACGATGGTCGACGCGCGCACCGACTACTGGATGCCGATGGATCAGTACATCGGCGGCATCGAGCACGCGATCCTGCACCTGCTGTATTCGCGCTTCTGGACCAAGGTGATGCGCGACCTCGGCCTTGTGAAGTTCGGCGAGCCGGCGAAGAACCTGCTCACGCAGGGGATGGTGCTGAACGAGACGTTCTACCGTGAAGACGCTTCCGGCAAGAAGACCTGGTACAACCCGCTCGACGTGACGGTCACGCACGACGACAAGGGCCGCCCGGTCGGCGCGACGCTGAACACGGACGGTCAGCCGGTCGTGCTCGGCGGCATCGAGAAGATGTCGAAGTCGAAGAACAACGGCGTCGATCCGCAGCTGTTGATCGACCAGTACGGCGCCGATACCGCGCGCCTGTTCACGATGTTCGCCGCGCCGCCCGAGCAGCAGCTCGAGTGGTCGGGGGCGG
>NZ_CAJNKE010000792.1 GCF_905232215.1 Burkholderia sp. LMG 13014
GCCCGCCCCGCGCCATCGCCACCTGTGGTTCGCGTTCGGCCATTGTCACCACGGGCTCACGCTCGGCCCCGCGACCGGGCGCCTGCTGGCCGAAATGATGACCGGCGCGCCGACCTATATCGATCCCCGTCCATACCGGCCCGCACGCTTCGGCTGAACGCGCGAGGCGCGGCGATGCCGTTCCGGCCATCGCCGCGCGCCGCATCGCGCTCCGGTTGCGATGCGGCCGTCACAGTTTTTCATTCTGCCATCCGTATTATCGATGGCGACGCAATCGGAAATGATCTGCGTAATCGTCAAGAAAGAAATCGCGAGATAAATAAAATCAGCTAATTCGCGATTAGGCAATGCATTTTCATTTAACTGAAATACGCGATGGGCAGCCGGCCTGACGAGGTGCGGCACCGTCGGTAACAGTCGTTCCCGTGTCGTGCGGAATGTACCGGAACACGTTACTACGGGGCTCGCAAACGTTACGTTACATCCGCGTTCCGTCGACCTTTTTCGTCCGATGATTCGGGCTCCGCGCCCCATGTTTTTCGTCGGAAATCCATTAAAAAAACGTTATTGCCACGCAATAGGCAGACGAATGAATCCATTTTTCTGAATTGGCACGCTTCGTGCAATCCGTCCCCATGCTTTATCAACGTAGTGCCAACCGAGATGGGGAAAATAAAGATGGGACACAATCTGAAATTGACGGGTGTGGCGCTGTCGGTCGCGACGGTGTTCGGGGTACTGGCTTCGGGTTCCGCGATGGCGGGGGCGCTCGATTCGCTGCCGATTCCACAAGTGATCGTCACCCCGCCGACGAACGGCATGTCGGTCGGGCTGGTCGCGACGGGTACGTCGCCGCTGGGCTCGGTCACCGTGGCGGCAGGTGGGGCGGGCGCGATCCAGACGTCGTTTGGCGATCCCGGCCAGGCACTCTCGGGCGCCGTGGGGGCGGTGACGGGGGCGCTCGGCGGTGGCGGCGGCACGGTGCAGCCGCTGGCGCCGGTTCAGGGTGTGGTGAATCAGGTGACGGGTGCGCTCGGTGGCGGCAACCCGGCAGGCGCGTTGACGGGGGCACTGGGCACGGTGACCGGTGCGCTGGGTAATGTTGGCGGCGGTTCGAACCCGCTGGCACCGGTGCAAGGCGTCGTCAATCAAGTAACGGGCGCGCTTGGTGGCGGCAATCCGGCTGGTGCGTTGACGGGTGCACTCGGCACGGTGACCGGTGCGCTGGGTAATGTTGGCGGTGGTGCGAACCCGCTGGCGCCGGTGCAAGGTGTCGTCAATCAAGTAACGGGCGCACTCGGTGGCGGCAATCCGGCTGGTGCGTTGACGGGTGCACTTGGCACGGTGACCGGTGCGCTGGGCAATGTCGGCGGTGGTGCGAATCCGCTGGCGCCGGTTCAAGGTGTCGTCAATCAAGTAACGGGTGCGCTCGGTGGCGGCAACCCGGCTGGTGCGTTGACGGGTGCACTCGGCACGGTGACCGGTGCGCTGGGCAATGTCGGTGGTGGTGCGAACCCGCTGGCGCCGGTTCAAGGTGTCGTCAATCAAGTAACGGGCGCACTCGGTGGCGGCAACCCGGCAGGCGCGTTGACGGGTGCACTTGGCACGGTGACCGGTGCGCTGGGTAATGTTGGCGGTGGTTCGAACCCGCTGGCGCCGGTTCAAGGTGTCGTCAATCAAGTGACGGGCGCGCTCGGTGGCGGCAATCCGGCTGGTGCGTTGACGGGTGCACTTGGCACGGTGACCGGTGCGCTGGGCAATGTCGGCGGCGGTGCGAACCCGCTGGCGCCGGTTCAAGGTGTCGTCAATCAAGTAACGGGCGCACTCGGTGGCGGCAACCCGGCTGGTGCGTTGACGGGTGCACTCGGCACGGTGACCGGTGCGCTGGGTAATGTCGGTGGCAGTTCGTATCCGCTGGGGGCGGTTCAAGGCGTCGTCAACCAAGTAACGACGGCGCTCAATAGCGGCAACCCGGCTAGCGCATTGACGGGTGCACTCGGTGCGGTGGCGGGTGAGCTCGGTGCCGGCAATCCGGCAGGCACGGTGACCGGTGCGATCGGTAACGTGACGGGAGCACTGGGCGCATTGGGCGCTATCGGCGGCGGCGCGGATCCGCTGGCGCCGGTCCAGGGCGTCGTCAATCAGGTGACGGGCGCCCTGAGCGGCGGCAATCCCGCGGGTGCGCTGACGGGTGCGCTGAACACGGCGACCGGGACGTTGAGCAACGCACTCGGTACCGCAACGGGCGCACTGGGCGGCATCGGC
>NZ_CAJNKE010000793.1 GCF_905232215.1 Burkholderia sp. LMG 13014
AGCACGGCCGCGACGCGGTGCGCAAGCTCGTAGCGCATCGCATCGTCGGACGCGGACAGATACGCGGCCAGCCGCGGCGACGCGAGCCACGGCGCGCCGTCGGACGCCTGCGCAAACAGCCGGTAGCAGCGCCACACGAGACGATCGGGTGCGAACGGCGAACGCGCGGGCACCGTCAGCACGCGGCCGATCTGTGCCCACAGCCATTGCGCGAGATACGTGAACTCGACGTTCGCGCACACGCCGTTGCGCGCGGCGATGTCGAGCTCGAGACGGCGGCGCAGCGCCGCGCTCGGCACGATGACCTGTTGCGGCGCCCACGGGCCATTGCGGGCCGGGAACGCGGCCAGATCCTCGAGCAGCGCGTCGGCCAGCGTTTCGTGACGGTTCGAATAGAAGAGATGGAGCATGAAGCAGGCGTTGGAACCTCGCGCCGGCCGGGCCGGGCGAACAGGATCACCAAGGATAGCAAAAGGACCGCCACCGCGAACCTCGTCCGGAAAGCCAGGTTTTGCGGACCGCGAAATACGATAGACTCGTCGCCAGTCAATACGCCGCCCCCGGGCGTCTTCGTCTGCCATTCAGCCCATCGATGCGCTATTCGGTCGAAATCAGAAAGTTTTTCTACAGCCAGTACTTTTTCGGCGGCCTGCGGATCGCGGTCGGCGTCTCGCTGCCGGCCGTGCTGTGCCTGATCGTGTTTCACAACCGGGAGCTCGGCTTCACGATCTCGACGGGCGCGCTCGGCGCCTGCGTCGTCGACATGCCGGGCCCGCTCAAGTACAAGCACAACGAAATGCTCGCTTGCAGCGTGATCGGTTTTCTGGCCGCGCTCGCCACCGGCCTCGCGACACCGAACATCTTCGTGCTGTGGCTCGCCATCGTGCCGCTCACCTTCGTGCTGTCGCTGATCGTCGTGTACGGCAACCGCTGGCCGCAGATCAGCTTCGCGACGCTGTTCATGATGGTGATGACGCTCGAGGAGAAGTTCACGCCGCTGCAGGCGTTCATCAACGCCGGCTGGATTCTCGCGGGCGGCCTCTGGTACACGTACTGGGCCACGCTCGTGTCGCAATGGCAGGCGCGCCGGATCGAGCAGCAGGCACTCGCCGAGAGCCTGTTCGCCTGCGCCGACTACCTGCTCGCGCGCGCGCAGTTCTACGATCTCGATGCCGATCTCGACGAGTGCTACCGCAATCTCGTCGCCCGGCAGATCACGGCGGTCGAAACGCAGGAAACCGCGCGCGACATCGTGCTGCGCAACCTGCCGAAACTGCGGCGCGGCAAGCTCGACCCCGGCCGCACGACGATGTACAACCTGTTCATCAACAGCGTCGACCTGCACGAGCTGTTCGTCGGCGCGCATACCGACTACCCGCTGGTGCGCAATACGTTCGGCGGCTCCGATCTGATCATTTTCTATCGCGACCTGATCTGCAAGGCAGCCGCCGATCTCGAGGAGATCGGCCTCGCGGTGCTCGAGAACCGCGCGCCGCATTCGCGGATCAGCGTGAAGGCCGAACTGCGCGCGATCGAGTACGAGATCGAGCTGATGCGCAAGAAGAACTTCGCGGCCACCAACGCGGAGGCGTATGCGGCCGTGCTCGCCACGTTCCGGCGCATCTGGAGCGCGACGCGCCTGATCGACCGGATGCGCCGCAACCTGTCGGGCCACGCCGATCCGCAGCAAACCGAACTGAAGATCGACAAGGCGCTCACGCGCTTCCTGCAGCGCCGCCGGATGTCGCCGCTCCTGATCTTCTCGAACCTGAACATGCGCTCACCGAGCTTTCGCCACGCGCTGCGCGTGACGATCGCGGTGGCGGTCGGGTTCTGGCTCGGCCGCCTGCTGCCGCTCACGAACGCGTACTGGATCGTGATGACGACCATCATCATCCTGAAGCCCGGCTACTCGCTCACCAAGCAGCGCAACGCGCAGCGGATCATCGGCACGCTGATCGGCTGCGCGGCGAGCATTGCGCTGATCTACACGGTGAAGGAGCCGCACCTGCTGATCGCGATCATGTTCGGGTCGATGGTGATGAGCTACAGCCTGCTGCTGTTCAACTACGCGGCGAGCGTCGTGTTCACGTCGTCGTACGTGCTGCTGATGTTCCACCTGCTCGCGCCGGGCAGCATGCGGATCATCGGCGAGCGCGCGATCGACACGGTGGTCGGCTGCATGATCGCGATCGCCGCGAGCCGGCTGTTCCCGTACTGGGAATACCGGCTGATGGGCAAGCAGGTCGCCGACATGCTCACCG
>NZ_CAJNKE010000794.1 GCF_905232215.1 Burkholderia sp. LMG 13014
GTCTCGGGGGCGCGGTGATGTTTAAATGCGACCGGCACTGGGTACGGTCGGCGAGTAGCCGATCCGTACCACGCCCTGTTCGCCGCCGCGAATCGCGCGCATTTCCTGCATTGCGTCATCGAACTCGAGCGCGATCCGCTGCGCGCGCGCGACGAAGCGTGCGCCGGCCGGCGTCGGCGTCATTCCGTTCGCGGTGCGCTCGAACAGCGTCACGCCGACTTGCGCCTCCAGCCGCTGCACGGCTTTCGTGAGCGCCGGCTGCGACAGCCCCAGCGCCTCGGCGGCCTTGCCGATGCTGCCGTGCCGCTCGACGGCCAGCAGGTACTCCAGATCGCGCGTGTCCATCGAGGGATTCCTGTCGGTTATGACTTTATATCCGGTGATGCATTGTGGTGATGCCTTGGCATCTTACAGACTGGCGGCACTGTTCGACCAGGAGAATCGTTTTGAGCTTCGCCTACTTCCTGCGGCGCGCGGCCCGCTACT
The DNA here is from genome assembly GCF_905232215.1 of Burkholderia sp. LMG 13014. Classification (GTDB taxonomy): domain Bacteria; phylum Pseudomonadota; class Gammaproteobacteria; order Burkholderiales; family Burkholderiaceae; genus Burkholderia. Next base: position 487 of record NZ_CAJNKE010000794.1, read on the forward strand.
GGGGCAGCCAGCCCGCCGTGATCCATCGCGACCGCACCGTCACGTACCGCCAGCTCGACGAGCGCTCGACGCGGCTCGCGAATGCGCTGCGCGGCCTCGGCTTCGCGCCCGGCACCCGCATCGCCGTGCAGGCGCGCAACTGCATCGAGCTCGTCGAGATCGAGTGCGCGCTGTACAAGTCCGGCCTCGTGAAAGCCGCGCTGAACCCGCGCTTCACGGCGGCCGAGGCCGCCGACGTCGTCGGCAACTGCGCACCCGCCGCGTTCATCGGCGGGCGCGGCTACACGGATTACACGCCCGATTCGCCGGGCTTCGCGTCGGTCGAGCGTTTCGTGTCGATCGGCGGCGCGGTGGCCGGCTATCTCGACTACGAAACGCTGCTCGCGAAGGGCAGCGATACGCCGCCCGACTACCAGCCGGCGCCGGACGATCTCGCCGTGCTGCATTTCTCGTCCGGCTCGACGGGGCGCATCAAGGCCGCGATGCAGAGCTACGGCAACCGGCTCGCGTCGCTGCGCAAGATCGTACTGGGGATGGACCGCCCCGCGCAGCCCGGCGACCGGCTCGCGCTGATCGGCCCGATCACGCATGCGTCCGGGATGCTGATGCAGCCGTACCTGTTCTGCGGCGCGACGCTCGTGCTGTTCGACGCGTTCGAGCCCGCGCACTTCCTCGCCGACGTCGCGCGCCAGCGCATCACGCACACGTTCATGGTGCCGGCGATGGTCAACATGCTGCTGAACGCGCCCGAGCTCGCGCAGGCCGACCTGCGCAGCCTGAAGGTGCTCGGCTACGGCGCGGCGCCGATGGCGCCGGCGCGCATCGAGGAGGCGTGGGCGCGCATCGGCCCCGTGTTGTCGCAAGGCTATGGCGCGAGCGAATCGACGTCGGGCGTCACGCGGCTCGGCATCGCCGATCACGCGCACGCGCTGCTGCAAGACCGCGAGCGGCTCGCGTCATGCGGCCGGCCGCTCGGCGAAACCGAAGTGCGCGTGGTCGATGCGGACGGGCGCGAAGTCGAAGGCGACGCGATCGGCGAGATCGTGATTCGCGGCGCGGACGTGTTCCAGGGCTACTGGAACGCACCGGAGCTGACGCGCGAAGTGCTGGTCGACGGGTGGCTGCACACGGGCGACCTCGCGCGCACCGATCGCGACGGCTTCATCTATCTGGTCGACCGCAAGCACGACATGATCATCTCGGGCGGCTTCAACGTGTACCCGACCGAAGTCGAAGCGGCGCTGTACCGGCACGAAGGCGTGCTCGAGGCCTGCGTGGTCGGTGTGCCCGACGACAAGTGGGGCGAGGCCGTGAAGGCCGTGGTCGTGCTGCGTGCCGGCCGCGATGCGCAGGCGAACGATCTCGTCGCGCATTGCCGCGCGCAGCTCGCCGACTACAAGCTGCCGCGCTCCATCGATTTCGTCGCCGAGCTGCCGAAGAACGCGAACGGCAAGATCGCCCGCAAGCTCGTGCGCGAGCAGTACTGGCGCGGTGTCGCGCGCCGCGTCAACTGAAGGAACCCGCCATGTTCGATCATCTGCAACGCCCTGAATTCGTCGCGCTGCGCGCGGCCGTACTGCGCTTCGTCGACGACGAGCTGCGCCCGATCGAGCGCGAGCTGCGGCTCGACTCGGAGGATGTGTGGCCGCGCGACGTGCTGCGCCGCGTGTGGCAACGCTCGGCTGCGCTCGGTTTCTATACCGCGAGCCTGCCCGTCGAGATCGGCGGGCAGGGGCTGTCGATCGCCGAGGTGTGC
>NZ_CAJNKE010000795.1 GCF_905232215.1 Burkholderia sp. LMG 13014
TGCCACTGGAACTCCATTGAAATCGTGCTGACCGGTGCAGACAAGCCGGCGTTACTCGTAGTTGCTGAAGCGGGACATCGGTGGCGGCGGCGGCGGCAGCGGCGTGTAGCCCGGCACCCCGGCGCGGAATGCGGACACGAGGCCGTTGTCGACCGTCGACAGGCCCTTGAGTGTCAGCTGCATCATGACTCGCGTCGACGAATTCTGCTGTCCCGACGAATTGATACCGTTCGCAGCCCGTTGCACCCCGACCCCAAGCGCCCAGCAATCCGCGTCGTATTGTAAGCCGACCAGACCGTCGACCACGCGATCGCCGGCGATGTCGTAGTTGAAGCGGCCGATCGCATACAGGCGGCGCGTGAGCGGCCACTGCGCGGACACCAGAAACTGGTTGATCGGCTGGTTGTCGAGCGTGGTGTTCGATCGCGTATAGCGATAGCCGACGTTGATCACGCGGCGCTCGCCCGGGCTGTAGCCGAAACCGACACTCGACTTCACGAGCTGGTTGTTGTTCTGGTTGTACTGGAACGCCGTCTCCGACATGAAGCCCGAGCCGAGCTTCAGCGCGGCGCCGACGATCAGGTCCGAGTGGCGCGCCTGCGCGGCGGACTGCCCCGAATTCAGCGTGACGCGCTGATCGGCGAAGTAGTACTGCTGCGCGATCACGAAGCGCGCGCGCTCGTCGCCGGTGCGCGGATCGATGAAGCGCGACGTCAGGCCGGCCGTGATCCGGTTCGCATCGGCGATCCGGTCGTTGCCGACGAACGTGTTCGGCTGATAGATCTCCGCGAGGCCGAAGTCCGATTCCGCAGTGTCGAACAACGGCGCGTTCGACTGGTCGCGATACGGCGTGTACACGTAGTACAGGCGCGGCTCGAGAGTCTGGATGAAGTCCTGGCCGAACAGGCGCACCGAGCGGTCGAAGATCAGCCCCGTATCGAAGCTCACGGTCGGGATCGACTCGGTGAAGCGCTTCGGGCTGTTCGGGGTGGTCGACGACAGGTAGTTCAGGTCGTACGACGCGAAGTGGTACTGGACCTTCGGCACGACGAAGTAGCCGGGGCCGTACACGCCATACGAGATGTACGGATTGAAGACGATCCGGTCGCCTTCGGTCGCATCGGCCGTCGTGATGCGGAACCGCGAATAGTCGGCTTCCGCGCCGAAGTCGAAGCCGCCGACGTTGTACTTCGTGTACTTCACGTTCAACTGCGGCTCGCGGCTGTAAGGCGCGATCGACGGCGGCAGCGTCTGCCAGTGCTGGTAACGCGCGAGCACCGACCACGGGCCGTTGTTGTACGTGAGGCCCGCTTCCTGCTGGTACAGCGTCTGCGTCCCGTTGACGAACTGGTTCGTCGACCCGAGGTCTTCGGGATACGTGTTGTCCGAGACCTTGTTGTAGTAGACGTAACCGCCGAAACCGCCGCCGAAGTTCTGCTGGTGCTGCCAGTAGATCGCGTAGCGGTTGCGGTGCGCGAGCCGGTCATCCGGCAGGTAATTTGCCGTAAACGTGCCCGAATACGACGGCGACAGGTAGCGGAACGTCGCCTCGGCCATCACGCCGCGCCGCGAGATGATGCGCGGCGTGAGCGTCAGGTCGCGGTTCGGCGCGATGTTGAAGTAGTACGGCAGCGACAGCTCGAAGCCGTTGTTCGAGCTCATCGAGAACGTCGGCGGCAGCAGGCCGCTGCGCCGCTCGCCCGACAACGGGAACGTCATCCACGGGCTCGCGAAGATCGGCACGCCCTGGAAGAACAGCACGCCGTTGCGCGCGGTGCCTTCGTCGGCGCCCGTATCGAAGTCGAAGCGGCTGCCCTTGATGTACCACGCGGGGTTCGTCGAGCACTGGCACGCGGTGTAGGTGCCGTTGACGAACACCGAGCGCTCGTTGTCGACCATGTCGACGCGCTCCGCACTGCCCGAGCCGCCCGTCATGTTGAAGTGATACTTCGGCGCCGTCATGAAGCCCTGGTTCGCCTCGATCTTCAGGTGCGCCTCGGGGCCTGCGAACGACGTACTGCCATTGACCACCTTGACCTGGCCGTACGCATCGGCCATGTCGGTATCCTGATCGTAGTGGATCGCGTCGGCCTTCACGACGGCGTCGCCGCGCCGCAGCTCGGCCGAACCCTTCGCGGCGAGATCCTGCTCGGCCGTCCCGCTCGTGTGGTCGGCGATCACGAAGGCGGCCGGCTTCGCGCCGTTCTTCAGCGGATGATCCTCGAGCTGGGGCGCGAGACGC
>NZ_CAJNKE010000796.1 GCF_905232215.1 Burkholderia sp. LMG 13014
CGATGCACGAGGCACCGGCATGTACGTAGATCCCCGCGTGGCCCATGGCCGCGCCCGGTTCGACCTGAGCGGCTCCCCGCGGCTCGTCGCCGACGAGCGCCGCTGGGAAATCAGCGACGTGGTCACGCGCGGCCTCGACGACTTCACGGGCGTGCGCAATCGCCGCAACCTGATGCGGCTGCTCGAACGCCAGATCGCGCCGAAGCTCGCCCGCCTCGGGCTCGAGCCGTACGTCGGCGCGCTCGGTCACGCCGAAGGGTTGTTCGTCAACTTCTCGACGATGAGCGCCGAGCACGGCCTGCGCGAATTCCAGCTTCAACTGACGGTGCCCGACCTCGTGCTGCGCAGCTTCGCGTCGAACGTAATCCGGCCGCACGCGGTCGCGCGCTGCATGCAGCGCAACGGCGTGATGTCGCTGGCGGAAATCGAACCTGAAACGCGCGTCGCGTTCGTCGCGGCGCGCGTAATGCGCTCGCTGGCGCTCGCGGAAGGCTGGCAGCAGATCGGCGTGCCGACGCCGCACGGGCTGTTCGTCGGCACGCTGACCGACGCTCACGACGTCGCGATGAACACCTATTTCCGGCCCGGCGACAATGACCGTCCGTCGCGCTGGAGCGGCTTCTCGGCCCTCTTCTCGACGATGCCGGACTGGCGGCCGGAACAGGTCCGGCACGGCGGCGAACTGCTGCAATGGATGGTCAACCATATCGTGGCCCTGCAAGAATCCGCACCGTTCGTCGAACGCTTTCCCTTTCTGCGCGAGCCGCTGCGCGATGCCGGCGATCCGCTCGACGCCGCCTGGAACGGCGCACGCGCCGGCCTGCAGCCCGGGTCGCCATCCTGAATCCCGAGTCGTGCATCGGGGCTTGCGTGACGCGGCCGGCACGTACCCGGCCAGGCCCGCCACCATGCGAGAGCGGTGATCCGGAAGCCCATTCAGGCCTCCGTTCCCCGGTCTCCGCTTTACAGCCCCTCTGTACAGCCCCCTCGCTCTCTCATATACAAGGTCGAAGCGGGCCCGCCTAACCCGCATACTTTCTTTCAGCGCGCGTGTGCCACGGCGCAAATGCGCTTGCGCACCACACCCGTGCGCACGACGAGCCGCCGTATCAATGCGTGCGCGTCGGCCCGCCAGGCTCCTGGCGGCCGACCATCTCCAGCACGGCCCACATCCAGATCAGCTCGCGGACCGTGCGTGCATGCTCGTCGCTCTGCGCGCGCCAGCGCGCGAAAGCATCGAGTTCCTGTTCCGTCGTGTCGCCGGCGCGCAACCACAGCAGCCAGCGCACGGCGCCCTCGCGGATCGCATCGGCGCGCGTATTCGCGTCGCCGGGATCCATATCCCGTTGCGATTCGTTCATGATCACGCCACCGCCCGAAGCTCCATCGACACACATCCCCCACACCGCGCATCGCTGCACGGCCGGGGCGCTTGCCACCCACGCCTCGGGTCCGACGACGTCACACCGGGCCGCCCTGACAGACGGCCCGGCGTTTGCCGGCCCTCATTGATCAAGTCGTATCGGACGGCCATAACCCGCAGCGCGCGGACAGCCGGAAGCGACGCGAACGCATCGCGAGCAGGAGGGAGAACGGAAAGTAAAACGCGGGAAGCCGGTCAGCTCAGCAGCACGATGTTGCCGGGCAGGCGCGTGATGTGCGCACCATACAGGCGGCCGACCATGTCGATCACGTCGTCGAGCCGCGTGATCGGGAACTGCGCCTGCATCCGGTTTTCGCCGAGCGCCGCGCTGCGCAGGATGACCTTGCCGCGACGGTAGCGGTTGATCTCGTCAACCACATCGGCAAGCGGCACGCCGTTGAACACCAGCATCCCGCGCCGCCATGCGCTGACCGCGCCCGGATCGATCCGAGACACGGGCTGCACGCCGCGATCGTCGTAGACGACCTGATCGTCGGCCGTCAGCGTGCGCGCACCGCGCGGATGCTCGAGCGCGACCGTGCCGGACAGGCAGGTCACGCAGACCTGCGAGCCGGTGCGCCGCACGTTGAAGCGCGCGACGGTCGCCTGCATTCGGCCGCCGCCTGCCACCACGGTGACGGGCTGAATCGGCGTCACGCGGTCGGCCGGCGGCGCGGCCGCGTCGATCTCCGCCTCACCGGCGACGACTTCGACGCCGTGTGCGGCATCGCTCGCAGCCAGCACGTCGAGGCGCGTCTGCGTATTCAGCTCCACCGTCACGCGCGACGACAGCGCGACGCTGCGCTGCTCGCCG
>NZ_CAJNKE010000797.1 GCF_905232215.1 Burkholderia sp. LMG 13014
GGCCGAATTCGGGTTCTTTCTCGGCGAAGGCGACTCGCGTTGCATCGCCTTCCTGCAGCAGGCGTTCCGGTCGCGTCATGGGCGCTTCTCTTGGCGCCGGCATCGTGTCGCGATTGCCGACGACGGCGCCGTGCTCGCCGTGATGGCGATTCACGACGGGCAGCAGACGATGCTCGACGACGTGCATGTCGTGTGGGCACTGGCGCGCTTCTTTGGCGTGCGCCGCACGATTGGCCAGTTGTTGCGCGGGCTGATCCTCGAAACGGAAATTCCGGCGCCGAGGCGCTCGCAGATCCTCGTCGCGCATTGCGCAACCGACGAGCGGCAGCGCGGCACGGGCATCTTCAGCGCGCTGTTTCGCGACGCGCTGGACGCCGGCGCATTGCCCGCCGACGGCAGCCGTGACGTCGTGCTCGACGTGCTGACCCGCAATGTGCGGGCCCGCGCGCTGTACGAACGGCTCGGGTTCACCGCACTGCCGCGGCCGCGCGCTCGTTCGCGCCGGCTGCCCGCCGAACTCGATTCGATCCGGATGCGGTTGTCGCGCCGCGCCTGACGGCGCGTCGGGTGCCCGCGATGCTACTTGTGCCGCGGGCTGAACGGCCGCTGCTGCACATCGGCGCCCTGCGCGACGATCGCCGTCCCCTCCGGCACTTCCTCCCATGCCCCCCGCAGGTCGACGAGCGGCTCGGACACGACCATGAACGCGTCGTCGCCGGCTTCGGCGATGCGCGGGTTGTGCGGATACAGCTCGTGCAGGTGCTTGAACGACGTGCTGTGGAACAGCGAACGCGATTGCCGCTCGCTCGAATAACGCACCGCGATGATCCGTTCGCCGTCGGTCGCGCAGATCGTCATGTTGAGCGGGTCGGCCACGCGATGCCGCGCGGCGGTTTCCTCGACCACGCCGACCATCCGCTCGAGCGCGGGCAGTGGCGTCTGCTCGAGGCCGTAGGTCAGCGCGAGGCGGAACATCAGTTCGGAGTCGGTCGAGCCTTCGAGTGTCGGGAACAGCGCGGGATCGATCTTCAACGTCAGGTCGCGGCGCAGCTTGTGGAAGTCGCGGATCAGCCCGTTGTGCGCGAACAGCCAGCGACCGTGGCGGAACGGGTGGCAGTTGGTTTCCTGGACGGGCGTGTCGGTAGCCGCGCGGATGTGCGCGATGAACATCCGCGAGCGGATCGCGCGCGCGGCTTCGCGCAGGTTGCGGTCGTTCCACGCGGGGTGCACGGAGCGATAGCGGAACGGGAGTTCGTCAGGGTGCCCGTACCAGCCGATGCCGAAGCCGTCGCCGTTGGTGGTCGTCGCCCCCAGCTCCGAATGCAGGCTCTGATCGATCAGCGAATGCTTCGCGCGGAACAGGACGGTCTCGAGATGAAGCGGATTACCCGTATAGGCGAGCCAGCGGCACATGGAGCGCTCCTTCACGATGGATCGTTCGCGCATGGTAGCCGACTTCGCGGCGCATCCGCGACGGTGTGCGCCCGGCCGGCCATTCGGGCAGGTACGCTGGCCAATCTTCATACATCGCTTGCCCGGCGGCGCGCGGCGCAACCGGGCGGCCAGGCAGCCATTCGGCCGGGCGCCGCCACGCGACGGCAGCGCCGCGGCCGTCAGGTTCAGTCGCCGAGCGCGTCCATCACGCGTGCCGAATAGACGAGCGCCGCACCGGCGTTCAGCGCAATCGCGACGCCGAGCGCTTCCGCCACTTCTTCCTTGGTCGCGCCATGCTTGGCCGCTTCCGCGGTGTGCACGGCGATACAGCCGTCGCAGCGCGTCGTGACGGCGACCGCGAGCGCGATCAGTTCGCGCGTCTTCGCGTCGAGATGGCCCGTCTTGGCACCGGCGCCGGACAGCGCCTTGTAGCCGGCCAGCGTATCGGGCGACAGCTTGGCGATCTCGCCGATGCGCGTCGAGAGTTCCTTCCGGTATTCGTTCCAGTTCAGCATGATGCGTCCTTTCGAGTAGGGGTGAGGAGGGCGGCGGGCGCCGCGATCTCGGGCGATGCAGGGCTATTCTGATCGTTCGCGCTGAGGGTTTCGATACGCTAGAGTGTCAATTTTTAGCGCGATCGTCTCATGGATGCGTTGAGTCAACTGTTGTCGCTGGGCCGCAGCCATGTCGAGCTCGACCTGCGCTGCCTGCTCGACGGGCCGTTCGCGATGCCGCACGACCCGCTGCCTCCCGGCGAGGCGGCGTTTCACCTGGTGCTGGCCGGAACCTGCCGGCTG
>NZ_CAJNKE010000798.1 GCF_905232215.1 Burkholderia sp. LMG 13014
CGCGCTCGCTGTTACGGTCGCCGCCGCGATCGCCGCCGCGGTCGTTGCCGCGCTCGTCGTGACGGTGGCGCGCCGGCTTGTCGATGGCGAGCGTCTGCATTTCGAGCGGACGCTTGATCAGCTTCTCGATATCGGCGAGCTGCTTGCGCTCGTTCGGGCTGCACAGCGACAGCGCGTCGCCCGTCGCACCCGCGCGGCCGGTACGGCCAATCCGGTGCACGTAATCTTCCGCGCTGAACGGCAGGTCGAAGTTGATCACGGCCGGCAGCTCGGCGATGTCGAGGCCGCGCGCGGCCACGTCGGTCGCGACCAGCGCCTCGATCTCGCCGCGCTTGAACGCGTCGAGCGCCTGCATCCGCTCGAGCTGCGTCTTGTCGCCGTGGATCGCCGACGCGACCACGCCGTCGCGCTCGAGGTTGCGCGCGAGCCGGCTTGCGCCGATCTTGCTGTTGCAGAACACGATCACCTGCTTGAGCGCGCGATCGCGCAGCAGCTGCACGACGGCCGCCTGCTTGTCGCCTTCGGCGACGTCGTAGACGATCTGCGTGACGTTCGCGTTCGTCGAGTTGCTGCGCGCGACCTCGATCGTCTGCGGATTGCGCAGGTAGGTCGACGCGAGCTTCTTGATTTCCCCCGAGAAGGTGGCCGAGAACAGCAGCGTCTGGCGCTCCTTCGGCAGCAGGTTCAGGATGCGCTGCAGATCGGGCAGGAAGCCCATGTCGAGCATCCGGTCGGCTTCGTCGAGCACCAGGATCTGCACCTGGCCGAGATTCGCCGTCTTCTGCTGCACGTGGTCGAGCAGGCGGCCCGGCGTCGCGATCAGGATCTCGACGCCGCGGCGCAGTTCGGCCATCTGCGGGTTCATGTCGACGCCACCGAACACGACCGCGCTGCGCAGCGGCGTGTGCTTCGCATACGCGTGCACGTTCGCGGCGACCTGGTCGGCGAGTTCGCGGGTCGGCGTGAGGATCAGCGCACGCACCGGGTGGCGCGCCGGTGACGCGCTCGTATTGGCCTGCGGCAGCAGGCGCTGGATGATCGGCAGCGAGAAACTCGCGGTCTTGCCGGTGCCCGTTTGCGCGGCGCCCATGACGTCGCGGCCGGCGAGCACGACCGGAATGGCCTGCGCCTGGATCGGCGTCGGCGTCGTATAGCCCTGCTCCGCAATGGCTTTCAGGATATCGGCGGCAAGGCCGAATTGATCGAAGGTTGCGTCGACGGGCTTGGCGACAGAATCGGACATGGTGGCGTTTCGCTCAAAAGGCGCGGCGGGGACATCGTGCGTCAGGCCAGCCGGGCCTGCGCTCATCACAATTCGGAAATAGACGGAGCCGCGGCGCGCCGCGCGGCGCCGCTCTGGCGCTTGGGACCGGTTCAATACGAACGCGGGACACCAGGCCGTGCGGACTCCGTTCGGCGCGAATGCCGGCGGAAAGGGGCGTATTGTAGCACTGCGCGGCCATCTGTCCGTGACAACGCCGCGAACGGCCGCAACGGCAGTTCGCGCGATGGGCCCGGGCAGGCCCTCGCGGTCGACGGATGGCCCGATTGGACTATCCCGATCGGCCGGCGGGCAATTTCAGGGGTCTGATCCCGGATCATCTTGCCCGGCCGCCCGCTGACAGCCCACGTGCAGGGCCGTCAGGCACGGGAGCCGGCCGCCGGCAGGCAGCGGCGGCGCACGATCCCCGTTCGCGCCGGGCACTCAGCCCTTCTTCTTTTTCTTCTCGACCTGTACGCAGTCGCCCAGCAGCGGCGGCGAATTCTGGTCGGCGATCTCGTCGCGCAGCGTCGCTTCCTTGCCCTTCGTCCACCACGTGTAGCGGCCGGCCTGGTAGCGCGCGCCCGACGCCGACACGGTGTCGACGAACAGCATCTGCTTCCCGTTGACCGGCACGAGCGCGAAGCTCTGGCCGTTGCCCGCGAGCCAGTACGACACGCGCACGGGCTGCTTCTGGTTCGCACACTGGTAAACGGCGAACTGGCGCGAATCGGCGTCGATCTCTTCGACGGTCAGTTGCGCGGCATGCGCGACGGAAACGGCGGTGCCGGCGAGCACGAGCGCGGCGAGGGTTTGGCGAATCATGCAGGTCCTCTCACGAGACGGGTGGAAACGCGCCCTCGCGGGGCGCGCGATTCTTGTTGGCGTTCGGTTGGCGTTCGCGCCGGGTATCGTGATCAGGGATCGATGACATCGGCACACGCGTCGGTCGGCGCGGC
>NZ_CAJNKE010000799.1 GCF_905232215.1 Burkholderia sp. LMG 13014
CAGCTTCGGCAGATGCTCGCATTCGGCGACGGCCTTCGGCAGGTCGGCCGGCGAACGCGCGAGCAGCGCGGCGAGCTGGTATTGCGCGACCTTGCGGCGGCCTTCGAAGCGCGGGATATCGGCGGCGAGGGTGCGCACCTGCGTCACGCCGCGCGTCACGTCGGTCTGGTTGCCGCGTCCTGCGTCGCGCAGCCGCTGCGACAGCGCGACGCGCTGCTTCTGCAGCGCGAGCGACTGCTTCGCGACAGCCAGCTCGTCGCCGGCCGAACACGATTCGACGTAGGCGCGCACGACATCGGCGACGACCGTGATGCGCGCCAGGTCGCCGGCAGCCCTGACGGCCTCGCTGTCCGCGCGCGCGGCTTCGACGCCGCGCCGCAGCTTGCCGAACAGGTCGATCTCGTACGATACGTTGATGCCGACCGTGCCTTCGTTGACGACCGGCAGCTTGTTCTCGAGCAGGTATTGCTCGGCCGATTCCTGCGCGCGCTGCACGGCGGCTTCCGCGCCGCCCGAGAAGCCACCCTGCTGGTTCGCGACTTCCAGTGCCGCGCGCGAGCGCGCGAGGTTGGCCGCGGCGACGCGCAGGTCGGTGTTCGACTTCAGGGCATCGCGCACGAGCCCGTTGAGCACGGGGTCGTCGTAGAGTTGCCACCAGTTCCCGGGTACGGCGTCGCGCGACACGAGCGTGCCGTTCGCATCGTCGAGCGCATGGTTCGCGAGCGGTGCATTCACGTACGCCTGCTGCGGCAGCGTGTAATCGGGGCCGACGGATTTGCACGCGCCGAGTGCGAGCGCAAGCGGCGCGAGCGTCGCGGCGAGGCGCAGACCGTGCCGTTTCATTGCGATGCTCCTGCTGCGCCGGCGACCGTGCCGGAAGCCGTCGATACCGGCGTGACGGCCGATGCCGTGCTGGCGGCCGCCGCCGACGCGCCAGCGGCCGGCTTCGCTTTGTCGTCGCGGCGCGTGTCGGCTTCGCGCATCGAGACGGTCGCGGTACGGCCTGCGATCATCCGGAAATCCTCCGGCACCTCGTCGAGCACGACACGCACCGGCACGCGCTGCGCGAGCCGCACCCAGCTGAATGCCGGGTTCACGTTCGGCAGCAGGTTCGCACCCTGCGTGCGGTCGCGATCCTCGATCGCGGCGACGATGCTCTGCACATGGCCACGCAGCGTATGCGGCTCGCCCATCACGATGATGTCGACCGGCTGGCCGATGTGGATGCCGCGCAGCTTGGTTTCCTCGAAGTAGCCGTCGACGCGGAACGAATTGCGGTCGACGACCGACAGCACCGCGCGGCCGGCCGGCACGTATTCGCCGACGCGCGGCGCGCGGTCGTTCAGGTAGCCGTCTACGGGACTGACGATCGTCGTGCGTTGCAGGTTCAGCTTGGCGGTATCGAGCGACACCTGCGCGTCGGCGACGGCGGCTTCACCCTGTTCGACGCGTGTGCGGCTTTCCTCGACCTGCTCGCTCGCGACCAGGTTGCCGAGCTGCAGGTTGCGGGCATATTCGCGCTTCGCCTGGGCGAGCGTCGCGCGGCGTTGCGCGAGCGTGGCTTCGGCGAGCCGTTCCGCGAGCGTGTAGCGGGCCTGGTCGATCACGAACAGCACCTGGCCGCGCTTGACCTCCTGGTTGTCGGCGACCTGCACCGACGTGATGAGGCCTGCGACGTCCGGCGCGACCTGGATCACGTCGGCGCGCACGTGACCATCGCGGGTCCATGGCGAGAACATGTAGTAGTTGACGATGCGCCACAGCACGACGGCGGCCACGATGACGACGATCAGGGTGAGCAGGATTTGCCCTGCCGAGAGCCAGGTTTTTTTCACGTTAGGTAGCCGCGAGATGGTGGGAAACGATCACGACGGCGGCAAACACGAACACGTAGATGCCGAGGTCGAAGATCGAACGGTGCCAGACGAGGCGGTAGAAGCCGACGCGCTCGAGCACGGCGCGCACGACGATGTTGATCAGGTAGGCGATCAGCATCAGTACGAGCGGGGCCGGCACGAATACGCCGAAGATGTCGATTTCGCCGATCATGGTCGCAGTCGGAAAGACGGATGGGAAAGCGGGATCATGCGCGTGCTCCGTCCGACGCCTGCGGCGGCTGTCCCGCCGCGGCCGGATACAGCGACAGGCGCAGGCCGACGAGCGCGTGCAGCGTGTCGCGCAGCCGGCGATGCGTGGCGGGCGTGGCCGGTGCAGCGGG
>NZ_CAJNKE010000800.1 GCF_905232215.1 Burkholderia sp. LMG 13014
GTGTGGCCACCGCCTTCCGCACCCTGCACGGTGACGATGTCCGCGCCGAGTTCGACGGCCTTCGCCGCGTGCTTCGGCGCGCCGACGGTCGGCATGCACACGATGCCGGTGTCCTTGAAGCGGCGGATCGTCTTCGCGTCGGGCCCGCGGCCGTAGCTGACCGCGCGCAGCCGGTGCTTGATCGCCAGCTCGACGACCTGCTGCGCGTTCTTCTGGAACATGTGGAAGTTGATGCCGAACGGCTGGTCGGTCAGCGACTTCACTTTCAGGATCTCGGCCTCGACCTGCTCCGGTTCGAGCGTCGCGCCGGCCAGGAAGCCGAAGCCACCGGCGTTCGCGGTCGCCGCGACGAGCCGTGCATCGGCCACCCAGCCCATCGCGGTCTGCACGATCGGGTAACGGCAGCCGAGCAGGTCGCACAAAGGCGTATGCAGCGTCGTGCTCATGCGGCGGCTCCGTCGACGGCGGCCGGCGCCTGCGCGTCGCTACGGTCCGCGCCGTTCGGCTGGCGCTGCGAGCTGGCCATGCTGCGCGCGTCGTAGCCGCCGAGGCGGTCGCCGCTCACCAGCTCGTTGTGCGCATGCGCGAAGTGGTGCCACGCGAACGCCGCATCCATCGCCGCGCGCTTGCCCTGCAGCTCCTCGACGTGATTCAGCGCCTGCTTGGTCAGCGTGAGCCCGAGGCGCGGCATCGTCGCGATCTTCGCGGCGATCGCGTAGGTCGCGTCGTGCAGCCGCTCGCGCGGCACCACGCGGTTGACCATCCCCATCTGGTACGCGCGTTCCGCCGGCATCCGCTCGCCGAGGAACAGAAACTCCTTCGCGATGCGCGGATTCAGCTCGTACGCATGCGCGAAATACTCGACGCCCGGAATCCCCATCCGCACGACCGGATCGGCGAAGAACGCATCCTCCGACGCGACGATCAGGTCGCACACCCACGCGAGCATCAGCCCGCCCGCGATGCACGCGCCCTGCACCATCGCGATCGTCGGCTTCGGCAAATCGCGCCAGCGCCGGCACATCCCGAGGTACACCTCCTGCTCGCGCGCATAGAGGAATTCGCCGCCCTCCTTGTCGACGTGGTCGTACCACAGCGATGCGCGGTCGAACGATTCGTGGATGTCGCGGCCCGGCGTGCCGATGTCGTGACCCGCCGAGAAATGCTTGCCGGCGCCCGCGAGCACGATCGCCTTCACCGCGTCATCGTGCGCCGCGCGCCGGAACGCCGCGTCGAGCGCATACGTCATCTTCGAGTTCTGCGCGTTGTGATACTCGGGGCGGTTCATCGTGATCGTCGCGATACCGCCGTCGACCGCGTAGTCGACGACACCGTCGCCGAAGGTCACCTGGGTCGCTTCCATGTCGTGCCTCATCCCCGGCGCGGCGCCGGATTGTTGCGCACGATCGTCGCGCGCAGGTTGTGCGGGTCGAGCGCGCGGACGATGCGCAGGTCTTCCGCAGTCGGCGGGGCCGTCGTGCCGAGATCCGGTGCGGCGATCAGCGGGAAGCCCGTCGCGTCCTGCACCTCGTCGAAGCTCACGCCCGGGTGCAGCGAACGCACGCGGATCGCGTGGTCGGTCCCGCCGAAATCCATCACGCACAGATCGGTGACGATGCTGCGCAGGTCGACGAAGGTCTTCATCCCGGGCAGCCGGCGCGCCGGGTTGTAGCCGACCGTGCACACCATGTCGACTTCGCTCTCGACGAACGTGCGCTTGCCGTGGCCGCTGACGAAGAACGAGTTCGCGTGGTTCGTCGTGTTGCCGGGGAAGCCGCGCGCGCCGAGCAGCTGGGTTTTCGGGCGCGCGTAGTCGTCGCCGAGCCACGAGATGTTGGCCTGGCCGAAACGGTCGATCTGCGTCGGCATCACGAGCGCATGGCGGCGGCCGTGCCACAGGCAGTCGAACACGCGTTCGTAGGTCATCCAGCCGCTCGCCTTCACGCGATAACCGTCGGGGCGCGGGCCGAGCGGCACCGGCTCCTCGACGAGATACGCTTCGCCGTCGGTCAGCATCAGCCCGTTGTTGTACGCGAGCCGCGCGAGGCCGGCCGCGAGCCGCGGGCCCGTGCCGATGCCAGTCGCCAGCACTTCGCCGTCGTCGCGCCAGAGTCGCGCGGACGCGACGATCATCAGTTCCGCGAGGGAATGGTCGAGAGATTCGCTCACAAGGCGCTCCTTTACAGAATCGGCAGCGGCAGCGTCGTCACGTGCGACA
>NZ_CAJNKE010000801.1 GCF_905232215.1 Burkholderia sp. LMG 13014
GCGCAACTGATCCCACAAGTCGCGCACGTACTCGTTGAACGCAGCGCCGTCGCGGATATAGTGCTTGATCTCCTCGCCCTTCGCGATGAACGCGGGATCGTGCTTCAACCGCTCGGTCAGCCGCACGACCGTCCGGTCGAAGCGTTGCCGCAGCTCGTGCTCGGGGTCGGCCGCCACGCCTTCCAGCACGCGGCTCACCGCGCTCGCCAGCATCCGCGCGCCGTTCTCGCCGAACCACTGCGTCGGCATGATCTTCTCGACCTTCGGGTACTGCGTCTTCAGCCATTCGACGATGAAGCCCGCGATCACCTCGCGGTTCTCCTCCTTGTCGAGCACGTCGACCACCTGCTCGATCGCGTCGTCGAGCAGCGCCTGGTGGCGGCCGTCCTTCGTCAGCGTGTCGAGGATCGCGCCGGCCGATTGCGACAGGTCGACCCGGTTGATCACCGCGCGAAACGCGTCGTGTACGAATGACTGGATCCGTGCGTCGTCGGTCATGTCGAGCGCGAAGCTCATCAGCTTCGTCACATAGCCGCCGAGCGCCTCGGTGTTCGCCGGCTCGCCGAGCCATGCGCCGAGTTTCCGTGCGGGATCGTGCTGGCGGATCTGCGCGGCGAGCGCGTCGGGGCCGAGAAACTTCTCGCGCACGAACACCGCGAGGTTGTCGGCGATCTTGTCCTTGTTCTTCGGAATGATCTCGGTATGGCGCGACACGAACGGGATCGGCACGCGGCGGAACAGCGCGACCACCGCGAACCAGTCGGCGAGCGCGCCGACCATTGCAGCCTCGGCCACGGCCTTGAAGCCGTCGACCCACGGGCCGCGCGGCAGCAGGATCGTCGTGACGAACACCGCGACGGCGGCCAGCAGCAGCCACAGCGCGCGGCGCTTGCTGCGTTTCAGTTCGAGGGCTTTGTCTGGCGTCATGGGCAACCGGTCGGGCGAACGATGCCGCTAATATGCACCGGTTGCGGTGTTGCCGACAAACATTGCGACGCGCGTCGAGCGGGCCGCAGCCCCACGGATCTGACCGGCGGATCGCACACGGCGGCGCCGGCCGGCATCGTGACTGCATGCCGGGTCGGACGACCGTGCGCCTGCTACATGAACGTCTTCAGGTTCACCGCCGGATCTGCGAGCTTCACCGGATCGGGCACCGCCCCGGCCGCGATCAGCCGGCGCGATGCGCCGATGTCGCGCCCGAGATTCGCGGCGGCCACCGCGACGATCCTGCCGTCGTCGCCCAGCCCGAACACCGTGAACGGCCCGTTCGCCGGATCGCCGCGCACGACGATCGTGCGTTCGCTGCCGAACAGCCCGAGCATCTGCAGGTTGCAGTCGTACTGATCGGACCACAGCCACGGCAGCTCGGCATACGTCTCGTCGGCGCCGAGCAGGTTCGCGGCCGCGACGGCCGGCTGGTTTTCGGCTACCTGCCACGATTCGATCCGCACGTGACGCCCGAGCAGCGGATTGAAGTGCATCGTCACCTCGCCTGCCGCGAAGATCGCGGGATCGGCCGTGCGGCAGCCCGCGTCGACGCGGATCCCGTTGTCGACATCGAGCCCGGCCGCCTGGGCGAGCTCGACGTTGGGCACTACGCCGATGCCGATCACGACGATGTCCGCCTGCACATCGCCACGATCGGTCTCGATGATCGCGCCGCCGCCCGGTGCGCGACGGATCGCGCGCGGCAGCGTCGCCATCTGGAAAACCACGCCGCGTGCATCGTGCAACCGATGCGCGTACGCGCCGACCACGTCCGGCAACGCACGCTGCAGCAAGCGCGGCGCCGGATCGATCACCGTCACGTCGCAACCGAGCTGACGCGCCGCCGCCGCGACTTCCAGACCGATGAAGCCGCCACCGAGCACCGCCACGCGACGGCCCGGCGAAAGCTGCGCGCGCAGCGCACGCGCATCGTCGACGGTGCGGACGTAATGCGGCGTGATGCCTTCGTCGATTGCCCCGCCGAACGTGCGCACCCGCGAGCCCGTCGCAAGCACGAGCCGCGCATAGGGCAGCGTCGCGCCGTCGTCGAGCCGCACACGCTGCGCATCCCGCTCGATCGCATCGACACGCGTGCCGAGCCGCAACTCGATGCGCTGCGCGTCATACCACGCGGCATCGCGCACGAACGCACGGTGTTCGCCGCCGTCGGTCAGCAGCGCATCCTTCGACAGCGCGGGCCGGTCGTACGGCAG
>NZ_CAJNKE010000802.1 GCF_905232215.1 Burkholderia sp. LMG 13014
CGGTGTCGGCGCTCAGCACGCAGCGCGCACGGCTGGCGGCATGACATGTCGCAGGTTCGCTCCTGCCCATGCCGACAGGCTTCACGCGGCCCCAACCGCGCCCCGCCCTGGCCGTCAGCGATGCTTCTCGCCGTGCCGCTTGCGCCGATGCGCTTCGCGCGCCTGCAGCAGCGACGGCATCAGTTCCTCGATGTATTGCCGCGCCTGCCCGCGCGTGACGATCTCGCTGAAGCGCTGATGGGCCTTGTCATGACCGACCAGCGCCGCATGCGCTTTCTTCAGGATGTGCAGATACGCGATCAGGCTCGTGCCGTCGCGCACCGGCAATGCATCGCGCGGGTCGAATGTCGGTGTCGTGCTCATGATCCGATCCTTTGCGGGCAGTCGCTGCGGCACGTCGTGGTGACGAGCGCCAGCAGGTCGTTCGCGAGACGGTCGCGGTCGGTCAGCGGTGCCACGCCGAACAGCCGCTCGAGCGTCGCGGCGACCGACGCATGATCGTACGGCGTATGGTCGACCTGCCCGGCCGCGACCCACGGTGAAATCACGATCGCCGGCACCCGCACGCCGTATACGTCGAACCCGAAGCCGCTCGCGTTCAGCGTCGCCGCCGCGCCATCGTTCGGCGGCGGCGCAGCGCCCGGCCTGACCGAATCGTAGAAGCCGCCGTGTTCGTCGTAGCAGATCACGAGCAGGCTGCTGTTCCACACCGGCGAATTGCGGATCGCGTTGTACACACGCGCGGCGAGCTGGTCGCCGCCGGCGAGGCCGTCCATCGGGTGTTGCGAGCTGCCGTTCTGGTAGGTGCCGTGCACGATGTCGCCGTAACCGGGCTCGATGAACGTATAGCGCGCCGTATAGCCGGCCGCGAGATCGGCCTCGAAATGCGCGAGATCGTCGACGTCGAAGAAGCTGATGCCCTTCAGCGACGCGACCTGCGGCACGTGGCCGAGCGGATCGCCCGTCTGGTCCTGGTAGATGCGCCAGTTGTCGTCGCCAAGCGCGGCGAAGATCGAACCCTTCGGATACGGAAAGCCGTCGAACGCGTCCCATCCGGCCATTTCTTCCTTGGTCGGCGAATGGTCGAGCCCGGCCGACGACGCACCGTGCAGGAAGAAGCGGTTCGGCCAGGTCGGCCCCGGCATCGACGCATGCCATGCGTCGCACAGCACGAACGCGTTCGCGAGCGCATACAGCGACGGCGCCTGCGTCGCGATATCGACGCCCTGCATGATCTTGCCTGCATCGGCCGGCTGCGGCGGTATGCCTTCGGAATGCGACGTCGCGTAGTTCGACACGAACCCGGTGTTGCCGACCGGCGGATACGGCTGCCCTTTCACGAACGGCACGCCCGCGCCGCAGAGCTGCTCGAGCACGTCGGTGAATTCGTGGCACGGATCGGTCGGCATCCGGTCGGGCGCACCGCCGCCGAACGGATAAACCGCGTCGCCGTACGCGTTGCTGTTGCCCGGCGATGCGGCAACGATGTCGGGATAGCCCGACAGCGCGAACAGGTGATCGAAAGAACGGTTCTCGAGCATCAGCACGAACACGTGCTGGATGCGGTCCTGAACCGACGGGGATGCGGGGGCTGCGTCTGCACTCATGGCGCCTCCTGGCGTCGCGCGACGAAAGTCCTGCTGGCACGGTCGTTGGCCCGCTGAAAGCCACTGAAGGGATTGAAAGCCGTGGCGCGGGCTGCGAATTGCCGACGAGTGTACGACCGCGCCGGCCCGCGCGTAAAGCCGCACGCGAACCGCGTTGCGGCGCGTACGTTCAGCCGTCGGCCGGCGCGGTTCTCGGCGTGACGACATCGCGCGTCGGCCGCGCACCGAACATCCGCGCGTATTCGCGGCTGATCCGCGACGCGCTTTCGTCGCCGACGCGATACGCGCCGTTTCCGCGTTCACCGCGCCCGCCCCCTCGGCGCATCGAGGGGTTGGGCCGGACGGCACTCTGATCGTTGACTTTCGCCGATCGGCCCGATACGATCGATGCACTTTCAAGACGCCCTCCCGGTCCGCCGGGAGGGCGTTTCGTTTTGGTTCCTCCAACCAAAAGGAAACCTCTTGAAATGAACCGTATCGACACCCTCGCCTCCGGCCCCAATGGCGGCCTCGGCTATCTGCAGCATGGCACGGGCCCCGAATGCGTGATGGTCCTGCACGACTGGCTCGGCGACCACACGAACTACACGGCGCTG
>NZ_CAJNKE010000803.1 GCF_905232215.1 Burkholderia sp. LMG 13014
GGTCGGCATTGCCGTGCAGGCCGCGACCGACGAAGCCGTCAACCGCACGATGAAGCAGCTCCATCAAAACCAGCAGGACGCAATCGCGAAGACGGCCGGCAGCCTGGCCGTCGGCGAAGTGAAGCCGTGGAAGGTGAAGAACACGCTGCCGCTGGAAAACGGCGAAGGCGAAGTGCGCGTCACGCGCGCGTACTCGTCGGCGCTCGCGATGTGCAAGGAATTCGCGTTCTCGGTGAAGGATGGCGACAAGGCCGACTGGTATTTCGCGAATGCGTGCCAGCAAGGCGCGCACTGGAAGTGGGCGTCGGCGGAACCGGCGGTCGATCGGTGGGGGAATTTGCAGTAAGAGGCCGGTGCACATCATGCATGCCCCTGTCGCCCCGGACTTCGACGATTGATCATCGTGACATATGGACGGGACGCTGCATCACCCTGCCCTTGATCCCGGCGGGCAGCGCATCGTCCGGATTCCGGATAATCGATCCGGCTCAGCGGACGGCTTTCCCGATCAGATCGCCCAGGTAGCGCTCCAGCACGCTGAACCTGACGATCGACGCATTCCGCCTCGTCGGATGCGGACTCGACGCGGCCCTGACGTCGACGGGCAATTCATCCCTCAGCCACATCTCCGGAATGTGCAACCTGGCATACGTTCCGCCCGCGATTTCCTCCAGAACCATGTGTCCGCGCCACGCATGCTCGTGGAACAACCCGGATAGCGTTCTGACGAACATGAGAGCACGCTCCCCGACCTCCAGCGGCACGTTACCCCAAGTCGGCGGACCGCCGACGAACTCGATCTCTGCCCCGAGATGGTCCGGTGCAATGCCTTTTCCAACGGAATAGACGCGTTCGACCCGAGCACGAAACACGTGTGGGCGCGGAGAATCGAGAACGGATACAAGCACCAGATCGTACTGTTCCGCTGCGACCGCATACAGCCCCTTCTTCTCGCTCATGGGTGCCCTTTGGATCGCTGACGAGGTTCGAAGGCATCGAATCAGCCCTGCAATCGAAGGGATTCGTTGCACCAGCCTCCGGCACTAGCCCGCCAGCATTTCAACGCATCATCGATGCGCGTCGCCGGCAAACGTCCCGGCCACGACGGACTCAGCGCCTTTTGCTCGGCCAACGAACCGGGCGCCCGTTGCCGGCGCCAGGGATAGACCGCGTTCGCATTGACCCGAAGCGGTCGAATGAAACCGTGCAACCGGCATTCAGGCGACATGCGCCCGAATGCCCCACCCGACTTCAGGACTCGACGTCCTCGAGACTGAAAATCTCCGTCTGGTCGTTGTACGAGAAGATCTCGCCGTAACGGCCCCAGTCGATCACAGCGTCGAGCGTCTCCTCGGCGGCGCCGTCCGACAGGAAATCCTCCAGCTCCTGCTCGAAGCGCACGCGCGGCGCACGATGGCCGGGGCGCTCGTTCAGCACCTTCTTGATCCGCGCGGCGAGCGGCACGTGCTTCAGCAGGTGATCCGCGAACATCAGCTTGCGCTCCTGCGTGCCGAATTCCGCGAACACGCGCCCCGGCGGCGTCAGGAACACGTCGCCTTCGCGCACGTCGGCAAAGCCGAGGTACTGCAGCACTTCCGCGATCGGGAACAGGTCGTCGACCTCCAGATGCAGCGTGCGCGCGATTTCCGGCATGTCGGCACGGCCGTGGTACGGCGCCATCGCGAGCGTCTCGATCAGGCCGGCCATCAGGTTGGTCGACACCTGCGGCAGCCAGCTGCCGAGCTCCAGCCCCTTCTTCGTCGCTTCACCGGTCTGGCGCGCCGTCATCTTGGCGTAGATGTCGTCGACCAGCTTGCGGAACGCCGGGTCGAGACGGTTGCGCGGATGCTTGAACGGCACCTTGATCTCGGCGATCACGCGGCCCGGGTTCGACGACAGCACGAGGATCCGGTCGCACATGAACACTGCTTCCTCGATGTTGTGCGTGACGATCAGCACCGACTTGATCGGCATCCGGCCCTGCGTCCACAGGTCGAGCAGGTCGGTACGCAGCGTCTCGGCGGTCAGCACGTCGAGCGCGGAGAACGGCTCGTCCATCAGCAGGATCGTCGGATCGACGACGAGCGCGCGCGCAAAGCCCACGCGCTGGCGCATGCCGCCCGACAGCTCGCGCGGATACGCGTTCTCGAAGCCGTCGAGACCGATCAGGTCGATCGCGGCCAGC
>NZ_CAJNKE010000804.1 GCF_905232215.1 Burkholderia sp. LMG 13014
GGCGCACCTTGTCGACGCCCTGCACGATCACGTGATCGCCCGCTTCCAGACCGCCTTCGACGATCCAGTTCGCGCCTTGCATGCCCGTCGTCTTCAGCGGACGCGGCTCGACCTTGTTGCTGGCGTTCACCACCATCGCGATCGCCTGGCCCTTCTGGTCATGCGTGACGCCGATCTGCGGCACCAGGAACGCGTTCTCGTTCACGCCTTCCTCGATCCGTGCTCGCACGAACATGCCCGGCAGCAGCACGCGGCCCGGGTTCGGGAACACCGCGCGGATCGTCACCGAGCCGGTGGTCTGGTCGACCGTCACGTCCGAGAACTGCAGCTTGCCGGCTTCCGAATAGGTCTTGCCGTCTTCCAGGATCAGCGACACCTTCGCCGCGCCCGGGCCGCTCGTCTTCAGGCGACCGCTCTGCACGTCCTGGCGCAGCTTCAGGCCTTCGAGGCTCGATTGCGTCAGGTCGACATACACCGGGTCGAGCTGCTGGACCGTCGACATCAGCGTTGCCTGGCTTGCCTGCACGTACGCGCCCGGCGTCACCTGCGAGATGCCGACGCGGCCGGTGATCGGCGAGACGACATCGGTATAGCCGAGGTTGATCTGCGCGGTGTCGACCGCTGCCTTGCCGGCCGCGACATCCGCCGCGGCCTGGCCTTGCGTGGCCACCGCGTTGTCGTAGTCCTGCTTGCTGACCGCGTTCGCGGCCACCAGTACCTTGTAGCGCGCGACCAGTGCGTTCTGCGTAACGAGGTTCGCCTGCGCCTTCGCAAGCGTCGCCTTTGCGCTGTTCAGCGCGGCGACGTACGGCGCCGGGTCGATCTTGTAGAGGCGCTGACCGGCCTTGACGTCGGTGCCTTCGGTGAATTCACGGCGCAGCACGATGCCGTCGACCCGCGCGCGGACCTGCGCGACGAGGAACGCGCTGGTGCGGCCCGGCAGGTCGGTGTAGACCGGTACGGATTGCGGCTGGACGGTGACGACGCCGACTTCCGGCGTTTGCGGCGGCGGTGCCGATTCTTTTTTCCCGCACGCGGCCAGGAAAACGGCGGCCGTCGCGACAGTGATTAAGCGGTATGGAACCCGTTCGACGCGCATGGAGCGACCTCTGTGTATAACCAATGGAATAAGTGCCGCACCCGACCGGAGGGAGCGCAACACGGATGCGCCTCACGGCGCAGATCGAACACCTGAATTACTGGACTGCTAGATACAGCAAGCGGCACGAAACCTCCGTGCCGACAGGTTGCCCCGCACTGCGGACTGGAACTTTGGCGGGAATCAGCAGAGTGGGATATTAACTGATTGCCACTTGGGTCATTCGATCGTAGGGTGGTATTGTATATACATTCATGAATGTATGTAAAAAGCCCGTTTATGCCTAGCCGACGGTCCAGTCTTACGGATTGTTACCAGTCGCAAGCATAGCCCGTCTCCCTGACGGCGACGAGGGTTGCAGACCCTATATTCACCTACGATCGATCCAATCAGGCCTGCACATGGTCAGACGTACCAAGGAGGAGGCGCTCGAGACGCGCAATCGCATTCTCGACGCCGCCGAACACGTGTTCTTCGAGAAGGGCGTGTCGCACACGTCGCTCGCGGACATCGCGCAGCACGCCGGCGTGACGCGCGGCGCAATCTACTGGCATTTCGCGAACAAGAGCGAACTGTTCGACGCCATGTTCGACCGCGTGTTTCTGCCGATCGACGAACTGAAGCGGATGCCGCTCGACGCACCGGGCGGCAATCCGCTGGAGAAGATCCGCCAGATCCTGATCTGGTGCCTGCTCGGCGTGCAACGCGACGCGCAGTTGCGCCGCGTGTTCAGCATCCTGTTCATGAAGTGCGAGTACGTCGCGGACCTCGAGCCGCTGCTGCAGCGCAACCGTGCGGGGATGAGCGAGGCGCTGCACGCGATCGACGCCGATCTCGCGGCGGCCGTGCGGCTCAAGCTGCTGCCCGAGCGCCTCGATACGTGGCGCGCGACGCTGATGCTGCACACGCTCGTCAGCGGTTTCGTGCGCGACACGCTGATGCTGCCCGACGAGATCGATGGCGAGCGGCATGCGGAAAAGCTCGTCGACGGCTGTTTCGACATGCTGCGCTACAGCCCGGCGATGCTGAAGGACGACGACTGACCGCGCGACGAGCATTCGCCCGCGGCTTTCGTTTCACC
>NZ_CAJNKE010000805.1 GCF_905232215.1 Burkholderia sp. LMG 13014
GCTCGCGACGCGGGTGCGGCCCGATGCGCATCGCGGCGCATCGTCCTCGCGTCAGACTGTGGCCGCGGCCGATTGAACGGGTGCGGTCATGCGTCGCCGGGGTCGCGCTGGATCAGGTGACACCACGGAAACACGTTGTCCTTGAAGTGACTCACGTAGCCGCCGCTGCCGGCCTGGATCACCATGAACGACAGCCGCGGATGCAGTGCCTGCAGCGCTTCGAGTGCGTCCCGATCGAGACAGGTATTTCTCAGCGTCAGCGTGTGGAGCCGCTGGCCGGCGGGGCTCTTCAGCAAGCGCTCGTAGGCCTCGAACGACGTCACGCTGCCGGCTTCGCGCTCGCGCTTCCACGTCGAATGCAATGCGGTCGATTCGGAGAAATCGAGCCAGCGGAGCGACGACAGGTTGCCGCTGTCCGCAAGGCGATCGATGAACTGCTGTGTATCGTCTCCGCCGCCGATGCGCAACCGCTCGAGATGCGCAAGCGGCACGTCGAAGAAGCAGCCGTCGGGGGCATTCGGCACCGTCAGCTCGGTGAGAAACGGCGCCTTCGCAGCAAAGCGGGCAATCTCGCCGCCCTCCTGCATGATCCGGTCGCGGTGCACGATCATCGACTGGTTGTGATCGGCCGGCTCGGTCGGCCGCACATACAGCGAGCGCAGCATCGGAAAGCGCGCATCCGAATCGAGCAGCGGACCGAAATCCCATTCGCGCGTGCCGTTCGCGCCTTCGTCGAGGCCGCTGAACGCGAGGTCGGTCACGAGCGCCGCGACGTCCCGCTCGGCCAGACATTGCAGCGTCCAGTCGAACGGTTCCTCCCAGGCACCGCCGAAGTACCGGACATGCAGCCCGGCCCGCATCGGCGCGACGGTGACATGGTTGAAATCGGTCTGCCACAGCGGCTCGGCCGGATCGGCATGGTCGCGCCCGTCCTCGGCGCCCTCGCGCTCGCAGTAGTCGTGGATGCGACGCTGCAGGTCGAGCAGAAGCCGATAACCGGCGGAATCCAGCGGGTGGGACATGGCGATGCGGCTCCGGACGACGACGATCGCGACAGTCTATCCGACGGCGCCGCCGTCGCGCATGACGCTCACGGTCGCGTCGTACCGGCTTCGTCGCCGATCTTCCGCACGACCGTCTCTGCCGCCTTCAAAGGCCGGCCGTCGTCATGCCGCAACGCGAGCTTGCGGATCGCGCGCCCGGTGCCGCGATCGACCAGCACCGAATGCGGCTCGCCGCGCGCGAACAGGTTCGCCTCGCCCCACTGCCGCAGCATCACGATCACCGGAAACAGCCCTTCGCCCTTTTTGGTCAGTGCGTATTCCTGATACGCACTGCCGTCCGACGCCGGCACGACGTCGAACACGCCCGCGTCCACCAGCATCCTGAGCCGGTCGGACAGGATGTTGCTCGCAACACCGAGGCTCGCGCGGAAATCGCCGAACCGGCGCACGCCGTCGAACGCATCGCGCACGATCAGCAATGCCCAGCGATCGCCGACGATATCGGTCGCCCGCGCCACCGGGCACGGCGAATCCGCAAGACTTTTCTGCCTGGCCATGTTCCTCTCCGCCATCGCGCCGGCCGCCTTCTCGGCAATGCCGGCCATCCGTGCACGGACCTCCCGTCCGCCGCATAACAGGTTGCATTTTAAAACTACTTTTCCTACACTCCACACTAGTTTCAATTTGCAACCACTTTGCGTAAGGAAACTCATGGATTCTTCCTGTCATACCGGCACCGTTGCATCAAACGTACCTGCCCATGCAGCGCATCCGGCCGACGTCGGCCGCCTGTCCGCGGCGCGCGTCGCGTTGCTGGCCGCCTGCTGTGCGGTCAGTGTCGCGAACGTCTACTACGCGCAGCCGCTGCTCGATTCGATCGCGCGCGATTTCGGCGTGTCGCAGGCGGCCGTCGGCGGTGTCATCACCGCGACGCAGCTCGGCTGTGCACTCGCGCTGCTGTTCGTCGTCCCGCTCGGCGACCTGCTGAACCGCAAGCGCCTGATCGCCGTGCAGCTCCTGCTGCTGACGGCGGCCTGCATCGGTGTCGCCGCGTCGTCGACGCGCGTCGCGCTGCTGGTGGGGATGGTCTCCATCGGGCTGCTCGGCACCGCGATGACGCAAGGGCTGATCGCGTGCTCGGCCGCGCTCTCGGGCGCGATCACGCTGCC
>NZ_CAJNKE010000806.1 GCF_905232215.1 Burkholderia sp. LMG 13014
CGCGGGTCGGCCATTGCTTCCGGCGTCTTGCCGTCGATCTTGATCACCTGGATGTCGCCGCTGAAATCCTGCCCCTTCAGCGTATAGCCGCGTGCCTCGATCTGCTTCGCGAGTTCGCCTTCGATCGGGTGGTACGGCTCCCAGAAGATCGTGTTCGGCGGCAGCAGCTGGTGATGGAAACGCATCGCGCCGACGGCCTCCTTCAACGGCATCTTGAAGTCGTAGATGTTGTTGATCACCTGGAAGATCGACGTGAAGATGCGCGAGCCGCCCGGCGTGCCGATCACGAGCGACACCTTGCCGTCCTTGGTCATGATCGTCGGCGACATCGACGACAGCGGGCGCTTCTTCGGTTCGATCGCGTTCGCGTCGCTGCCGACCACGCCGAACATGTTCGCGACGCCCGGCTTCGCGGAGAAGTCGTCCATCTCGTCGTTCAGCACGATGCCCGTGCCATCGGCGATCACGCCCGAGCCGAAATAGCCGTTGATCGTGTAGGTGTTCGACACCGCATTGCCCCACTTGTCGACCACCGAGAAGTGCGTCGTTTCAGCCTTTTCCGGCATCGTCGTGCCGAGGCCCGGCTGCACGCTCTTCGTATCCGACGGCTCCTTCGGGTTGACTTCGCCCGCGCGCTTCGCGATATACGCGTCGTCGGTCAACTGCGCGATCGGCACCTTGTAGAAGTCCGGATCGCCGAGATACTGCGCGCGATCGGCAAATACGCGCTTCTCGATTTCCGCGACGAGGTGGATGTACTGCGGAGAGTTGAGCTTCACGCCCTCGAAGTCCTGCTTGAGGTCGGCCTTCATCTTCAGCAGTTGCACGAGGCCGATGCCGCCCGAGCTCGGGGGCGGCGCGGTGATCACGTCATAGCCGTTCCACTTCGCCTGCACCGGCTGGCGCCACACCGCACGGTACTGCGCGAGATCCTCGGTGGTGATCAGCCCGTTGCCGTCGCCGGTCTTCATCGATGCGGCGATCAGCTCGGCCGTCTTGCCCTTGTAGAAACCTTCCGCGCCGTCATTCGCGATGCGCGTCAGCACGTCGGCGAGATCCGGCTGCTTGAAGTTCACGCCGGCCTTCAGCCCGGAGAAATACTTGTCGAAGTTGGTCTTGCCGCCGAACTCCTTCGATGC
The DNA here is from genome assembly GCF_905232215.1 of Burkholderia sp. LMG 13014. GTDB lineage: Bacteria > Pseudomonadota > Gammaproteobacteria > Burkholderiales > Burkholderiaceae > Burkholderia. The sequence continues at coordinate 1,140 of NZ_CAJNKE010000806.1, forward strand.
GTCGACACCGCGCTGCGCGAGCTGTTCGTCGACGACGAAGCCGTCGCGCGCGTAGTGGATCGCCGGCGCGAGCACCTGCTTCCATTTCAGCTTGCCGAAGCGCTTCTGCGCTTCCCACATGCCCGCGACCGTGCCCGGCACGCCGACCGCGCGCGGGCCGTACAGGCTCATGCCCGTGACGACGTTGCCGTCCTTGTCGAGATACATGTCCTTCGTCGCGGCGAGCGGCGCACGCTCGCGGTAGTCGATGAAGTACGGCTTGCCGTCCTTGTAGATCGTCATGAAGCCGCCGCCGCCGATGTTGCCGGCTTCCGGATACGTGACGGCAAGCGTGAACGCGATCGCGACGGCCGCGTCGATCGCGTTGCCGCCTTCCTTGAAGATCCGCTCCGCGGCATCCGCGCTGTACTTGTCGGCCACCGCAACGGCCGAACTCGTCAGGACTGCGGGCTGCGGCCCCTTCGCATAGACGGGCGCGTTCGGCAGGAAACCGATGCCGGCCACCGTCGCAAGCACGACAGCGGATGTTTTGAAGCGATTCAGCGTAGTCATTGCATGTCCCCCATGTGGATCTCCTTCAGGCAGGAAAAGCACCTGTTCCGCTCATGACCGCCGGCACGCCGATGGCCATCTCCGGTTTCGTAGTATAGGGGGACAAAAAGGGTCGAACACATGACGGGCAACGAAAGCGCATGCGTGATATGCGCTCGGTCATGCCGTGGCTTTTCAACATGCATGCGGATCGGTCGAAATTGCACGCAGTGCGCGTCCATCGTGTCCGTCCGCCGTACCCACCATCACGCAGCGCACAAAAAAACCGAAAGTTGCGAACTGCGCGGAAGACGATGCGGCACGTGCAAAAAAATCTGCAAACGTCGCTCCCACTGCACGAGCCGATCTGCGAAGATAGCGCCCCGCTTTCGCGCCGCATCATTTTTTCTTGCACGCGCCGCTTCACGTTTCTTCGTCTCACTTCCTATGGCATCACACAATGCACATCATGCGTCCGGCTTCGCAGCCGGCGTCGCCGCC
>NZ_CAJNKE010000807.1 GCF_905232215.1 Burkholderia sp. LMG 13014
CGCCACATCGATCGCCGCACGCGCCCTTCCGTTTCCTCCCAACCGTGACAGGTCACGCACATCCATGAATCGCACTGCCTTCTTCACCGACGAACGCACCTTCTGGCATACGGGCGGCACGCACGCGCTGTTCTTCCCGGTCGGCGGCTGGGTCCAGCCGCCGTCGAGCGCGGGCTACGCGGAATCGCCCGATTCGAAGCGCCGCTTCCTGTCGCTCGTGCAGGCCTCGGGCCTGGCCGCACAGCTCGACCTGCACGGCGCCGCGCCGGCATCGACCACCGACCTGCTGCGCATTCATCCCGCGCACTATCTCGACGCGTTCCGCGCACTCAGCGACGCGAACGGCGGCGACCTCGGCGATCTCGCGCCGTTCGGCAAAGGCAGCTACGAGATCGCCGCGCTGTCGGCCGGCCTCGCGATCGCGGCGGTCGATACGGTGCTCGGCGAGCGTGCGACAAACGCGTTCTCGCTGTCGCGGCCGCCCGGCCATCACTGCCTGCGCGACCGCCCGATGGGCTTCTGCCTGCTGGCGAACATCCCGATCGCGATCGAGGCCGCCCGTGCGAAACACGGCATCGAGCGCGTCGCGGTGATCGACTGGGACGTGCATCACGGCAACGGCACGCAGTCGATCTACTACGACGATCCGGACACGCTGACGATCTCGCTGCATCAGGATCGTTGCTTCCCGCCCGGCTACAGCGGCGCGGACGACCGCGGCGAAGGCGCGGGAGTCGGCGCGAACCTGAACGTGCCACTGCTGGCGGGCAGCGGCGACGATGCGTATCGCTATGCGTTCGAACGGATCGTGCTGCCGGCGCTGGAGCGTTTCCAGCCCGAGCTGATCGTCGTCGCGAGCGGCCTCGACGCGAGCGCGGTCGATCCGCTCGCGCGCATGCAGTTGCACACCGGCAGCTACCGGTTCATGACGCGCGCAGTGAAGGATGCCGCGCAGCGCTATTGCGGCGGGCGGCTCGTAGTCGTTCACGAAGGCGGCTATTCGGAAGCGTACGTGCCGTTCTGCGGGCTCGCGATCGTCGAGGAGTTGGCCGGTATTCGCACCGAGGTTGTCGATCCGATGCTCGACCTCGCGATCGCGCAGCAGCCGGGTGAGCGGTTCGTCACCTTCCAGCGCGAACTGCTCGACGAACTGGCGGTGTCGTTCGGGTTGTAGTGCGCGCTGGCAGACGCGACGAGGGCCGGCCTGCGCCGGCCCTCTTGCGCGATCGGGGCGAATGGGGTTTCCTGTGCTTTTATCCCCGTTCCGGCCCGACGCCGCACTCTTCCGATGAAATCGTCCCCGCACGATAACCATGACGATGCCAAGACGCGCCGCCAGCCTTCGAAGCTCGTCCTGAACATCGCCGCCGTGACGGTCGGCCTCATCACGTTCGCGATCGGCGCGGCGTGGGTGATCTATAGCTGGATCGTCGATCGCGAAGCGCAGTATTTCGCGATTCCGCTCGTGTTCTCGGTGCCGGTGATCGTGGCAGTCGCGATCCGGAGTTTCTGGGAATAGACGGGCCTGAGATGACGAAGCACCGCGGGTCGGGTGACGTGCGGTGCTGGGTGCGGGACTAGTTTCAGACGAGGCGGCGATCCCCGCGGTTCACTTGCGGGTTGGGGGCGCGCACGGATTGAGGACTGCGCCCCGATATCCAGGTGAACACGGAATTGTACGCGGCACGAATTTTCGTTCAGCGTCGTACAGGTTCGCGTGCCGGGAAAAACACCGGCATCAGCAAAAAAGCGCTGCGGTCAATCGACCGACAGCGCTTTTTAATGAACGGCCCCTGACGGAGGCGCATTCGACTTCTGGTGCGTGAGGCCGGACTCGAACCGGCACACCCTTGCGGGCGTCAGGACCTAAACCTGGTGCGTCTACCAATTTCGCCACTCACGCGCATGCTCTGTCGCCTGATCGCGCGGCACGCAAGATGCGTTTCCACGCGCCCGGGACATCGCGCCGGCCTGCAGCCGGCACGCCCGATCAGGCGAGCGCGAGATTCTACCCGATCCGTGCGGGCTTGTCTCGCCCCTGCCGGCACCCGTCGTGCAGCGGTGCTAGAATGCCGCGCTCGACGTTTCGGCACCGCGCCGCCGCGCGGGGCCCCCCCCCGCCCCCCCAACAATCCCCCCCGGGGCATCGCTGACGAAGGGGAGCAA
>NZ_CAJNKE010000808.1 GCF_905232215.1 Burkholderia sp. LMG 13014
GTCGTGCCGCGTCGTCCAGAACGGAGCGTGCTGATGGAAGCCTGGCTCGGCGATCTGCAGCAACTGCTCGCGCATGGCGAAGCAGCCGTGCTCGTGACGGTCGCGCACACCGACGGCTCCGCGCCGCGCGAAGCGGGCACCAAGATGCTCGTCACGCGCGACACGGCGCGCCACACGATCGGCGGCGGTCATCTGGAATGGAAGGCGATCGAGATCGCGCGGCATCTGCTGAAGGATGGCGCCCACGTGCCGCACGCACGCCGGCTCGAGCGGCTCGCGCTCGGCCCGAGCCTCGGCCAGTGCTGCGGCGGCGCCGTGGTGCTCGCGTTCGAGCGGCTCGATGTGGGCGATCTCGGCTGGATCATGTCGCTCGCGAAGCGTGTCGCGGCCGGCGCCGCGACCGTCCGTAGCGTATCATTCGGCCCCTCGCCGGGCGCGCCGCTGTTGAGCGAGCCCGAATCGGAAGCCGCGCGTGCCGACTGCCTGCTGTGGGAAACCGGCGGCGTGTCGCTGATGACCGAAACGATCGCGCCGTATGCGTTCCCCGTCGTGCTGTTCGGCGCCGGGCACATCGGCACCGCGCTCGTGAAGGTGCTGGCGACGCTGCCGTGCCACGTGCGCTGGATCGACGGGCCCGATGCGGTGTTCCCACCGGCCGACGCGCTCGCCGGCATCGGCAACCTCGCGATCGAAGCGGCCGCTGCCCCGGCCGACGCAGTCGACGCAGCACCGCCGCAGTCCTACTTCGTCGTGATGACGCATGACCACGCACTCGATTTCGTGCTGGCCGAGCGCATCCTGCGGCGCGGCGACTATGCGTACTTCGGGATGACCGGCTCGCATGCGAAACGCGTGCAGTTCGATCACCGCCTCGCAGCCATCGGCATCGACCCGGCCCAGGTCGCGCGGATGCGCTGCCCGATCGGTGTCGAAGGCATCATCGACAAGGCACCCGAAGTGATCGCGATCTCGGTGGCTGCGCAATTGCTGCAGGCCGTCGAGGCAAACGCGAATGCGTCCGCGCAGGCTTCCCCTACCTACTGACCGACCAAGAACGACGCCATGACCCCGACATTCAAGGACAAGATTGCCCGCGCGCCGAAAGCGGAGCTGCACATCCATATCGAAGGCTCGCTCGAGCCCGAACTGATTTTTGCGCTCGCGCAGCGCAACGGCGTGAAGCTCGCGTACGACTCGATCGACGCGCTGCGCGCCGCATACGCATTCACCGACCTGCAGTCGTTCCTCGACATCTATTACGCAGGCGCGAGCGTGCTGCTGACCGAGCAGGATTTCTACGACATGACGGCCGCGTACTGCGAACGTGCGCTCGCCGACAACGTCGTCCATACCGAGCTGTTCTTCGATCCGCAGACGCACACCGAGCGCGGCGTGCCGATCGAGACGGTGGTCGCAGGCATCGAGCGCGCACTCGCCGATGCCGAACAACGCGGGCTGTCGAGCAAGCTGATTCTGTGCTTCCTGCGCCACCTGTCCGAAGAGGACGCGCTCGCGACGTTCGAATCCGCGCTGCCGCTGTTCGAGCGCTATCGCCATCGCCTGATTGGCGTCGGCCTCGACTCGTCCGAGCTCGGCCATCCGCCGACCAAGTTTGCGCGCGTGTTCGAGAAGGCGCGCGCGCTCGGGCTGAAGCTCGTCGCGCACGCAGGCGAGGAAGGCCCGCCCGCATACATCTACGAAGCGCTCGACGTGCTGAAGGTCGACCGGATCGACCACGGCGTGCGCAGCATCGAGGACGCGGCACTCGTCGAGCGCCTCGCGAAAACGCGCACGGCGCTCACCGTCTGCCCGTTGTCGAATCTCAAGCTGTGCGTGTTCGACGACATGGCGAAGCACACGCTGAAGGCGCTGCTCGATCGCGGCGTCGCGGTGACGATCAACTCCGACGATCCGGCCTATTTCGGCGGCTACGTCAATGAAAACTACTTCGCGACGGCCGAAGGGCTGCAACTCACGGATGCCGAAGTCCACGCGGTGATCCGCAACGGCTTCGAGGCGTCGTTTATCGAACCGGCGCAGCGCGATGCACTGTACGCGCGCCTCGACGCGTACTGGCAGGCCGCGTGACGGCCCGCATCGAGGATCGCTAGACAGATGAAACACGGCAACGGCATCCGCTTCGCGACCACCGGTTCGGCCTTGCG
>NZ_CAJNKE010000809.1 GCF_905232215.1 Burkholderia sp. LMG 13014
GGTGCGCAGCAGCGCGCCGGGCGTCGCCGGAATGTCGCGGTCCCACGTGTAGAACGCGGACACGCGGCCGTCGCCCTGCAGCGGGTCGGGCGCAGGAACGTGGCCGGGTGAAGCCGCGTGCGAGAGGAGAGACGCAACGGCGAGCGCCGAAGCCAGCAGCGTGCGCGCGGTGTAGCCGCGCAGGGGGAGAAGCGTCATGGTCGGATGGGTGTCGGTGAAGTCGGATCGGACGCGCCGGACAGTGCGCGGCGCGGGCCGACCACGACGCAAGTTTCGAACCAGTGCACGCGTTGCAGAGGCGGCGCACGGTGTGACGAGCCGTCGCGTTGCGCGGCGGCCCGTCCGCGCGTGCACCGGCTGCGTGTCGCGCAGCAATCCGGGCCGGCGGGCTGTTGCTCCCGCAACAGAAGCGCACGTGTGGAGCGTACGGCGCGCGTTGCGCAACGCGCACGCACACCGTGGCGTGGGCTTTCGACGCGTGCCTGCGTGGCTGGCACGATTGCTGCTGATCCGGTGGCCGTGCGTCGCGGTGTTACGGCGTTGCGATGCGAGCCCAACCATCTACCCGATCAAGGAAACCGTCCTCATGTCCGTCACCTCAACCATCGACAGCGGCGAGCTCGTGGCATTCGTCGAGCGCGCCACGCGCGAATTCACGCAGGCCGAACGCGTGCTGAAGGACACGCGCACGCTGTCCGCGACCAACACGTTCCAGGCGTTCCAGCGCGTGCCGGGCACGGAACTCGTCGTCGCGCTGTCGGCGCCGAGCCCGTGGGCCGCGTCGCAGGAGATCCAGCCCGTCGTCGTGACGTTCGACGGCGACGTGCTGCATGGCGACGCGCGCGCGGGCGGCAACGGGCCGCGCTATGCGGACGTGTTCCGTGAAGCACCGGAAGTCGGCGTCGTGATCCACGTGCACGGCCCGTACCTCGGCGCGTGGGCGAGCGCGCATCGTCCGCTGCCGATCCGCTATGCGCCGGCCGCGCGCTACACGCGCGCCCGCGAGATTCCGGTGTATGTCGATCGTCGTCCCGGCGAGCCGCGCTTCATCGTCGATACGATCCGCCGCGATCCCGAGGTACCGGCGATCATCGAGGCGAACGGCGGCGCGACCTTCTGGGGCAAATCGATCCTCGATGTGTCGAAGTACATCCTGATCCTCGAGGAAGCCGCGTATTTCCAGGCGCTCGCGGAACCGCTCGGCGGCTCGCTCGAATTCGGCCCGGGCGCGCTCGAGCAGCAATGGAAGATGACCGGCCTCGCGTGATGCCGCGCGGCGGCCGGCGCAATCCGGCCGCCGTCATACCGATAGCTCGATGAATTGGTTCGTGGCCGGCGCGGGCCTTGCTATCGTCAAACCTTTCCCGTTCAACACGCCGGTCGTGCCATGGCCATCTTCAGCTTGCCGGACCCGACTTCGCATGCGATCACGATTCGTGCGAAGGCGCTGACCTTCGACGATCCCAAATCGCGGGTGCTGCTCGAACGCATCCAGCTCGTCGCGCCAAGCGACGCGACCGTGCTCGTCACCGGCGAGAGCGGCACCGGCAAGGAGCTGATCGCGCGCCTCGTGCATTCGCTGAGCGAGCGCCACGACGGCCCGTTCGTCGCGGTCAACTGCGGCGCATTCTCCGAGACGCTGATCGAAAGCGAGCTGTTCGGCCACGAGCGCGGCGCGTTTACCGGCGCGATCAACAGCCAGCCCGGCTGGTTCGAATCCGCGAATCGCGGCACGCTGTTCCTCGACGAGGTGGGCGACCTGCCGCTGTCCGCGCAGGTGAAGCTGCTGCGCGTGCTGCAGGAGCGCGAAGTGACGCCGGTCGGCTCGCGCAAGACCGTGAAGATCGACGTGCGGCTCGTCGCGGCAACCAACGTGAATCTCGAAGCCGCGGTGCGCGCAGGCAATTTCCGCGAGGATCTTTACTACCGGCTCAACGTCGTGAAGCTGAGCCTGCTGCCGTTGCGCGAGCGGCCCGGCGACATTACGCCGCTGATCGAGCACTTCATCGACACCTATGCGAAGCGGCTGCGGGTGGCCGCGCCGACGCTGACGGACGCTGCGCGCGGCCGGCTGCATGCGCACGCGTGGCCCGGCAACATTCGCGAACTCGAGAACGTGATCCACCACGCGATGCTGATCTGCGCCGGCGGCGCGATCGA
>NZ_CAJNKE010000810.1 GCF_905232215.1 Burkholderia sp. LMG 13014
GGATTCGACAGCACCGTGCGGACGATCGCGGCGACGAGCGCGCGCACCTTGGTTCGGCGCAGGCTGCGCGAACGCACGGCCATCGTGAACGCGAGCGCGAAGCTCACGAGCACGTTGAGGATCGCCATGCTGAGCACGCCGGCGCAGGCCCACCACAGCTCGGGCGTGCCGAGCGCGTCCTTGCCCAGCACGCCGAGCGCGATCCCGATCGAACCGGCCGACAGCGTCACGTGCCGTACCTCGAACGGGAACATGAACACGGTGACGATCGCCGGAATCAGGCCGAGCATCAGGCCGAGGCCGACGTTCGCGACCACGCCGGCCACGTTCGACCGGCAGAAGTGCGCGAGCTTCGCCGCGCCGGCCGCGCCGAGCGTGAGGCGCAGCCGGCGGTTGTACGTGAGCGCGTCGCCGACCCGGTGCAGCACGAACCAGTTGTCGGCCCAGCCCGCGAGCAGGCTCGACGCCCACAGCAGCACGCCCGTCAGCGCCGCGTAGAGCGGCGTCGGGCCGAGCAGCGAGAACGAGTGCAGCGTCGCATGGGCTTTCTCCGGCGAGATCAGGTTCGCATGCAGCAGGTTGCCCGCGAACAGCTGCACCAGCAGGCACACGGGCAGCACGACGAGCACGTTGCCGGAAATCGCGGCGGCCTGCGTGCGGATCAGCGCGATCACCGATGCCACGAACGCCTTCACGCCTTCCTCGTGGCCGGTGTCGTCGAGCTCGCGCGCGAGCGTCGGCGCGGTCATCGCGGGCTGCTTGGTCGCGAGCGTGAAGTGCAGGAAGTGCATCAGCATGAAGCTGGCCGCGTAGTTGACGCCCGCGAGCAGCCCTTCGAGCATCGACTGCAGGTGCGCGCCCGTGATCGCGAACTTCATGCACACGGTCACGACGGTGACGAGCCCGCCGCCCGCGGCCATCCGCAGCATCTTCAGGTACTCGGCGCGGCCGCGCGAGATGTAGTGCTCGCCGGTGTCGGCGTTGGTCTCGACGAGCTTGCGCGCGAACAGCGAGAAGTTGCTGCGCACGAGGTGCGACACGCTCTGGCTGTTGTGGTTCGCGTCGATGAGCTCGGCCGTCAGGTGCGCCATCCCGTGCAGGTCGTCGCGTGCCATCCACGCGTTGAGCAGCATCTCGGCGCGCAGGATGCGCATGCGCATCCGCTCGACCTGGAACACGATGTCGACCGACACACCGTTGCGGTACAGGTGCGAGAACACCTCGTCGACGGCGATCCGGCATTCGTCGAGCAGCACGCGCAGGTAGTTCACCTCGTGCAGCAGCTTGCTCGGGTCGCCACCGTCCTCGACGGCCGCGTGCGCGGTCTCGACCGCGAGCATTGCGCGCGTGAGACGGTAGAACGGCTGTGTTTCGAGCGGCTTGCGCGCGTCGTCGTCGGAGAGCCGGTTGCGCACCGTCTGCGACAGGCCGGTCGAGCTGATCTGGCAGGTGAGGTTGTGCAGCGCGGCCAGCAGGTCGCGCGAGAACGAACCCGGCTCGTGGCGCTCCTCGTCGGTGATGTCGAACGAGATCAGCTCGGCGAGGCGGGTGAGCAGATCGTCGGGCAGCGCGTCGATCCATTGCGCGTCTTCCGGCGTCGGGAACATCAGCGTGAAGAGCGCCGACAGCTCGCGGCGGTTCGGTGCGGGCGGGATCAGCGACGAGTCGATCCGCTCGAACAGCGCGCCGAAGAAGCCCGAGTGCACGGGCATGCCGGCGTCGCACAGGAGCGAGATGCCGTCGCACTCGCGCAGGATGCCGCGCAGGATGCGCGCGGCGTGCGTTTTCCACTCGGGATTGCGATCGAGCACGTGGAACAGGTAGCGCAGCCGCGCATGGGCCGGATACGCGCGCGCATCGGCGTCGCGATCGGCCGGCGCGTCCTGCGCGGCCTGCATCGTGCCGGTGCGGCGCAGCCAGTGCGCGAGCTCGATCAGCCATTCGCTGCGCTCGGCGTACGACGCATCGGCGTCGGCGTGCGCGAGCAGCGCATCGAGCTGGTGACCGGCATTGCGCGACGCGCGCCACTTCTTGATCAGGGTCGTCAGGGAACGAAACATAAACGGAATAGCGAAAGCCCTCGGCGGGCGGGTTCGGGATGCCGGCCGGAGAAACGGCGCGGCGCCGGGGAGAACGGGTGAGACGGGGCCGGTTGC
>NZ_CAJNKE010000811.1 GCF_905232215.1 Burkholderia sp. LMG 13014
TGATGCCGATCGTCGCGAGCAGCGGCGCGATGCGTGCCGCGTGGCGCAGCGGCCGCAACCCGATCCGTTCGATCGCGACGCCGAGCGCGCCGCAGCCGACCACGACCGCCGCGAGCGCGACCGGCAGCGGCAGCCCGAAGCGCGTCAGGCACAGCCAGCCGATGAACGCGCCGACCATGTAGACCGAGCCATGCGCGAAGTTGATCAGGTGCGACACGCCGAAGATCAGCGCGAGCCCGACCGCGAGCAGCGCGTAAATGTTGCCGACGATGAGGCCGTTGAGCGTGTAGTCGAGCCAGGAAGCCATCACGATGCGTCCGTTCCGTGCATGCGGTTCAGGGCCGGGTTCAACGCGCGGCGAGCTGCGGTTTCGCGCCATCCCACAGCGCCCACTGCCCCTGCTTCACGACCAGATACACGGTGCGTGCGCCCGCGACGCGACGCGTCTGCGGATCGAAGCGCACCTTGCCGAAGATCACGCTCGGCACGTCGCTGATTTTCGCGAAGCCGTCGTGCGCGGCCTGGCGTGTCGTGCCGTAGCGGCGCAGCACCTCGGCCGACAGGATCAGCGCGTCGTACGCCCGCGCGACGAACGAATCGGGATCGGCATGGAACTTCGTGCGATAGCGCTGCACGAACGCCTGCACCTCGGGGCGCGGTTCAGCCGGGAAGAAGTTCGATTCGGTGTAGACGCCATCGACGGCCGCACCACCCAGCTCGAGGAATTTCGGCGAATACACGGAGCCGACCGCCGCGATCGGCAGCGTGACGCCCGACGTGCGCGCCTGCCGCACGATCTGCGCACCGTCCGCGTAGTACGAAATCAGCACGATCGAATCGGGCTTCGACGCGCCGATCCGCACGAGCGTCGAACGGAAATCCTTCTCCGTCGGCTGATAGCCTTCGGCCGCGACGACCTGCGCGCCGAGCCCGGCCACCGCCTTCGCGAAGATGTCCTTGCTGGTGCGGCCCCAGTCGGTGTTCAGGTACAGCACCGCGATCCGCTTGAAGCCGAGTTCCTTCACCGCATAGCGTGCGAGCAGCGGCTGCTCCTCGGCCTGGCTCAGCGCGGTGCTCCACAGATAGTCGCCGCCCTTCGTGAAGTCCGGATGCGAGTTCGTGAAGCCGAACTGGATCAGCTGCCCGCGCTGGTAGATCGGCGACGCAGCCATCGATGTCGCGCTGGAGAAGTCGCCCAGTTCGATCGCGATGCGCGGATCGGCGACGAACTTCTGTGCGATCGCCACGGCCTGGCGCGGGTCGCTGCGGCTGTCCTGGAAGTCGACCGCGAGCGGCCGGCCATGAATGCCGCCGCTGCCGTTGATCTCGTCAAGCGCGAGATCGAAGCCGCGCTTCCATTGTTCGCCGTACTGCGCGTCCTGGCCCGTGAGCGGGCCGCTCACGCCGATCACCACCGGCTCGCCCGACACGCCCGCCGCGAGCGCGCCGCCCGTCGACAAGCCCCATGCGGCAGCGAGCGCCGCCACCGTGCCCAGCACGCGCCGCCATGCGCCGCGTGCGTCGTTCCCCGAAACGTTCATGCGTCCCCCAGCTTCAGTCAGTCGAAAAGAGTGAGGGCATGTAACCATCCGGTTCAGGACGATCCAACGAAGTTTTGCGCATATCGATATCGTGCGCGGCGCGAAGGGGTTGGTGCTCGCGAACGCTCGCCTGCACGCCTTGCATCGCGCGATATGCCGGCATGGATCGCATCACGTTGATTCGATTGGCGTTTCGTTCGCGCCATCCGTCGCACCCAACGCGGACGCACGCACAACCGGCCATCGCGACGATCGGGCGCTTCGAAGTTTTCACGCTGTCGATAGCAAAAATCATTATATGAATCGCGCATGCTCGCCCTCCTACAATGCGCAAATCGCATCATCGGAAGGTGTCATGGAGCTGCATCAACTCGAAGCCTTTTCCGCGGTCATGTCGGCCGGCAGCGTGACCGGCGCGGGCGAACTGCTCGGCCGCTCTCAGCCGGCCGTCACGCGGCAGATCCAGGAGCTCGAAGCCGATCTCGGCTACGCGCTGTTCGACCGGCACGGCCCGCGCGTCACGCCGACGCGGCGCGCATTCCTGCTCTATGAGGAAGTCGAACGCTCGCTGGTCGGCCTGCGGGCGATCGAGGCACGCGCACGGGCACTCG
>NZ_CAJNKE010000812.1 GCF_905232215.1 Burkholderia sp. LMG 13014
GACGGCGCGGCCGGTGCGGCGCTGGTCGCCGATCCGCACGTCGCGATGATCCAGTTCACCGGCTCCACCGCGGCCGGGCGCAAGGTCGGCGAAGCAGCGGGCCGCCACTTGAAGAAAGTGTCGCTCGAACTCGGCGGCAAGAACTCATTGATCGTGCTCGACGACGCCGATCTCGAGCGCGCGGTCGCCAACACGGCATGGGGTGCGTACTTGCACCAGGGCCAGATCTGCATGGCGACCGGCCGCGTGCTGGTGCAGCGCGAGATTCACGACCGCTTCGTCGCGAAGCTCGTCGAGAAGGCGCAAAGCCTGCGGGTGGGAGACCCGGCGACCGCGGACGTCGGCCTCGGCCCGCTGATCAATGCCGCGCAACGCGACCATGCGGCGGGCCGCGTCGAGACGGGCGGCGGCCATCGCGACCTGTTCTTCGAGCCGACCGTGCTGAGCGGCGTCGCGCCGGGCAATCCGGCGTTCGACAACGAGATTTTCGGGCCGGTCGCGGTCGTCGTGCCGTTCGATACCGACGAGGATGCCATCGCGCTCGCGAACCAGAGCGAATACGGGCTGTCGATGGCGATCCTGTCCGCCGACGTCGGTCGCGCGCTCAGGATCGGCGAGCGGTTGAATACCGGGCTGTTGCACATCAACGACCAGACGGTCAACGATGAAGTGATCAATCCGTTCGGCGGCGTCGGCGCATCGGGCAACGGCTCGAGCATCGGCGGCAGCGCGAACTGGGAAGAATTCACGCAGTGGCAGTGGCTGACGATCAAGGGTGACGCGCCGCTGTACCCGCTTTGACAAGGAGACCGACCATGTACACCGAAAACGATACACGCGTGATGACCGCAGCCGTGGCGCGCGCCGCCGGCGCGCGCTTCTCGATCGAATCCGCCCGGATCCGTGCGCCGCGCGGCGACGAGGTGCTGGTGCGCGTCGTCGCGACGGGCTTGTGCCACACCGACCTGATCGTGCGCGACCAGTACTACCCGGTGCCGCTGCCGGCCGTGCTCGGTCACGAGGGCGCCGGCGTGGTCGAGGCGATCGGCCCGAACGTGAAGACGCTCGCCGCGGGCGATCACGTCGTGCTCACCTATGGCGCGTGCGGCCACTGCACGTCGTGCGTCGGCGGTCACGGTGCGTACTGCCGACAGTTCTTTCCGCTGAATTTCGGCGGCGCCGACGCCGACGGGCAGACCGCGATCCGCGACGCAGCCGGACAGCCACTGCACGATCATTTCTTCGCGCAGTCGTCGTTCGCGAGCTATGCGCTCGCACGCGAGAACAATGCCATCAAGGTGCCGACGGAAGCGCCGCTCGAACTGCTCGGGCCGCTCGGCTGCGGAATCCAGACCGGCGCCGGCGCGGTGATTCATTCGCTCGCGGTGCGTCCGGGCAGCAGCTTCGCGAGTTTCGGCGCAGGAGCGGTCGGCATGAGCGCCGTGATGGCCGCACGCGTTGCGGGCGCCAGCACCATCATCGCCGTCGACATCGTGCCGTCGCGGCTCGCGCTGGCCCTGGAGCTCGGCGCGACGCACGCGCTCAACAGCAAGGACGTCAACGTCGTCGACGCGATTCGCGAGATCACCGGCGGCGGCGTCGACTTCGCGCTCGAATCGACCGGGTTGCCGGCCGTGCTGTCGCAAGGGATCGACGCGCTCGGCTCGCGCGGCACGATGGGCGTGGTGGGGGCACCGAAGCTCGGCACGAAGGCCGAATTCGACGTGAACAGCCTGCTGCTCGGCGGCCACACGATCCGCGGTATCGTCGAAGGCGATAGCGTGCCGCAGACGTTCATTCCGCAGCTCGTGCAGCTCCATCTGCAAGGGCGGTTTCCCTTTGACCGCCTGGTGAAGTTCTATCCGCTCGAACAGATCAACCAGGCAGCGGAGGACAGCAGCAACGGCCTGACACTCAAGCCGATCCTGCGTTTGCCGCAGTGAGCACGGGGCGCCGCCGCCGTGGGCGACCCCGAGTCGACCGCGCGCGGCGGCGCCCCCGCGGAAAACACGCCGTTTCGGACACTGGGCTATATTGCGAATTCGCGCGACACGCCGGGCCGGTACGCCCGGCCCGGACATTCGACCCCATATGGAACGCAGCGTGAAGATGGCCTCTGAATCCCTTTCACGGCCCGTCGACCTCGA
>NZ_CAJNKE010000813.1 GCF_905232215.1 Burkholderia sp. LMG 13014
GCCGCTGTGGCGCTCCGGCGACGTCGCGCGACGTCCGGCTTGCTACCCGTAGCGGGCGAGCGTCCACCCCGATGGATCGATCTTCGGTCCTCTCCCGGTGACGAGATCCGCCATCACCTTTCCCGAACCCATCGACATCGTTCAGCCCGGCTTGCCGAGGTCTCCGAGATCGCCAGAGAGCGTGACGCACGCCGCGCCGCGCCGTGCGCGCACGGGAGCCTTTGGCGAGCCGTGCGCTGTGCAGCGCCAATACCATGCCGCGACCCGCGACCCGCGACCCGCGACCCGCGACCCGCCGCGCAAGCTCCGCGCCGAGCCCCGAGCCGAGCCCCGAGCCGGCGCCGGTGACGGGTGCGATCCTAGCGCTATGCGCGCCGCGTGCGCTTACGCCGCGACCTTGTCGCTGTCGCTCACGCGCTCGACGTTGATCGTGCCGACATGGAACGCGGCCAGCGACTCGCGGTGCGCGATGCTGACGATCGCGGCCTTCGGCAGCCGTTCGGCGAACAGGTGATAGAGGCGTGCCTCGTTGTCGGCGTCGAGCGCGCTCGTCGCTTCGTCGAGGAACAGGAAGTCGGGCTTGTGCAGCAGCACGCGCGCGCCGGCCAGGCGCTGCTGTTCGCCTGGCGACAGCACGCGGGTCCAGTGCGCGGTCTCGCCGAGGCGCTCGACGTAATCCTCGAGGCGGCATGCGCGCAGCGCGTCGCGGCAGGCATCGTCGCTGAACGCGTCGGCCGTCGCCGGATAGGTGAGCGCGGCCTTCAGCGTGCCGATCGGCAGATAGCTTGTCTGCGGCACGAACATCATCCGCGCGCCGACCGGCGCATCGATCGCGCCGTCGCCGAACGGCCACAGGCCCGCGAGCGCGCGCATGAACGTGCTCTTGCCCGAACCCGACTTGCCGATCACGAGCCAGCGCGAGCCGGGCTCGATCGTGACGCTGCCGATGTTCGCGAGCGCGTTGCCGTTCGGCAGCGCGAGCTTGAGCGATGACGTCGACAGCGTCACGTCGTCGACGTAGTGCAGGTTGATGCCGCCGTGCTCGGTCGCGGGCGACAGGCTTTCCTTCAGGTGCGACGTGCCCATCACGCGCTTGAATTCGCGCAGACGGTTGACGGTGGCGCGCCACTCGACGAGGGTCGAGTAGCTGTTGATGAACCACGAGAACGAATCGCTGACGGTGCCGAACGCGGACGAGATCTGCATCAGCACGCCGAACGAGAACGCACCCGCGAAATAGCGCGGCGCGGCGACGACGAGCGGGAAGATGATCGCGATCTGTCCGTAGAAGCTCAGCACGAACGTGAGCCGCTTCGTGTACTTCATCACGCGCCACCAGTTGTCGCGGATGCGCGCGAAGAGGTTTTGCGCGTTACCGGTCTCGGTCTTCTCGCCGTCGTAGAACGCGATCTGCTCGGCGTTCTCGCGTACGCGGATCAGCCCGAAGCGGAAGTCGGCCTCGACGCGCTGCTGCTGGTAGTTGATCGACACGAGCGGATGGCCGACCTTCTGGATGATCAGCGAGCCCACCACCGCGTACAGCGCGGCCGCCCACACCATGTAGCCGGGGATCGCGATCGGTGTCGCGCCGAGCGAAATCGTCAGCGCGCCGGCGAGCGACCACAAAATCGTGATGAACGACACGAGCGTAACGACCGTCGACAGCAGGTCGAGCGACAGCGCGAGGGTGGTCGTCGCGAACGACTGGAGGTCGTCGGTGATCCGCTGGTCGGGGTTGTCGGCGAGACGGTCACGCTCGATCCGGTAGAACGCGCGATCGCCGAGCCACTGGCCGAGAAAGCGGTCGGTGAGCCACTGGCGCCAGCGGAAGCCGAGCATCTGCCGCAGGTAGCGGCCGTACACGGCGAGGATGATGAACGCGAATGCGAGCGCGGAGAACTGCATCAGCAGGTTCGGGAAGTCGTGGACGTCCTTCGACTGCAGCGCGTTGTAGAACTCCGCGTTCCACTTGTTCAGCCGGACGTTGATCCAGACCACGCAGAGGTTGATCGCGATGATCGCGACCAGCAGGCCCCATGCGATTTTCCATTCGGACGATACCCAGTAGGGCTTGACGAGGCTCCATGCGGATACCGGACGCTCGTCCTGCGGCGCGTCGGAGGCGGAGCGGACGGGATCGATC
>NZ_CAJNKE010000814.1 GCF_905232215.1 Burkholderia sp. LMG 13014
GGCCGATACCGCGTTGCGTGCACAGGTCGAGCGCAGCGTCGTCGATTTCGCGGCGACGCTGACGCCGGACGAGCGCACGAAGTTCGTCGACGGGTTGCGGCGTAGCGGTAACTGGCGGCTGCCGCCGAAGTTGCAGAAGAAGCAGGACGACGCGGGGAGTCGGTAAGCAAACGCCGCGCGGGTGACGCGCGGCGGCGTGTCCTTTCAGTGATGCGCAACGCGTGCGCGGAAGGTGGGTCGGCGCATGCTGGCGGGCGAGCTTCGGCGAAGGATCGCAAGGGGCAATCGCGACTGCGCTACGCGGCACGCACGTTCAACGTGCCAGCATCCACGCGGAGATCGCGTCGACCACGCCGCTCTCCAGGCCATTGAAGCCGTGATAGGCAAACGCTTCGCACGGATCGCCCCGGGACGTGCCGCCCGACACGATCATCAGGTCGGATTTCGACGACTGGTCCAGCTTCTTCATCAGCGTATCCGTTTCGGACACCGGACAATTCCTGCAGCCGTCTTTCTCGTGATGAACGACGAGCACCGGAATCCTGAGGCTGGCAAGGTTCATGTCCGTGACCGCGGTACCGCCTCTGTCTTCGCGGAGGATGGTGGAGGTCAGCACGATACCGTCGGGCCCGCCGCCGCCGGCCAGCGCAATCGCAATGGCGGCGACGGACTGGGTGCCGCGGCTCGTCCCGACCAGCCAGACCGGTACGTGCAGTTGCTCCCGCATCCAGGCGATCACCGCACGCGCGTCGTCGGCATGTTCCTTCGACAGTCGAAAGCCGTTGAGGTAGGGCGCGGATTGCCGGTCGCTCGGTGCATCGATCACCGCGACAGCGATGCCGTCCTTCACGAACAGCTGCCGGGTGCGGACGAGAAAGTTGCCTCCCCCCCATCCGAACCGACCGGACGGATCTAGCTGCAGCCCGCCGTGTCCGCCGGCATAGAGAATGGCCGCGGCCTTCGGCGCGTCCGGTGCGATGAAGAGAAACCGTTGGGTCACGCCGGGACGGGTCGGAATGTCGACGACCTTGGGCGGGTTCTGCGCATGCGCCGGATAGCCGTGCAGCGTCAGCGCGACCGCAAGCAGCCACGCGCCGGTCCAGCGCGTGGGCGGACGCATCGAACCGAAGCAACGAAACCGCGCACGCAAGCTGACGGGAAGAGTGGGCATCGTAGTGGTGGCCGGTGCATTCCGCCGCGGCAGGCCGGAATGCGGCGGCTTCTCCTGGTCAATGGAGTGGCGCCACGTCGACTCGATGGGTGTCGAGCCGTGGCGGCTCGAACTGTCGTGTTCGCGCCGACGCGCAACGCTCAATGCGATTCGACGAACTGAATGATTTCGCCGTTGTCGCGCTTGAGATAGAGGTCGTCGCCCTTCACGCGAACGTCGTTGCACGAGTACGGGATCTTGCGGCCCTTGCTGCAGACCTTGCCGTCCTCGGCTTTCCAGTCGCCGTGATCGGCGAACCCCTGGCTCGACTTGAAATCGTAGTCGCCGCCATTGCCGTACTGGACATGCCACTGGGTACCGTCCGCCAGTTTGATGTCGAATGCCTTGCCTGCGAGACGTTGCTGGATGTCCGATGCGGCGGGTGTGGTGGAACCGTCGGGAAAGGCCGATTGATCGGCGAAAGCGATAGCGGGAGTCAGCAGGAGGATGGCGAGCAGCTTGGTCATGGTCAGTCTCCGGTTGTACCGAATTCTTGCTTTGGGGCGAGACGACGAAACTCCGTGACGCGGGGGCGAGACATTCCATTGAGTCTAGGTGGCTTTCCGGGAACGGCAAGCGCCCGGGCGGCTGCGGCCGGTGGGCCTTCCGACGGGATTCATGCCGGTCAGGCCAATGAAAGCCCGTTG
Organism: Burkholderia sp. LMG 13014; assembly: GCF_905232215.1. Classification (GTDB taxonomy): domain Bacteria; phylum Pseudomonadota; class Gammaproteobacteria; order Burkholderiales; family Burkholderiaceae; genus Burkholderia. Next base: position 1,858 of record NZ_CAJNKE010000814.1, read on the forward strand.
GTCGAATTTCGAAATTCGCCCGTCCTTCGCAGGGGCACGCGACCCTGACACGGCGGCTGAGCGATCCACCGATTTGCTGCATTCTTCAGCCGAATCCGCGACGGGAATTCAAGCTGCCGAACGCACGCATTCGAAGCCGCGCGACGCACCAGAAATATTCGTCTTCCCGGCGACGGATTTCCCGCCGACCGACGTTAAACACGGGTACGCATCGCGAGAGCCCCGTCATGGACCACCCGAACGACATCACACCGGCCGCCATCGCGCTGAACCGTTTCGGTCTC
>NZ_CAJNKE010000815.1 GCF_905232215.1 Burkholderia sp. LMG 13014
CAGTAGATCACGACGGGTGCCGGCCGGTAGTACACGGGCCGGGCCGGCACGACGATGCACCCGGCCAGCGTGATCGCGACGAGCGCGATGGCGATTGCGGTTCGTTTCATCGCTCGCCTCCATCATGCCCAGTGGCCACGGGTCCAGAACCAGTTCGGACCGCGCTGGTCCCAATGGCCCGGCACCCATTGCATGCCGACGCGCTCGGCTTCCCAGTGGCCGCCGATCCACACGTAGCGGCCGTGATCCCAGTGCCAGTGCCCGCGGTCCCAGACGTAGCCCACGCGCGTGGCAGGTACGACCTCATAGCGCACCGGCGGCGGCGCATTCGGCGCGACGACGACGATTTCCTCGGTGCGCACGGCGACCGGCTCGGCGACGACCACGCGGCCTTGCGGCGCGATCACGGGCGTGCCGACGAGAATCTCGTCCGCATGCGCGGCAAGCGGCGCGACGACGGCTGACAGGCTCGCGGCAAGCAGTGCGAGCGAAACGATACGACGTTGAACGATAGAGACAGCCATCACAACCTCCTGGTTGAACAAGTTACGCGAGCGTATTCGTTCAATGCGGGAGGGACGATAACGGCCGACAGACGCCGTGTTACGGCGTGCCCGAAAGTGCAACAGGGCGTAAGACGCGCACGGCGGCGAGTGCCGCCGTGCGGAGGGATACCGGCAACGGTCAGGCTTGCGGGATCTCGATCTTCACTTCGAGGACTTCAAGATCGTCCTGGCGCTCGAGGCTCACGCGGATGTCATCGTTCGAAATATGGACGTACTTCGAGATGACCGCGACCAGCTCCTTCTGCAGCGCCGGCAGGTAATCGGCCGGCGGGCGGCCGCCAACGCGCTCGTGCGCGATGATGAGCTGCAGGCGCTCCTTCGCGACCGATGCGGACTTCTTCTTCTCGCCGAGGAGAAACGAAAGGATGGACATGGTCGGCCTCCGTTACTTGCTGCCGAAGAGGCGCTGCAGCAGGCCCGGCTTCTGGTAGTCGGTGAAGCGCAGCGGCTTGTCTTCGCCGAGGAAGCGCGCGACGACGTCCTTGTACGCTTCCGCCACGTCGGTGCCATCGATATGCACGGCCGGCAGGCCCTGGTTCGATGCATGCAGCACCGCTTCCGACTCGGGCACCACGCCGATCAGCTTGATGCGCAGGATCTCGCTGATGTCCTCGAGCGACAGCATCTCGCCTTCGCTGACGCGCTTCGGGCTGTAACGCGTGATCAGCAGGTGCTCCTTGATCGGGTCCTTGCCTTCGGTCCCGCGCTTCGTCTTCGACGACAGGATGCCGAGAATGCGGTCCGAATCGCGCACCGACGACACTTCCGGGTTCGTGACGATCAGCGCTTCGTCCGCGAAGTACATCGCGTGCAGCGCGCCCGCCTCGATACCGGCCGGCGAATCGCAGACGATGTAGTCGAAGTCCATCGCGACGAGGTCGTTCAGCACCTTCTCGACGCCGTCACGCGTCAGCGCATCCTTGTCGCGGGTCTGCGACGCCGGCAGGATGAACAGGTTCTCGCACTTCTTGTCCTTGATCAGCGCCTGGTTCAGGTTCGCTTCGCCCTGGATCACGTTCACGAGGTCATACACGACGCGACGCTCGCAGCCCATGATGAGATCGAGGTTGCGCAGGCCGACGTCGAAGTCGATCACGGCCGTCTTGTGGCCGCGCAGCGCGAGACCGGACGCAAAGCTCGCGCTCGTCGTCGTCTTGCCCACGCCGCCCTTGCCCGAGGTCACCACGATGATTTTTGCCATTTACCCAATACCCTGTGTTCGTCAATGAGAGCCGATCGATCCGGAGCGCACCGCGTGGATTACGTCAGGCGCAGCGGTTCGATCATCAGTTTTTCCTCTTCGAGCCGGATCTGCACCGATTTGCCCAGTACTTCGGCGGGCAACGGGTTCTCGGTTGTTCGATAGATACCCGCGATCGAAATCAGTTCCGGCTCCAGACACGTGCAGAAAATGCGCGCGTCGTGATTGCCGTGCACGCCCGCGAGTGCGCGGCCACGCAACGGCGCGTAGATGTGGATGTTGCCTTCCGCGATGATCTCCGCACCGTGACTGACCGGCGCGAGCACCACGAGGTCTCCTTTCGCGTAAATCTGCTGCCCCGAACGCAA
>NZ_CAJNKE010000816.1 GCF_905232215.1 Burkholderia sp. LMG 13014
CGGCACCCGGCACCCGGCACCCGGCACCCGGCACCCGGCACCCAGCACCCAGCCTCCGGTGCCGCGCCACCGGACGCAGCCCTTCAAGCGCGATGGCGGACCGCCCGATCGCCGAGCGTCGTCCGCACCCCCAAAGCAAAACGCCACGGCATGCCGTGGCGTTTTTCGTTACCGCTTCGCGCCGTCGTCCGGCGCGTGGCGATCAGTGATGCACGTCGGCCGGGCGGCCGTCGAAGTCGTGTCCGGTGCGGCGGATGTCGCAGCGCGCGTCCTTTTCGCCTTTCACGCCGTTGAACACGATGTTCAGGATCACGGCCGTCGCCGATGCCAGCAGGATGCCGCTGTGCAGGATCGGGGCGAGTGCGGGCGGCAGCTTCGAGAAGAAGTGCGGCGACACGACCGGCACGAGACCCATGCCGACGCTCACGGCGACGATGAACAGGTTGTGCGTGTTGTTCACGAAGTCGACCTTCGACAGCACCTTGATGCCGTTCGCAGCCACCATCCCGAACATCACGATGCCCGCGCCGCCGAGCACGAACGGCGGCACCGACGCGACGACCTGCGCCATCTTCGGGAACAGGCCGAGCAGCACGAGGATCACGCCGCCGGTGGCGCACACGAAGCGGCTCTTCACGCCCGTCACGCCGATCAGGCCGACGTTCTGCGAGAACGACGTATGCGGGAACGAGTTGAAGATGCCGCCGATCAGCGTGCCGAGGCCGTCGACGCGCAGGCCGCGCACAAGGCGCTCCTGGTTGACCGGACGATCGACCATGTCGCCGACCGCGAGGAACATGCCGGTCGATTCGATGAACGTGACGAACATCACCGTGACCATCGTCGCGATCGACAGCGGGTCGAAGTGCGGCAGGCCGAAGTGGAACGGCATCACGAAGCCGACCCACGGTGCGTGCGCCACGCCGTCGGTGTTCACGCGGCCGATTGCGAACGCGATCACGAAGCCGGCGACGATGCCGAGCAGCACCGAGATGTTCGCGAGGAAGCCACGGCCGAACTTGTTGATCAGCAGGATCAGCGTGAGCACGAGCAGCGACAGGCCGAGATAGATGGGGCTGCCGTATTCGGGGTTGCCGACGCCGCCGGCCGCCCAGTTGATGCCCACCTCCATCAGCGACAGCCCGATCACGGCGATCACGGTGCCGACGACGACGGGCGGGAAGAACCGCAACAGCTTGCCGATCATCGGCGCGAGCACGATGCCGATGATGCCGGCCGCGATGGTCGAGCCGAAGATGTCGAGGATGCCGAGGCCGGGGTTGGTGCCGATCGCGATCATCGGGCCGACGGCCGCGAACGTGCAGCCCATGATGACGGGCAGGCGGATCCCGAAGATCCACAGGCCGAGCGTCTGGATCAGCGTGGCGATGCCGCACGAAAACAGATCGGCGCTGATCAGGAACGCGATCTGGTCTTTCGGCAGCTTGAGCGCGCCGCCGACGATAAGCGGCACGGCGACAGCGCCGGCGTACATGACGAGGACGTGTTGCAGGCCAAGCGTTACCAGCTTGCCGGTCGGCAGCACCTCATCGCACGGATGGACCGTGTTCGATTGCATCTGTCTCACTCCATGATCTTGTTTTCGGGGTGATACGAAATTATTCGGAATGAATCCACGCAACAAGAGTGCTGGGTTCTATTCCGTTCTTTGCTGGTTCGATATGCCATTTCGGCATGGAACAGGGTGTCGATCATCGGGAAACGGCCGCAGGAGTGAGGTTTCCCGGATTTATAGCGCTTCAAAATAGCGCGGGCCCCCGTGTCAAATATAGGTCGCCTTATGGTGTGTATCGGGCGGGCGGCATAGTGGCAAAAAGTGCATGGTAAAAATCGTGCCGGGTTAACCCGCGAACGGCTGCTTTTGCCCGCAAGGTGCAGCCGGGTGGAACCCGGCCGGCGATCGCGCTTTCGACCTGCCGCGATGGCGGCAAAAAACGGGGCGCGCATCACGATCCCGTTATCATCGACATCCGTTCATTCGAATTCGCCCTCACGTCATGCGCCTGCTCGGAATCGACCTCGGCACCGGCTCCGTCAAACTCGTCACGCTCGATGCCGACGGTGTCGAGCGCGCGGTTGCGAGCGAACCTTATGCGCTGTCGTCGCTGCAGCCG
>NZ_CAJNKE010000817.1 GCF_905232215.1 Burkholderia sp. LMG 13014
AATTCGACCTCGAAATGATCGGCCGGAAAATCGGGCGGGCTCTCGCCGCGCAGGAACGCAGCCCGCTGGCGCTGCAGGTACGCGTCGTTCTTCGCGCAACCGGGCGCGGCCGCGATGTACATCACGTTGCTGTCGCCATTGCCGCGATGCGCATCCTCGACCGCGTGCACGACGTCGCCATGCCAGAACACCGCGTCGCCCGGCTCCATGTGCGGGATCGGCACCAGTGCGTCGAGCAGCAGCGCGTGCCATTCGGGCCGGATCGACAGCGCGCGGCCCGGACGCGCGCCGCACAGGTCGTCATCGGCGACATCGTCCTGCAGCGCGCGCAGCACGACGTAGGCCATCGCGTTCGCGACCGGGATCAACTGCAGCGTGCCGTCGCCGGGCCCCTGCGGCGTCAGCGCGGTCCAGCCCTGGAACGTGCGGAACATCGAGCACACGGCCGGCGACGGGATCTCCTCGACGTCCGGGCGGAACGCCGCATCGAACGGGTCGTAATCGCGCCAGCGGCCGGCCAGCACGTGACGGTAGACCTGGCGGAAATTCGCGCCGAGCCAGCGTTCGACGGAACCGCCGTCGACGTGCGGCGACAGCCCGAGCGACGTCGAGCCGGGCGGGCGGCGACGAATCCGGTCCGCATAGGCCGGCACCTGTTCGGGATCGAAGTGGGTACGCCCGCCTTCCGCGTGTCGCCACAGGCGGTTCAGGAATACGCGCGCCTGGGTCAGCGCCAGAGACTGGCGCGCAGCCACCTGCGGCTTCGACCAGTAGACACCGTAGATCTGCGGCTTGCCCGAGGCGAGATTGCCGAAATAGCGGTCTTCGGCACGCGCATGCAGCCGCTCCGCGAAGCGGTTCGCGTCCAGGTACGCGCCGATCTCGTCGTTCCAGTCGCGCGCCTGCTGCACACCGAATGCGCCGCGGATCACGACCGCGCCATGCGTGCGGATCGCCGCAACCGCGTGCGGATCGACGGTCCCGCCCGCGATGTCCGCGAACGGCACCACCGGAATCACGTCACGGCCATGCGCATGCGCGCGGCGGATCGCGTCGACCTGCCGCGCGATATCGCCCTCCAGTTCGCGGAACGTGGCCGCATAACCGGGCAAATCGGTGCGCAGCCCCCTTTTCGCCGCGCGAATCGCGGCAGGCAGGTCGTCAATCGTCAGTTGCATCGTGGTCTCCTCGCTGACAGGTGTCGTGATGTGCTGTCAGCGTACGGCCGGTGCGCGACCGCAATTACCGCTATTCGGCCAACTATCGATACAATCCTGACAACCGTACGTCACTCCGGACGATGGCAGACCACGCACAGCTTGTTGCCGTCCGGATCGCGGAAATAGGCGCCGTAGTAGTCGCGGTGATAGTCCGGCCGCAGGCCCGGCGGCCCTTCGCAGGTGCCGCCGTGGCGCAGCGCGAGCGCGTGGCAGCGATCGACGTGCGCGCGCGTCGGTGCAACGAACGCAATCGTGTGGCCATTGCCCGGTTCGGGCGCGCGGCCGTCGAGCGGCTGGCCGAAGAAGAACAGCGGCCGGTCGGCATCGGCCGGCATCCAGCCCGACCAGCCGTCCGGCTCGCGGAATTTCAGGCGCAACCCGAGCTCCGCGAACAGCGGCGCATAGAAATCGTAGGCGCGCGCGGTGTCGGTCACACCCACGCAAACATGTGAAAACATCGCATCGCTCCGTCGTGACGAATGCTCACGATCATGCCACGGCGCGATGCCCGCCCTCGCCCGGAGGCCGCGATGAAACCGCAGTACGAGCACGTGACGTTCGCCCCCGGCTGTTCGATCCGCGTGTATCACCGCCAGCTCGCCCGCATTCCGTTCGAATGGCATCGCCATCCGGAATACGAACTGACGCTGACGCTCAACAGCCGCGGCCGGCGCTTCATCGGCGATCACGTCGCGCACTACGCGGACGACGACCTGGTGCTCGTGCCGCCCAACCTGCCGCATACGTGGTCGTCGAACGCACGCATCGATCGCGAGGCGCCCGAAGTCGCGCTCGTCATCTGGTTCGACGGCGACTGGGTACGACGGCTGGCCGACTGTTGCCCCGAATACGCGCCGCTGCGCTCGCTGCTACGGCGTGCCGCTCCGGGCCTGCGCTTCGACCCGG
>NZ_CAJNKE010000818.1 GCF_905232215.1 Burkholderia sp. LMG 13014
CTCGCCGCCGGCTTCGGCACCGTGCTGAACGCGCAACTCACGGCCGCGCAGATGGCGTCGTGGGGCTGGCGCGTGCCGTTCTTCTTCGGCCTGCTGCTCGGGCCGGTCGCGTACTACATCCGCACGAAGGTCGACGAGACGCCCGAATTCCTCGCGGCGGAAGGCACCGCGAACCCGCTGCGCGACACCTTCGCGTCGCACAAGGCGCGCCTGGTCGCTGCGATGGGCGTGGTCGTGCTCGGCACCGTGGCAACCTATCTCGTGCTGTTCATGCCGACCTACGGCGTGAAGCAGCTCGGCCTCGCGCCGTCGGCCGCGTTCGCGGCGATCCTCGTGGTCGGCGTGATCCAGATGGCGTTCGCGCCGCTCGTCGGCCACTGGTCGGACACTTACGGCCGCGTGCGCGTGATGATCGCGCCGGCCATCGGCATCCTCGTGCTGATCTATCCGGCGTTCGCGTACCTGGTCGCGCATCCGGGCTTCGGCACGCTGATCGCGCTGCAGGTGCTGCTCGCCTTCCTGATGACGGGCTACTTCGCGGCGCTGCCGGGTTTGTTGTCCGAAGTGTTTCCGGTGCAGACGCGCACGACCGGGATGTCGCTCGCGTATAACGTCGCGGTGACGATCTTCGGCGGCTTCGGGCCGTTCATCATCGCGTGGCTGATCAAGGCAACCGGGATGAAGACCGCGCCGAGCTTCTACCTGATGTTCGCGGCCGTGTTGAGCCTCGTGGCGCTCGTCGTGCTGCGCCGGCGGTTCGGGTTTCGGTAACAGGACGGGCGGCGCGCGTCAGTTGCCGACGCGCTCGCATACGGGCTGCGCGGGCATCAGTTGCGGCCTGGCTTCGACGGTCTGCACGGGGCGCCCGGCGAGTGCGGCGAGTGCCTGCCTGAGTTGCCAGTCGGTTGCCGTGCCGAACACGCGCTGCGGCAGCGCCGCGCTCTTCGCCGTATCGATCTTCGCGAACGCACGCTGCTCGCGCAGCTTCTGCCGTTCCTTGCGCCCCTTCGCGAACGGATCGGGCGCCAGCCGGTCCGCATATGGTGCGCGGGCGAGATCGGCTTCCCGGTACCACAGCAGCACGCCGTCGACGTCCGAGTCGCGGCGCGGCGGCACGAGCCAGTCCGGCGCGACGCCGTAGCCGTCCATCGGGCAGCCGTTCGGCCGCAAGTTGCGCGCATACGTGAAATTCAGGCGCGTGCCGTCGATCAGGTCGACGCCCGTCTGCGCGAGGCCCTTGCCGTAGGTCGGCATGCCGAGCAGTTTCGCGCGGCCGAGATCCTTCAGCGCGGCCGCAGTCGCTTCGGCGGCCGATGCGCTCTGTCCGTCGACGAGCACGACGAGCGGCACGGTGCGCCACCAGTCGTCGGCCTGCAGCGGCGCGAGCGGATCCTGCCCGTGCATGACCGGCAGTTCGTAGTCGGGCCAGTTGGTCGTGTAGCGGCGGCGGTTGGCATCGCTGCGCTCGACCGTCACCATCGCGGTGCGATCACGGCCCGTGAACAGCGCGGTGATGCCGATCGCCGCATTCAGCGCGCCGCCGCCGTTGATGCGCAGGTCGAGAATCAGGCCTTTCACCGGCGGGCCCGCGCGGCGCGCGGCCTGCACCGTGTCGATGTAGTCGCCGACCGCCGGTTCCGGGAAGCTCGACAGCCGCGTGTACAGGATGTCGCCGTCGAGCCGTTTCGCGTTCGCCGGATGCGGTTTGAGGATCTTTCGCACGGGTGCAAAGCTCAGGACCGCGTGCGACGGGCCGCGCTGGACCGTGAGCTTCAGCGGCACGCCCGCGTCGCCCTTGGCGAGTTGGGTCAGGTCGGCGGGGTCGATGCCGACGACGCTCGTATCGTTCATCGCGACGACGAGATCGTCGGGGCGCACGCCGGCCTGTTCCGCGGGCGCGTCGGGAATCACGTCGACGATGTGCAGCCCGTCGGGCCGCGTCTCGAACACGATGCCGATGCCGGGTGTACCGTCGCGCGCACGCCGTTCGTCGTCGCGCCGTTCCTGCTCCTCCTTCGCGTCGAAGAAACGTGCGTACGGCAGCGTCTTGATTCCTGCGTGGGTCGTTGCGTCGAGCAGCGCGCCGATGTCGACGTCGGTCAGGTGCTGCCGCTTCAG
>NZ_CAJNKE010000819.1 GCF_905232215.1 Burkholderia sp. LMG 13014
CGGGATGGTGCACGACATCAGCGTGAGCGGGCTGTCGATTGCCGTCGACCGGCCGATTGCCGCAACCGGCGAACCCTTGCGCGTGCTGCTTCCGTACGCAGCGGGCGACCGGGTCGAATTGCTGGCGCTCGACGGCACGGTGCGGGCCGTCCATGCCGACCCGGCGGCGCCTGCGCTGACGCTGCATCACGCGGCATTCGGCGAGATCGGCGCCGACGACCTGATCCGCCTCAAGGCGCTGCTGTTCGACCGGCTGATGGCGGCGTCGGATGCCGATCGGCGGCGCTGAGGCGCGGCCGGGCGCGCGGGGTGCCGTGTCGCGGTATTCGGTGCACGAACACGGATAATCATCTGATGATTCAATGGATTCCGCACCGATTGTATATTTTTCGTCAACAGTGAATTCGCGATTTAAGTATTTACCCTGATAGCGTGGCCTCCTAGACTTCTACTCATGCGCAACGACCCCGAGTCCGAAGCGCCTGACAAAACAATTCTGGAGGTAACGCATCATGAAGTCGCTGATCAAGGCAGTTGCACTGGCCGCTCTGGTGGCCGCACCGGTCGTCTCGTTCGCACAGAGCCAGCAGCCGCTGACGCGCGCGCAAGTGCGCGCCGAGCTGGTCCAGCTCGAAAAGGCGGGCTACAACCCGAACGACTGGATGAACTACCCGGAAAACATCCAGGCCGCTCAGGCAAAGATCGCCGCCGCGCAGAACACCGGCGCGCAAGCTGATGCAACGGGCTACGGCGCGAACCCTGCCGCTGTGTCGCAGTCGGGTCAGCGCGTGGTCGTGCCGGCCGCAACCGACCGTTCGTCGGTGTTCTTCGGCCACTAAGCCGATTGCCATGCGGCGGCTTGTGCCGCCGCTGGACGCATCGCATTGCAAAGAGCCCGCACTCGGTTGGAGTGCGGGCTCTTTGCATTGGAACGCCGCGGCGCGATGCTTTCAGCCGCGGGGAAAGCGCAGGACATGCGAAAACTGGCGATGGGTCCATGCGATATCGACCCGTGCCGATAATCATGTCGCATGCAACGTAGGCCGGATACGCTTCCGCGTTGCATCGTTGGGGTACGATCGCCGGAGGCTGGAATAGCGGTTTCGATCAACGGAGAAGCGATGCGCCTGTATTTGGTCAGCGGAACAGTGTCAAATTTGCGCTTTTCGCGCGAGGCGTATTCGGCATCAAAATTTCAAAAATTCGAAGAGACGGCAGCGGAATTCGCGCCTTTGGTGTTTGAGGCCCTGAGTGAAAATGGCATGGCGACGCAGAGCGATCCTGACAGGGTCCGCCCCAAACCACCCAAGGGTTACTGGATCGAGATAGAGGTGGCGGGGCGAGCGCTCAAAGGCTGGTTCGGCAGTATCTCGATCGAGAATGGCGGGCATGTCGACGCCGTCTGTGACGAAAACGGATTGTTGATGGCGCTTCACAACCCGTTTGCGAGGCTGATCGTATTCAAGCCGCCTTGCCCTGACGGCCTGAAGCCCGTTTTCAACCGATCCTTGCTTTACGCGTACCTTGCCGTGACCGCGCTTTTATTTTTTGGCCAAGCCTTGGTGCTTGCGTTCGTGGTATCCACATGGGGCCTGTTTTTTGACGCAATGCCGATCCTGCTGGCAACGACGATGTCTGTTGTGGCGCTCTTCGTGCTTTTGGCCTTCCGCGGTGAATTGATCAATGGGCGGAGAACCAGAAAGATTCTCAAGTTGCTCGGTTTGTCGGATACGGCGAGCAAACTGACGGCGGAATACATCGGCACCGGTTACGCGTACCGCTACTGACGGTTTGGGCCCGAATCTCCGGCCTCTTTCGAGCCGGCGATTGGGGTGGCTGCGCGATCGTTCCATCAGGCGAATCCAGGGTTTCAGCCGCGAGCCAACCCACAAAAACGTGCGTTGCCGGCATCCCTGAAATCGATGCGACGGGTTCACGCATGGGCGTCAATACCACCCATCGTCACCGCGCGGTATTCGCCTGCCGAGCCCGCGTCGCGAGCACCGCCGCGACTCCGCCGAGGATCGCGGCCGATGCGAGCGCGAGCCGCCATGTCGGCTGTTCCGACAGGAACAGCACGGCGCCGCACGCGGCGATGGGCGGAACGGAGAGC
>NZ_CAJNKE010000820.1 GCF_905232215.1 Burkholderia sp. LMG 13014
AGCCAGGCCAGCGGTTCGGAAAACAGCAGCGTGCCGTCTTCGCGCGGCGGGTCTTCGCCCGGCTCGTGCCGCACGATCACCGCGTCGAACCGGCGTTCGTCGTATTGCGAGAGCAGATTCGTCGACGTGCCGAGATGCATTTCCAGCGTCAACCCCGGATCCTGCCGATGCAGGCTCGTGAGCACGGCCGGCAGGTCGGGCACCGCGACGTGCTCGCTGACGCCGAGCGACAGCCGGTGCGTGCCGGCCGAGATCGCGCCGAGCGCGTGATCGTGCGCGTCGAGCAGCGCGCGGGCGGCCGGCAGGAAATTCTCGCCGTCGGCGGCCAGCTTGACGACGCGCGGCGTGCGCGCGAGCAGCGGCTTGCCGAGGTGGGCCTCCAGCCGCTTCAGCTTCAGGCTGACGGCCGACTGGGTGGTGCCGAGCGCATCGGCGGCGCGCGTGAAGCTGGCGAGATCGGCGACCAGCACGAACGCGCGGACGGCATCGAGGTCCAGGACTTTCATTTCAAATGTAAATGGATGAAATATTAATCAATGACTGTTCATTATAGTTCGGCGCGCCTAACCTGACGCTGTGTTTTCGTTCTTCAACGTCAACTTCACCGACAGGAGCAGGACCATGCCATTCACCCGCATCGCAGTTCGCGAAGGCAAACCGGCCGCCTACCGCGCGGCGCTCGTCGACGGCGTGCATCGCGCGTTGATGCACACGTTCAACGTGCCCGAGGACGACATCTTCATGGTCGTCACCGAGCATGCGGCCGAGAACTTCGTGTTCGGTCGCCACTACCTCGATATCGAACGCAGCGACGATCTCGTGATGATCCAGATCACCGCGAACAACACGCGCACGCTCGAGCAGAAGCGGGCGCTGTACCGGGCGATCGCGGACAACCTCGCGCAGCAGCCCGGTGTGCGACAGCAGGACGTATTCATCAGTCTTGTCGAGGTGCTGAAGGAGGACTGGTCGTTCGGCAACGGCCTCGCGCAATACGCCGTTTGATCTGCGACAGCGCGACAGGGCCAGATCGTCGACTGCAAGTTTTGGCGACGTGTACTATGGAAGCAGCTTCACGAGTGACGCCGGCGCGGTCGATGCGCCGGTGATTCTTCATGTGCAGGAGCCTCCATGTCGCGTGTGCTGGAAATCGTGTTGTCGCTGTCGCTGGAAGGATGGCCGGTCAAGGCTGCAAGTCGCGCTCGCGGCGCGCAGCGTGATTTCGGCGCCGAACTCGTGCGCGCGTGGCGGATCTGCCCTCAGGTCAGGATGCGCCGCGGCCATGAGCGTGTGACGATCGAGCCGTGCCAGATCGAGGAGGCCGAGCTGAGTCCCGGCGCGAGCTGGTGGACGTGGGTCGAGTCGAATGCGCACGGCAGGCGGGTCGTCGCGTCGCGCGCGAAGGCGTTTGCGCCGGGTGTCACGGCGCGTGAACTGTTCGACGCGGAGCATGCGGGCATCGCCGTCTCGATGCCGTTACCCGTGCCCGAGGCGGCAGTCGCAGCCGAGGCCGTCGTCGCGACGGGTGAAGTCGACGGCGCCGCGCCGGATACGACCGGGCGCCCGGAGGAGGTTGGTACACAGCCGGAATCGTCGGCGCTGCGCCTCGTCAGCGAACGGCGGCGCGGACGGTGGGCCGACGACAGCGGTGTCGTGGTCGAGATGACGCTCGACGACGTCACGCTGCATCGCGGTAGCGAGCCGCCGCGCCGCTTCGTCGAGCTGCGTCTCACGGCGCCCGACTGGGAAACCCTGCCCGCGCGCACGGCCGCGCTGCACGCGCTGTTTGCCGCGGCGCGTGAACTGAGCGGCGCGTGGCCCGCATTCGTGCAACTGACGAGCGTGATCGATCGCGCTTGTGCGGCCGAGCCGGCCGCCGACGGGCCCGTCAAGGCAAAGCTCGTCGACCTGACCGGCGTGCGCTCGCAGCGCGCCGCGCTGTTCGCGCTGTCCGGCGACATCACCGCGCAATGGCTCGGCAACGAGGGCGGGGTGCTCGAGCAAGACGATCCCGAATTCGTGCACCAGATGCGGGTCGCGCTGCGCCGCCTGCGCACGCTGATGCGCTTCTTCCCGCTCTTTGCCGACCCCCAGTGGCGCGACACGCTCGG
>NZ_CAJNKE010000821.1 GCF_905232215.1 Burkholderia sp. LMG 13014
CTCGAAGCCGTGCGAGACGATGTCGCCGAGCGCGATGCGCCCGGTGATGAGCGGCTGCACGTCGATGCGGCCGTCCGCGATGAAGCGGATCACGTCCGCGAATTCGCCGTTGTACGCGAGCGAGCCGATCACTTCCTTCTCGGTCGACACGATGTCGAAGAAGTTGAACGGCGCCGGCTCCTCGAAGATGCCGACCATCACCGACTTGCCGGCCTTGCGGATCACGTCGATCGCGGGCTTCGCGGTGGTCGTGTGCCCGATGCACTCGAACGACACGTCGGCGCCGTAGCCGCCGGTCAGCGCCTTGACTTCCGCGATCGCGTCCGACGTCTTCGGATCGATGACGACGCTCGCGCCGACTTCCAGCGCCTTCTGCTTGCGCGCGGCCGACATTTCCAGTGCGATCACGCGCCCGGCGCCCGCGGCTTTCGCGCACATGATCGTGCACAGCCCGATCGTGCCTGCGCCGACCACGACGACCGTCTGCCCGACGATGTTGCCGGCTTTCTTCACCGCATGCAGCCCGACCGCGAGCGGCTCGATCAGCGCGCCGGCCTCGGTCGGGAAATCGTCGGGCAGCTTGTACAGCAGCTCGGCCGGCACGTTCACGTATTCGGCGAACGCGCCGTTGTTCATCAGCCCGGTGAACGCGAGGTTCTCGCAAATGTTGTACAGCCCGTGTTTGCAATACCAGCAGGTGCCGCAATGCTGGCATGCGTCGGCCGTCACGCGGTCGCCGACCGCGAAGCCCGTCACGCCGGCGCCGAGTTCGGCGATCTCGCCGCTGAACTCGTGGCCGAGGATGCACTGGCCCTTCAGGCCCGTCAGCGGATGCGGCGCGTCGACCGGGATGAACACGGGCCCGGCGACGTATTCGTGCAGGTCTGAGCCGCAGATTCCGCACCAGTGCACGCGAATCGTGACCCAGTCTGCCGGCGGGCGCGCCGGAACGGGAACCTGTTCGACGCGGATGTCGTGGCGGCCGTGCCAGACGGCAGCTTTCATGCTGGGGGCGGTGGTCGATGCCGGTGTACTCACGTTGCTGTCTCCATCAGGTTGTCGTCGGGCGCAAGGCGTGGCTGCCGGCGTGCCCGTCGCGCGATTGCGCGATCGACCGGTATGCAGGAACGGGGCCAGCTTGAGTGGGGGCGCCGGACGGCGGCTGGGCGGGAAGGGAATGGCGCAATGCACCACCGCCGTATCCGTTGACAGGGAGGGATGGCGAGGGGCGTGGCGTGGAATTTGCTGCGCAAGCAAAACCGCCGGCCGGATGAGACGCTGGGACATTCGTCTCAGCGCAATGAGACGAATGGCGAGACGCGCGGCGATGGCCGGCGCGGTTCGACGCGGTTCGACGCGCGTTCAGGCGATCACTTCGTCGACCGCGATCGGTGCGAGCAACGTGAACCCGGCGGCGCGGTACAGCGGCAGACCGGCCGCGGTCGACACGAGCCACACACGCTGCGCGCCGCGTTGCCGGCCGATTGCCGCGATCGACGGAACGGATCGTTGCGCACATTACCCCTTTACTTGAAGTTAACTTCAATTTGTATCATGTGCGCCAGTCCGATCGCGGACGCGTGACGGATCCCGTGGCACGCGGCCGCTTCAACCGAGGTGGAGATGACCGAATCGCCTGTCGCGGCCGATGCCGCCACGCTGCCGTCGCGCCGCTACCAGGCCGCCGTCGCGAACGTCGTGCTGGCGAGCATCGTGTCGGCGCTGCACGTCGGCAAGGCGACGATCGCGTTGCCGTCGCTCCAGCACGAGTTCGGCGGTTCGCTCGCTTCGCTGAGCGGGATCATGTCGGTGTTTCCGTTCGTCGGCGTATTTGGCGGGATCGCGGCCGGCGTGCTGGTGCGGCGCTGGGGCGCCCGGCTGCTGCTGCTCGCGGGCCTCGTCATCCTCGGCCTGTCGAGTGTTGCCGGCGCGTGGGCCGGCAGCTTCGCGCTGCTGCTGGTCACGCGTTTCGCCGAAGGGCTCGGGTTCGTGATCGTGGTGGTCGCCGCGCCGGCCGTGCTGAATCGCGTGACGCCGCCCGAGCGGCGCACGCTCGCGTTCGGGCTGTGGAGCACGTTCATGCCGGTCGGCATGGCGCTGTCGAT
>NZ_CAJNKE010000822.1 GCF_905232215.1 Burkholderia sp. LMG 13014
CGGCGGCGCGACCAACGTCGTGTCGCTCGACGCGATCGCGACCACGCGCCTGCGTGTGGTCGTGCGCGATCCGTCGGCGGTCGATCGCGATCGTCTCGGTACGCTCGACGTCGCATGGGTGTCGGTCGACACGTTCCACATCGTCTGCGGCAACGCGGCCGCACGTTATGCCGAACAGCTCGGCGCGCGCCTGCCGCCGTCAGGCAGCGGGGCGGCCGTGCAACCGGCCTGATGCGATGAAGCCGGCCTGATCCGCGACGCGGGTTCGGGCCGGCCGGCAAAACGAAAACGGCTTGCGATGCGTCGCAAGCCGTTTTTCTTTGGTGGTGCGGTGATGCGACGTGTTCGCCCGCATCGCGCTACCTCTCGACCGCCTGGTCGTTCACGGTTCCGTCAGCAAAAAGGTAGGCTTCCGGTAACCGATGCGCGGTAGCGCGACGCGTTCGCCCGCATCGCGCCACCGCTCGACTGCTTGGCCGATCACGGATTCGTCAGCGTAAAGGTCGGCTTCCGGTAGCCGACGCCGGCCCGGTCGAGCTTCGGCAATTCGCGTTGCGTGAGCAGCGTCGCGAAACCGGCCCAGTCGCGCTGCAGTGCGGCCATGTCGACGTGATGCGTGTCACCGCGCTTGAAGCGCACGCCGGCCGCATACGGCAGCTCCCAGTCGGCCCGGTGCCATGCGCGCTCGGCCAGCGCGAGCAGCCGCGGATAGGTCATGTATTCGAGGAAGGTGTCGTTGCGCATCACCTCGCCCCATGCCTGCCCCTGCATGCCTTCGATGCGCGGCGCGGGGCCCGTGCCCGTCACCTCGAACGCGTTGCCGTCGCGGTCGCCCATCACCTCGGCGTTCTGCGGCAGGTTCTCGGGCGCGAGCGAGAACACCTTGTATTCGTCCGTCGCGTGCGAGCCCCAGTAGTAGCCGCGCTCGCGCGGGTTCAGCGTGTACGGGAAGTCGAAGTACAGGTAGTCGGGCAGCGCGAGCACCGTCAGGTAGCCCTTGCCGCTCAGGTCGCGCGCGCTATCCGATGCGCCCCAGAAGATCGTGTCCCACAGCGACACCATCACGTGGCGCGTGCTGAAGTCCTGCGGCCCGTTCGCATGCTTGATGCCGTCCTGCCACGCGGCCATCGTGTCGATCCCGTTCGCGCTGACCGCCGCGCTCACCTGTTGTGCGAAGCGCGTCGGCAACTCGTCGGTCGACTTGATCTCGCCGCGCTGGAGCAATGCCGCGCACGCGGGCGAACGCGCCCATGGCTTGTCCTGCGCGGCGAGATCGATGCGGCCCTTGTTCGGGTCGGTGCCGTTCAGCGGCTGGAAGCCCCCGCCGAGGAAGATGTTCTTCGCTTCGTCGCCGCCGTAGTGCCAGATGTGCAGAGGCGCTTGCGCGTCCGCATGCATCGCGGCGATTTCGCGGATCACCTTCGACGCGAAATTGAGCGCGCCCGGTACGCACGGGTTCAGGTCGCTGCGCCGGTCGTAGAACTGCACCGTCGTCAGGTTCGACGTGTCCTGCGGATCGAGCAGCCGGTACGCGTTCGCTTCCTGCTCGCGGCCGGCCGCATGCAGCCGCCGGTAACGTGCCTCCATCGTCACGACGGCCGCGCGTGCATGCGCGGGCATGTCGATCTCGGGGATGATCTCGACGAAATGCGCGGCCGCGTAGCGCACCAGCGCCACGTAGTCGTCGCGGGTCAGGTAGCCGCCGCCCGAGCGGTTGTCCGGGCCGGAGCCGAGCTGCGGCAGCAGGCAGCGCGTTTCGCTCGGGTCATGGCAGCGGCGTCCTCCGATCTCGGTCAGCTCGGGCAGGCCGGGAATCTCGATGCGCCAGCCCTCGTCGTCGGACAGGTGCAGGTGCAGGCGATTGAGCTTGTACGCGCTCATCTGGTCGATCAGGCGGCGCAGCGTGGCCGGGTGCTTGAAGTTGCGTGCGAGATCGACGTGCATCCCGCGATGCGTGAAGCGCGGCGCATCCTCGACGAGCATCGCCGGGATCGGGCCGCCGCCGGCGGGTGCGAGCGAGTAGAGCGTCTGCACGCCGTAGTAGAGGCCGGCGCGATCGTAGCCTTCGATCAGCACGCCGCGCGGCC
>NZ_CAJNKE010000823.1 GCF_905232215.1 Burkholderia sp. LMG 13014
GGGATCGCGCTGGACCACCGAAATCGGCGATGCGCTGAAGGAATCGCTGCGCTCGCTGCTCGATGTCGGCTCGGTCGGAAGCTGGTGGCATGACCGGCTGGTGCGCGCCGACGCGCGCGCGGATCTCGCGCACGCGCTCTCGATCATCATCGCGGTGCTCGTGCCCGCGCTCCTGGTCGAATGGTTCGCGAAGCGGCTGTTGCGACGTGCGCTGGCCGCAGTGGCCGCACGGCGCGCCGACACGTCGCGCCGCACTGCGCCCGAATCCGAGTCCGAGTCCGTTACGTCCGACTCCGCCACGCCCGACGACGACGACAACGCGCCGCCGGACACCCCCGACACCGCGCCCACCTCGTCGGAAGGTCGTGGCCACGCACGTCGCCACACCACGCTGCTGTACCGGATGCCGCGCGCGCTTGTCAGCCTTGCGCTGCGCGCGGTGCCGCTGCTCGTGTTCGTCGGCGTCGCGAGCCTGACGATGTCGGCGATCGGCGATGCGGGCAGCCCGATCGAATCCGCGCTCGAAGCACTGATCGACATCTACGTGATCTGCCGCCTCGTCACGATCGTCAGCCGGCTGTGCTTCCAGCCCGATGCACGGCAACTGCGGTTGCTGCACATCAGTGACGCATGGGCCGACTTCGCCCAACGTTCGATCGCGCGGATCGCGATCGTCGTCGGCGCCTGCACGGCGGCGGTCGAGGTCGCCGCGAACTTCGGTCTGAGCGACGCCGGTCACGTCGCGCTGCTGAAAGCCGTCGCACTCGTCGGGCACCTGATGGTCTCGGCGCTGATCCTGCAGTGCCGCCGGCCCGTCGCCGCGCGGATCCGCGCGGCCGGCGAGGGCCGTCCGTCGTTCGCGATGATCGGCAACGCGCTCGCGGACGCATGGGCGCCCGTGTCGGTATTCATCGTGATGGCGCTGTGGTTCGTGTGGGCGCTCGACGTCCACAACGGCTACCGCGTGCTGATCACGCTCGGCGGCCGCTCGATCGCCGTGATGATCGGCATGCGGATGGTGTCGATCGTCGTGTTCGGCGCGCTCGCGCGGCTGTTCCAGGGCCACGACGAAGACCGCACGCTCGTCCATCTGCACGCGTACCGCTACTACCCGCTGCTGCGCCAGATCGTGTCGGGCGCGATCGGCATCGTGACCGTCGCGCTGCTGCTGCAGATCTGGGGCGTGCCGATCTTCCGCGCGTTCGAAACCGGCACGATCGGCCACCGGCTCGCGTCGGCGCTGGTGACGATCGCGATTGCGGCCATCGTCGCACTCATCGTGTGGGAAGCCGCCAACATCGCGATCGAGCGCCGGCTGCAACGATGGACGCGCGAAGGCAATCTCATGCGCGCGGCGCGGCTGCGCACGCTGCTGCCGATGCTGCGCTCGCTGCTGTTCGTGATGATCGCGCTCGTCGTCGTGCTGACGGGCCTCAGCCAGCTCGGCGTGAACGTCGGCCCGCTGCTTGCCGGTGCCAGCATCTTCGGCGTCGCGCTCGGCTTCGGCTCGCAGAAGCTCGTGCAGGATTTCATCACCGGGATCTTCCTGCTGATGGAAAACGCGATGCAGGTCGGCGACTGGGTCACACTCGCCGGCGTGTCGGGCACCGTCGAGTACCTGTCGATCCGCACCGTGCGGCTGCGCGCGGGCGACGGGTCGCTGTACACGATCCCGTTCAGCTCGGTGACGACGGTCAACAACACGAATCGCGGGCTCGGCAACGCGGCCGTCAAGATCAGCATTGCCTACGGCGAGGATATCGATCGCGCGATCACGACGCTGAAGGAGATCGGCGCCGCGTTGCGCGACGATCCGAAATACCGCGACGGCATCCTGTCGGACTTCAGCTACTGGGGTATCGACCAGGTCGACGGCGCGACGCTCGCGCTGGCCGGGCAGATGCAATGCACGGACTCGACGCGCTGGAGCGTGCAGCGTGAATTCAACCGGCGGATCGCGGAGACGTTCCGCGAACGCGGCATCCGGATCGCCAATCCGCAACGCAGCGTCGTCGCGTATGCAGACGGATCCCGGCCTGTCGTCAATGGCGAAAACGACAGCAACGGCGATAACGGCCA
>NZ_CAJNKE010000824.1 GCF_905232215.1 Burkholderia sp. LMG 13014
GCGCCGGGCAACCCGCTCGCACCGGTGTCGTCGCTGCTCCAGTCGCTGACGGGCGCACTGCCGAAGTAACCGGCCGGACACGCACGGCGGTGCCGGATCGGCCGCCGCGTGCAACGGGTCGCGCCACGCGGCATGACAGCGATGTCATGCCGCGTTGTCTTTGGGGGGCCCGCTTTCTTTCGTCGCATGAATGGCCGCAATCGACGCTCGCCGGCCGGCGTGGAATAACCGGTCGCCTCCATCCGTTTACATACCGAATCCCGGCAGCGCCGGCCGGCAGGATAATGGTCGTGACGAAGCCGATCGTCCCGGCCGGTGCCGCCGTGTCGCGAAGCCGTGCCAAGGAGAACGGGCATGAAACGGATACTCGCTGCCGCCGCGCTGATGGCGGCAATCGTGCAGCCGGCCGCCGCGGAACCACCGCGGGCCGGCGACGGGAAACTGGTCGACGAAGATCACATGACGCTGTACGTGTTCGATCGCGATGCGCCCGGCAAGAGCGCATGCGACCGCGCGTGCGCGGCCAACTGGCCGCCCGCGCTTGCCGACGCGTATGACAAGGCAACAGGCGTGCGGAGTCTCGTCACGCGCGACGACGGCAAGAAGCAATGGGCGTACCGCGGGCGCCCGCTGTATCGCTGGAAGCAGGATCGCAAACCCGGCGACGCGGGGGGCGACGGGATCGGCGGCATGTGGCACGTCGCACGTCCGTGACTGCGCGGCAGTGCGCGAGGCATCCTGATGAGCTACGAATCGGACCTGCTGGTGTGGTTGCCGCATCTCACGCGCTATGCGCGCGCGCTGACGGGCGACCGGGCCTGGGCGGACGATCTCGTGCAGGACACGCTCGAGCGCGCGCTGAACCGCCCGCCGCGTGATGGCGGCAACCTGCGCGCGTGGCTGCTGACGCTGCTGCGGCACCGTTTCATCGACCAGTTGCGCGCGCGGCACGAGATCGCCGTCGACGACGCGACGGCACCGTGGCAGACGATGGCCGCGCCGGCCGGCGAAATCGGCGGGCTGGTGCTGCGCGACGTGCAGCGCGCGCTGTACCGGCTGCCGGTCGAGCAGCGCGAGGTGCTGCTGCTGGTCGCCCTTGAGGAATTGAGCTATCGCGATGCCGCGGAGGTGCTCGGCGTACCGGTGGGAACGGTGATGTCGCGGCTCGCACGGGCGCGCGGGCAGATGCGCGCGTTGCTGTCGGACGAGCCGTCGGCGCACGGCACGGCCGCGTTACGGGTGATCGGGAAGACATGATGGACGAACCGCGCAAACCTTCGAACGAGCGGGACGACGATGCGTCGGCGCAACTGCTGTCCGCGTTGCTGGACGGCGAGCTGTCCGGGCACGAGCGGCGCGAGGTGCTCGAGCGCGTGCTGGCCGATCCGGAGGAAGCCGAACGATTCGCGCATTACCGTGCGCAACGCGACGCGCTGCAGGCGCTGTTCCCGCTGCCGGGCACTGCGCCCGCGCTGTTCGTGCAGCGCCGCGCGCCGCGCCGGCGCGGGATCGCCTACGCGTTCGCGGGGCTTGCGGCCGGGCTGCTGATCGGCGTCACGCTGCATGCGGGCTGGATGGCGTTCGGCAGCGACCCAGCGTTCGCCGCGCACGCGGATGTCGCGTACGCGACGTACGTGGCCGACCGCGAACATCCGGTCGAGGTGGGTGCAGGCGACCCCGAACGTCTCGTCGCGTGGCTGTCCACGCGTCTCGGGCGGCCGGTGCGTGCGCCGTCACTCGACGAATACGGCTACGAGCTGCTCGGCGGCCGGTTGTTGCCCGGCGAAGCGGGGCCGGCCGCGCAACTCATGTACCAGCGCGCGGATGGCGAGCGTGTGACGCTGTACATGACGGCCTACGACGCACGGCGCCTCGCGCCACAGGCGATGTCGGCAGGCGACCGCTACACGTATTTCTGGTCGGATCGCGGGATGGGCTACGCGTTGTCCGGCCAGGGCGACGAACGACGCCTGCGCGAACTCGCGATCGACGCGTGCGGCGAACTCGGCGGCCCGACCGACGCGTGGAAGGGGTGATGCGCGCGGCGCCGGTACGGAGCAGGCGATGAAGACGACG
>NZ_CAJNKE010000825.1 GCF_905232215.1 Burkholderia sp. LMG 13014
TGCCTTTGAGATCGTGTTCCATCGATGTTTTCTCCTGGATCGAGGGTTGCTTGATGATGCATGTTGCATGGGTCATACCGGCCGCGACCTGCGTGCGCGGCCGGCAATGGGCCACAGCGTAGCGCCGTTCACGCATCCGTGCGCACGGCGACGAGGCTGCGGCGGCGCAGTTCCTCCGTCGTTTCGCCCTGGTTGTCGGGGCGCCAGCCCGGCGGCAGCAGCACGAAACGGATCGCGGTCCACACGTCGCGGGCCGTCGCGACGTCGCGGACAAGGCTCGCCCAGTGCTCGAGCTCGACGACGAACGGATTGCGCGAGCGGGTCGGCGTGACGAGGCCGAAACGGCAGGGCTCGTCGGCGCGCTCGGCGACATAGGTGCCGAACAGCCGGTCGAACACCACCAGCACGCCGCCGTAGTTCGCATCGAGATAGTCGAGGTTCGACGCATGGTGCACGCGGTGCGCGGACGGCGTATTGAACACGTATTCGAACCAGCCGAGCTTCGGGATCCACGTGTTGTGCAGCCAGAACTGGTACATCAGGTTGAACGACAGGATCGCGAGCACGGCCTCCGGACGCACGCCGAGCCACACGAGCGGCGTGAAGAACATCGCGGCGCCGGCGATCTTGCCGGTCCAGCCGAGGCGAAAGGCGGACGACAGCGTCAACTGGTTCGGCGAATGGTGCACCGCATGGGTCGACCAGAAGAAGCGCACGCGGTGCGACGCGCGGTGATACCAGTAGTAGCAGAACTCCTGGCCGACGAACACGAGCAGCGCGAGCGCGATGCTGTGGAGCGGGATCGTGAAGAGCCGGTGCGCCCATGCGAGGTCGAACAGCGGCGTGGCGAGCGACAGCGGCACCAGCGCGAGCAGCTTGCGGCCCGCGAGATCGGCGAGCGACAGCCACACCTCGTTCCAGTCGAACCGTTCGGGCCCGCGGGCGCGGCGCCAGGTGAGCACGGCCGCCTCGACGAGCGAGACGGCGACGATGAAGAGCGTGACGTAGTACGCGAGCTTTCCTGTTGTGGTGAGCATGATGGGCCTTTCCTTCGGTTGAGTCGGACGCGTCATGGGCGGCACGGGCTGCCATCGCGTCGAATGGAACGCACTGTAGTGGCCGCGGAATGGAAAGACCACGCGGGAAATGTGTCGCCGTATGTCGCGGGGAATGGCGGTCAGGTGGTGTGCGGCGGGTGCGGGCGCGTGTGGACTGGAGCGTGGCCGTTTTGTTGCTGCGCGTAGGTATGTGCGGCGGGAAATGTGTCGCCGCGTGTCGCGAAGGAATGCGTTCACGTGGTGCAGGGCGCGCGCCGGCGCTTGCGGACTGGAGCTGGGCCGGGTTGGGGCTGCGCGCATGTGTGTCCGACGGGAAACTTGTTTCCGCATGCGGAGGGGAAGGCGTTCAGGTCGTGCATGGCAGGCATGGACACTTGCGGACTGGCGCGTGGCCGGTTTGGGGCAGCGTGTATGCCTGTCCTGCGGAAAACGTGTCGCTCGTGACGAAGCCGGTCGACGGTGTACACAACGTGACATCGGCCGACGGATAAACCGCTGCGCGACATACGAACACTGCCATTACCGATCGGAAGGAAATCGATTCTTCGGATGGTTAGCGCCGGCGGCTCCCTGTTACGAAGAAGCCGGTTCCAGTCGCATGTGGCGTACTGCGTGCGTTCAATTCGCGTGACGCGGCTCGACACAAAACGCGCATGAATCGGCCGGCAAATATGTCGCCGCATGTCGTCGCGACACACTTTCGCGCTGCGCACGACACGTTCCTCACCCGTGCCAAGCCGCCGCGCCCTCACGTCATCGCATCGCCTACAGCCTTGCGCGGCGCGGCATGCCCGCGATCGGCGCGGCCGGCACACGCATTCGTCGTACTTCGAAACAGCACGCCACGTGTAACACCGCGACATCTTTTATGACGCGACGGGCGTGTGTCATCGCCCTAAAGTTCGTCCCGTCGCCACGCCACTGCGTGCACCGAAACGAACCGCAAGGACACCCGATGAAAACCCGCTTCCTCGTCACCGCCACTGCTCTCACCCTCGCCTGCGCGCCGGCCTT
>NZ_CAJNKE010000826.1 GCF_905232215.1 Burkholderia sp. LMG 13014
GACCGCGGGATCGGCCGCGTCGTGCGCGTCGATCGTCAAGTTCACGCCGCGCTGCCGCGCGCGTGGCTCGATATCGTCGACGAGCTGGTCGAGCATCGGCCGCAGCGCGACCGGTTCGCGCACCGACAGGCGCTGCTTCTGCTCGACTTCGGCGAGCGCGAGCAGCTTGCGGATCATCTGTTCGAGGC
The DNA here is from genome assembly GCF_905232215.1 of Burkholderia sp. LMG 13014. Lineage (GTDB taxonomy): Bacteria > Pseudomonadota > Gammaproteobacteria > Burkholderiales > Burkholderiaceae > Burkholderia. The sequence goes on from NZ_CAJNKE010000826.1 coordinate 189, forward strand.
GGCCGGCCTGGCGGCGGATGTTCTCGGTGAAGCGCCGGCGGTTCGCCACCGGCATGTCCTCCTGCAGCAGTTCGGCCGCGCCGCTGATCGCCGCCAGCGGGCTCTTCATCTCGTGCGTGAGCGTGTGGATGTAGGTCTCGACGTACTGCCGGTCTTCCAGCCGCTGATGCATGCTTTCCACCGCGCGCCCGAGCTCGGCCAGTTCGCTCGCGCCCTGCAGCGGCATGTCGGCCCGCTCGCCCGCCGCGATCGCGCGCGCATAGCGCTGCAGGCGCCGCAGCCCGACCACCAGCCACCACGTGCAGGCCACGCCGATCAGGATCGCGCCGCCCATCAGCAGCGCGCCGTACAGCATGATCTTGCGCTGGCTGCGCGCGATGAACGGCGCGACCGTCTGGTTCGGCTTCGCGATCGTCAACACGCCGATGATCTCGTTGCCGCGCCGGATCGGCGCCGCCACGTGCATCACGGTGCTGCTGTCGTCGTTCGGATCGCTGCGCGTGCTGCGCGCGCCGTACTCGCCGCGCAGCGTCCGGTACACGTCGTTCCAGCGCGAATAGTCCTGCCCGATCGCCTTTCCGGACGAGTCGTAGCGCACGATGCCGTGCGCGTCGGTGATGTAAAGACGGTAGCCGATCGCGGTCTTTTGCACGCCCCATACATTCGCGCTGACCGGGCTTTCGTGCAGTTTCGAGAGCTGCCGCGCGAACGCACCGTCGGCGATGTGGCCGTTCGCCATGTCGTCGGCGGCCAGCGTCGCGAGCACTTGCGCGGTATCGACGAGCGTGTCCTCCATCGCCTCGCGCACGCCGGGCTTCACCTCCTGCACGAATACCCGCAGCGTGATCAGCGCGGCCAGGCCGACGATCAGGAAAAAGCCGAAGAAGATGCGCAGGCCGATATGCATGGGCGGTGCCGGTCGTTACGGTTGCAGCGAATAACCCATCCCGCGATGCGTGCGGATCGGGTCGCGCTCGGGGTCGATCGCGCGCAGCTTGGCACGCAGCGTCTTGATGTGCGTGTCGACCGTGCGGTCGGCCGAATCGAATGCCTCGTGCCACACGAGATCCATCAACTGCTCGCGCGAATAGATGCGCCCGGGATGCCGGACGAGCAACGCCAGCAGGCCAAATTCGTAGCGCGTGAGGTCCAGCGCGTGGCCGAGCCACGACACGCGCGCGCCGTCGGTATCGAGCGTGAAGCCCGGTGCGATGGTCGCGGTCGGCACGGGCGCGGGCGTCGCTTCGGGTGTGGCCGTCCGGTAGAAACGCCGCAGGATCACGCGCACCCGCGCCGCCAGTTCGCGCGGCGAGAACGGCTTGACCACGTAATCGTCGGCGCCGATTTCGAGCCCGACGATCCGGTCGATTTCATCGTGCCGCGCGGTGAGGAAGATCACCGGCACGTCGGAAAACGTGCGCAGCCGCCGGCATACTTCGAAGCCGCTGAGATCCGGCAGCCCGACGTCGAGCACCACGAGATCGAAGCGCGTGTCGCGCAGATGGTCGAGCGCCGCCTGCCCGAGCGTGCAGTGGACGGTCTGCATGCCGTCGGTGCCGAGGGCGTAGACGATCGTGTCCGCGATCGCCACTTCATCTTCGACGATCAGGATATTGGGCTGATGCATGGTCTCTGGCTGGGCTCGCGCAATCCGGTGCGACATTGTACGCACGGCCGGCCGCGGCGCGAGCCCCTGCCCTTGCCCCCGCCGCGCTACGCCACGCGGCCGGTCACCGGAATCGACGCGCCGGTGATCGCTTGCGCATCGGTCGACAGCAGGAAGCCGATCGTCGCCGCGATCTGCTCGGGCCGCACCCAGCGCGTGAAATCCGCGTCCGGCATGTCCGCGCGGTTCGGCGGCGTATCGATGATGCTC
>NZ_CAJNKE010000827.1 GCF_905232215.1 Burkholderia sp. LMG 13014
CCAGATCATCACCGGCTGGTGGAAGTCACGAATGACCGATGCCAGCCGGTGCGACAGCAGGCGGCTCTGCAGATTTTCCATCGTCCGTCCGGGCAGTCGTTACTGCGCGGCGCGCCGTTCGAGCACCGCAGCGAAGAAGCCGTCGGTCGCGTGACGATGCGGCCACAGCGACAGGTAGTCGCCCGTCTCCAGCTCGATGCGCTGGTCGGCCAGCACCTGCTGCGCCGGCACCAGCACGAAATCGGGATGATCGGCCAGGAACTGTTCGACGATGCGTTCGTTCTCCGCGTCGAGCACGCTGCAGGTCGCGTAGACGAGCCGGCCGCCCTTCTTCACGAGACGCGCGGCGCTCGCGAGGATCGACGCCTGCTTCGGCGTCAGCTCGTCGATCGCCGTGCGCGTCTGGCGCCACTTCAGGTCAGGATTGCGGCGCAGCGTGCCGAGGCCGCTGCACGGCGCGTCGACCAGCACGCGGTCGATCTTGCCGGCGAGCCGCTTGATCTTCGCATCGTGTTCGCTGTCGATCAGCACCGGGTTCACGTTCGACAGCCCGCTGCGCGCAAGGCGCGGCTTCAGCTTCGCGAGACGCTTTTCCGACACGTCGAACGCATAGAGGCGCCCGGTCGAGCGCATCATCGCACCCAGCGCGAGCGTCTTGCCGCCCGCGCCCGCGCAGAAATCGACGACCATCTCGCCGCGGCGCGGCGCGACCAGCGAGCACAGCAGCTGGCTGCCTTCGTCCTGCACCTCGATCGCGCCTTCCTCGAACAGCCGCAGGCGCGTCAGCGCCGGCTTGCCGACCACGCGCACGCCGAACGGCGAAAACGGCGTCGCGCCCGCATCGATGCCTTCCGCGCGCAACCCGTCGATGACCTGATCACGGCTGGCCTTCTGCACATTGGCACGCAGGTCGAGCGGCGCCGGGTAGTTCAGCGCGGCGGCGAGCTGCGCAAGCTCCTCGCCATCGAAACGGGCCGACAGTGCCTGGTGGATCCAATCGGGCAGGTTCGAGCGAATGCGCACCGGCAGGCTCGCCGGATCGATCTTCGACACGTGCTCGAGCCACGCGGACTCGGTGTCGGACAGGAACGGCCTCAGCGCGTTGCGGCCAACCGTCTGCATCAGGCCGAGCAGCGTCAGGCGCCGCGCGGGCGTACCGGTGCCGCTCTCCGCGAGATGCGAAAACTCCATCTTCCGGCGCAGCACTGCGAACACCGCTTCGGCAATCACGCCGCGCTCGGCATGCCCGAGCTTCGGGTGCGCGCGGAAGAACCGGCTCGTCGTCGCGTCGGCGGGGCCGGCGAACTTCAGCACCTCGGCGAGCAAAGTCTCGGTCTGGCCAATCAGGAATCCGTGCAGCTTCATACGCCCTCACTCGTTTCGGTATGCGGTTGATCCGCGAAAATCCAGCGCGCCTCTTCCGGCGCCACCACTGCACGGCCGTTCTCGAGGCGCAAACGGCCCTCGACGAACCAGCGCACCGCGCGCGGATACAGCACATGCTCGACCGTCAGCACGCGCTGCGCGAGCGCGGCCGCGTCGTCGCCCGCGCGCACGGGCACCGCGCCCTGCGCGACGATCGCGCCGCTGTCGAGCTCGGGAATCACGAAATGCACGCTCGCGCCATGCAGCGCGACACCCGCGTCGAGCGCCTGCTGGTGCGTGTGGATGCCCTTGAAGCTCGGCAGCAGCGACGGATGGATGTTCAGCAGCCGGCCTTCGTATTGTCTGACGAATGCGGGCGTGAGGATGCGCATGAAGCCGGCGAGGACCACGAGATCGGGTGCGAATCGGTCGATCTCGGCGGCGAGCGCCGCGTCGAAGCTGTCGCGGCCGTCGAACGACCGGTGGTCGACCACCGCCGTCGCCACCCCGTGCGACGCGGCAAAAGCCAGGCCGGCCGCGTCGGGCCGGTTGGCGATCACGGCGGCAACCTCGGCCGGCCAGCGTTCCTGCGCGCACGCGCGGACGATGGCCTCCATGTTGCTGCCGCGACCGGAAATCAGGATCACGAGTTTTTTCATTCGCGAATTTTACCATTCGCCCCCGCGTTTCCCCCCT
>NZ_CAJNKE010000828.1 GCF_905232215.1 Burkholderia sp. LMG 13014
CCGATCTGAATCAACCACGGAGCAACATCGTTCATGTCATTCCCACTCGAGCCGGACGGATCCCTGTCGCGTGACGTCGCGCCGCCGCAATTCGGTGTCGACGGCGAGCAGGCCGAACGCGACTGGCCGCTGATGACGCACGACGAAGTGGCGGCGGTGCTCGCACGCATCGACGGTGCCGGCGAGCCGGCGCGGTTGACGTGGCACAGCCCGCGGCAGTTCGCGGCGGCCGTGCTGGTGCAGATGACCGACGGGCGCGGGCTGTTCGTCAAGCGTCATCACGTGAGCCTGCGCGATGTCGAAGGGCTCGAGGAGGAGCATCGCTTCATCGCGCATCTGCGCGAACGCGGGATGCCCGTGGTGGACATTCTCGCGGATCGCGACGGCGCAACCGCGTTCGCGTCCGGCGACTGGACCTACGAGGTGCACGTGCGGGCGCCCGGCGTCGACCCGTATCGCGGCGTGATGTCGTGGCAGCCGTTCACGCATCCGTCGCACGCGTACGCTGCCGGACGCGCGCTGGCCGAACTGCATCGCGCGTCGGCCGGCTACGATGCGCCGGCGCGGCCCGTGCGCACACTGCTGTCGAGCTTTCGCGTGCTGTCGTCGCCCGATCTGGCGGGCGCGCTCGAACGCTGGGTCGAAGCGCAGCCGCTGCTCGTGCGTGCGCTCGGCGCACGCGACTGGCGCGGTGACGTGGCCGACGCTATCGGCCCGTATCACGCGCGTCTCGCGCCGTTGCTGCCCGCGCTGCCGCCGTTGTGGACACACGGCGACTGGCACGCGTCGAACCTGCTGTGGACCGAGGCGGGGCCCGGCGCGCAGGTGCGGACCGTGCTCGATTTCGGGCTGTCGGATCGCACCTGCGCGGTGATGGACCTCGCGCTCGCGATCGAGCGCAATACGGTCGACTGGATGGCGCCGGCCGATGCACGCCGCGTCGAGTACGCGCAGATCGGCGCGCTGCTCGACGGGTATGAGTCGCTTGAACCGCTAGGGGACGAAGCCTATGCGGCGCTGGTCGCGCTGCTGCCGATCGTGCATACGGAGTTCGCACTGTCGGAAGTCGCTTATTTCGGCTGCATCATCGATGCCCCGGCAATCGTCGACATCGCGTACGACGGCTATCTGATCGGTCACGCACGCTGGTTCGGCGAACGCGACGGGCGGCAATTGCTTGATTGGCTCGTGCAGCGTCGGCGGGTGAAGCAAGGGGCTGTTTGATTCGCGTGCAGGGGATTGCCGCGCATGCGTGCCGAATCCCCGTGCCACCGTTATCTACCGTGCGGCCGTCGCGCCGCACATTCATCGAATTCTCCTGATCGCCCAAGCGGGGCCCGGCTCCCGCAGGTCACCGCACGCGTGCGCGCGGTCGCCCCCAAAAATGACGGAAATATCATCTTCGCCTCATGTTCGCACTGCGGCCGGACCGTAGCATCGGTCGCGAACCGTTACCGCAGAACCGAACATGCTCAAGCTCAACCTCGCCGTGGCCGTCGTCTTCGCGATGGCCGCGACGGCTCATGCGCAGCCGTCGCTGTCGCCGGGGCCGGCCCCGGCTGCCACCGGCAGCGCCGCGCCGATCGGCGCACCGCCATCCGACGCACTCCCTTCCACCTCGCTGACGCTTGCCGATGCGCTGTCGGTTGCGGCCCGGAACAATCCGGCACTGCGCGGTGCGCGCGCGGACGTCGATGCGTCGGCCGGCGCGCTGCTGCAGGCCGGCGCGCGTCCCAATCCCGAAGTGTCGTTCCTGCAGGAAGGCTTCCGTCGCGCCGAACGCACGTCGACCGCGCTGATCAACCAGACGATCGAACTCGGCGGCAAGCGTAGCGCGCGGCTCGACGTCGCGTCGTACGGCAGGGAAGCGGCCAATGCATCGCTCGACGAGCAGGGCGCCGTCGTGCGTGCCGACGTGATCGCCGCGTTCTACGGGCTGCTCGCCGCGCAGCGCCAGCTTCAGGTGACCGAGGAATCGGCCACGATCGCCGCACGCTCCGCGGATCTCGCGAACCGCCGGGCGCAGGCCGGCAAGGTGTCGCCGGTCGAGGCGACCAA
>NZ_CAJNKE010000829.1 GCF_905232215.1 Burkholderia sp. LMG 13014
ACCGAGCATCCGCTCGTGCGCGTGCATCCGGAGACCGGCGAACGCGCGCTGTACGTGAGCCCGAGCTTCCTGAAATCGGTCGTCGGGCTGACACCGCGCGAGAGCCAGGCCCTGCTCGAACTGCTGTGGGAACACGTGACACGGCCGGAATTCACGATCCGCTTCAAGTGGGAACCGCGCAGCATCGCGTTCTGGGACAACCGCGCGACCGCCCACCTCGCGCCCGTCGACATCTTCGATCTCGACTTCGACCGCCAGCTTTATCGCACGACGCTCACCGGCGACGTGCCGGTCGGCCCTGACGGCCGGCCATCGGTCGCACTCGAAGGCTCGCCGGTCGAAGCCGCGGCGGCGGTCGCGCTCAACTGAACCGGCCCGACCTGACGAAAACCGGCGCGCACTGCATCGCGCCGGCCTTTCCAGCCGCCACACCACGCGGACGAAACCACTGTCCGCGTGGCGCTCCCCTTGTATCTTTATGTCTCGGACCGGCTTGGGTAGCCCGATCCCCCTCTGGGATGATTGAAGCCCGCGATTGAGCGCTCAATCCAGCCAGACCCCATCGAAGCGGTGCCCGCCAAGCGGCGAGAACGTCAGCCCGTGCACGCGCGTGGATACGGGCAGCGACACGATCGACGTCGCGATCGGCGTGAACGGCACCTGGTCCTTGAACACGACCTGCGCCTGTTCGTACAGCGCCGTGCGCTTCGCGACGTCCGCATTGGAACGCGCCGCGTCCACCAGCTTCTCGAAATCCTGGTTGCACCACTTCGCGAGGTTGCTGCCGTGCACCGCGTCGCAACCGAGCAGCGTGCCGAGCCAGTTGTCGGGATCGCCGTTGTCGCCCGACCAGCCGTACAGGATCGCGTCGTGCTGCCCGTCGTGCTTCGCGCGGCGGTTGTATTCGCCCCACTCGTAGCTGACGATCTTCGCGCGCACGCCGATCTTCGCCCAGTCCTGCTGGATCAGTTGCGCCATCAACTGCGCATTCGGGTTGTACGGGCGCTGCACCGGCATCGCCCACAGCGTCAGGTCGAAGCCGTTCGGGAACCCGGCCCGCGCGAGCAGCGCCTTCGCAGCGGCGGGATCGCGCGGCGCGTCCTTCAGGCGCGGGTTGTATGACCATTGCGAAGGCGGCATCGGGTTCGTCGCGATCTTCGCGTCGCCGTTGAACACGGTCTTCACGATCGCCGACTTGTCGATCGCGATGTCGAGCGCGCGCCGCACGTCGACGCGGTCGAGCGGCGCATGCTGCGTGTTGTACGCGACGAAGCCGACGTTGAAGCCCATCCCCGAGAACAACGTCAGCTTCGGGTCGCGCCGCACCGTGTCGAGGTCGGCCGGCCGCGGGAACACCGATACCTGGCACTCGCCGGCCACCAGCTTCTGCAGGCGCGCGGCCGGATCGGGCGTGATCGCGAACACGAGATGGGCGAGCTTCACGTCGTCGGCCTTCCAGTAGTCGGGATTCCCGTCGTAGCGAATCAGCGCGTCCTTCTGGTACGTGCGTAGCAGGAACGGCCCGGTGCCGACCGGGAACTGGTTGATGTCGGCCTCGCGATGGCGCGCCGCGAGCTGCGACGCATACTCGGCCGACAGGATCGACGCGAATGCCATCGCGAGGTTGCGCACGAACACGACGTCGGGCGTCTTCAGCACGAAGCGCACCGTGTAGTCGTCGACCTTGTCGATACGCTCGACATTCCGGTCGAAACCGAGATCGCTGAAATACGGGAAGCTGACCGGGTAAGCCTTGCGGAACGGATCGTCCGGGTCGAGCATCCGGCGGAACGTGAAGACGACATCGTCGGCCTGGAACGGCCGCGTCGGCTTGAACCACGCGGTGGTCTGGAATTTCACGCCGCGCCGCAGGTGGAACGTGATCGTGCGCTGGTCGGGCGACACGTCCCAGCTCGTCGCGAGCGCCGGTTCGAGATCGAGCGTGCCGCGCTTGAACTGCACGAGCCCGTTGTAGACCGGGTACGTGCTCGCATCGAAATCGGTGCTCGTCGTATGCTGGCCCGGATCGAAGCCGGCCGGGC
>NZ_CAJNKE010000830.1 GCF_905232215.1 Burkholderia sp. LMG 13014
TTCGCTGCCGGCCACCTGCCGTCGGCACGTCAGGTCGCGGCGGGCGAGATCGGCACGAAGATCGCGCAGGTCGCGAAGAACAAGAGCACGCCGGTGCTGCTCGTCTGCCAGAACGGCCAGCAGTCGCAGAAGGCGGCGCGCGAGGTCGAGGCGGCGGGTTACGCCGAGGTGCACGTGCTCGAGGGCGGCGTGGCCGCCTGGCAGCAGGCCGGGATGCCGGTCGTCAAACAAGGAGTGGCGAAGTGAACAAGGTTTTGATGTACAGCACGCAGGTGTGTCCGTATTGCATCCAGGCCGAGCGCCTGCTGAAGCTGCGCGGTGTCGAGCAGATCGAGAAGGTGCTGATCGACCGCGATCCGGCCCGCCGCGACGAAATGATGACGCGCACGGGGCGCCGCACGGTGCCGCAGATCTATATCGGCGACACGCACGTCGGCGGTTACGACGATCTGTCGAAGCTCGACCGCGAAGGCGGGCTCGTATCGCTTCTGCAAGCGGCCTGAATAGGGCAGAATGGCCGCCGGCCGCGCTGCGGCTTGAGCGCGCAGGATAAATTCCGTGGCGGCCGGCGTGAAGCCGGGCCGCTCCGTCACCACTTTTAGGGAAACACCATGTCCGACGTCGAAAACCAACCGTTCTTCAACATCCAGCGCGTCTACCTGAAGGATATGTCGCTCGAGCAGCCGAATTCGCCGGCGATCTTCCTCGAGCAGGACATGCCGTCGGTTGAAGTCGAAGTCGACGTCAAGGCCGACCGCCTCGCGGAAAGCGTGTTCGAAGTCGTCGTGTCGGGCACCGTCACCGCGAAGGTGAAGGACAAGGTCGCGTTCCTGATCGAAGCGAAGCAGGCCGGTATTTTCGACATCCGCAACATTCCGGACGAACAGCTCGACCCGCTCGTCGGCATCGCATGCCCGACGATCCTGTTCCCGTACCTGCGTTCGAACATCGCCGACGCGATCACGCGCGCGGGCTTCCCGCCGATCCACCTGGCGGAAATCAACTTCCAGGCGCTGTACGAACAACGTCTCGCGCAGCTTCAGCAGCAGGCCGGTGCAGCAGCAGGCGCACCGAACGGCACGACGCTGAACTGACGTTTCACTCGGAGGACCGGTGCTGGGTATGAAAGTAGCCGTTCTCGGCGCCGGTGCCTGGGGCACCGCGCTCGCGGGCCATCTGGCCGCGCGGCACGATACGCTTCTGTGGGCGCGCGATGCCGCGCTCATCGCCGGGCTGCAGGCCCGGCACGAAAATTCCCGCTATCTGGACGGTATCGCGCTGCCTGACGCATTGCGCTACGACGCCGATCTCGGCGCCGCGCTCGCGCATGGCGCCGCGGACGACGCATTGTGCGTGATCGCCGCGCCCGTGGCCGGGCTGCGCACGCTGTGTCACGCAATGCGCGACGCAGGCTGCGTGCCCGCGCACGTCGTCTGGGTCTGCAAGGGCTTCGAGGCCGACACGCATCTGCTGCCGCATCAGGTGATCGCGGCCGAGCTGCCCGAACAGCACAGCAACGGCGTGCTGTCGGGGCCGAGCTTCGCGCGCGAGGTCGGGCAGTCGCTGCCCGTCGCGCTGACGGTGGCGAGCGCGTCCGCCGAATGCCGCGAGCGCACGCTCGCCGCGTTCCATCACGGCGCGATGCGGATCTATACGGGCGACGACGTGGTCGGCGTCGAGGTCGGCGGCGCGGTGAAGAACGTGCTCGCGATCGCGACCGGCATCGCCGACGGCCTCGGTCTCGGGCTGAACGCGCGCGCCGCGCTGATTACGCGCGGGCTCGCCGAAATGTCGCGGCTCGGCGTCGCGCTCGGCGGCCGTGCGGAAACCTTCACGGGCCTCACGGGCCTCGGCGACCTGATCCTCACCGCAACGGGCGACCTGTCGCGCAACCGCACGGTCGGCCTGCAGCTGGCGGCCGGCCGCACGCTGAACGATATCCTCGGCGCGCTCGGCCACGTGGCCGAAGGCGTGCGCTGCGCGCAGGCCGTGCTGGCCATCGCGCGCGCGCAGTCGATCGAAATGCCGATCACCGAA
>NZ_CAJNKE010000831.1 GCF_905232215.1 Burkholderia sp. LMG 13014
CGGTGCTCGCGTGCGGGCTCACCACGTACAAGAAGGGCTGGATCGCGATCCGCAACGGCAACCTGAACATCAACGCGTTGATGAGCATCGCGGTGACGGGCGCGATGGCGATCGGCCAGTGGCCGGAAGCCGCGATGGTGATGGTGCTGTTCACGATTGCCGAGTTGATCGAGGCGAAGTCGCTCGACCGGGCGCGCAATGCGATCCAGGGCCTGATGCAACTCGCGCCGGATACGGCGACCGTGCAGGACGCCGACGGGTCGTGGCGCACGATCGAGGCCGCGCAGGTGGCGCTCGGCGCGGTCGTACGCGTGAAGCCGGGCGAGCGGATCGGGCTGGACGGCGAAGTCGTCGCGGGCCGCTCGACGGTGAACCAGGCGCCGATCACCGGCGAGAGCCTGCCCGTCGAAAAGACGACCGGCGACGCCGTGTACGCGGGCACGATCAACGAATCGGGTTCGTTCGAATACCGCGTGACGGCCGTCGCGGCCAACTCGACGCTGGCGCGGATCATCCACGCGGTTGAGGAAGCCCAGGGCGCGAAGGCGCCGACGCAGCGCTTCGTCGACCAGTTCGCACGCGTCTACACGCCGATCGTGTTCGCGGTCGCGCTGCTGGTCGCGGTGGTGCCGCCGCTCGTGATGGGCGGTGCGTGGCACGACTGGATCTACCGCGCGCTGGTGCTGCTCGTGATCGCGTGCCCGTGCGCACTGGTGATCTCGACGCCGGTGACGATCGTGTCGGGGCTCGCGGCCGCGGCACGGCGCGGGATTCTCGTGAAGGGCGGCGTCTATCTGGAAGAAGGGCGCAAGCTCGTGTGGCTCGCGCTCGACAAGACCGGCACGATCACGCATGGCAAGCCGGTGCAGACCGACTTCGACCTGCATGCGGCCGACGCCGACGAGGCACGTGTGCGGCACCTCGGCGCGAGCCTCGCGGCGCGTTCCGATCACCCGGTGTCGCAGGCGATCGCAACTGCAGCGCGCGATGCCGGCACGACGGCATTCGCCGATGTGAAGGACTTCGAAGCGATCGTCGGGCGCGGCGTGCAGGGCACGATCGACGGCACGCGCTACTGGCTCGGCAATCACCGCCTCGTCGAGGAACTCGAGCGCTGCTCGACGGCCCTCGAAGCGAAGCTCGATGCGCTCGAACGGCAGGGCAAGAGCGTTGTGGTGCTGGTCGACGAAGCGCGCGTGCTCGGCATCTTCGCGGTGGCTGACACGATCAAGGACACGAGCCGCGAGGCGATTGCCGATCTGCACGCGCTCGGCATCCGCACCGCGATGCTGACGGGCGACAACCCGCATACCGCGCAGGCGATCGCGCAGCAGGCCGGCATCGACGACGCGCGCGGCAACCAGTTGCCGGAAGACAAGCTCGCGGCGGTCGAGGAACTGGCGGCCGGCGGCGCGGGTGCGGTCGGGATGGTCGGCGACGGGATCAACGATGCGCCGGCGCTCGCGCGCGCCGACATCGGCTTCGCGATGGGCGCGATGGGCACCGACACGGCGATCGAGACGGCCGACGTCGCGCTGATGGACGACGACCTGCGCAAGATTCCCGCGTTCGTGCGGCTGTCCCGCGCGACGCATCGCGTCCTGGTGCAGAACATCGGCTTCGCGCTCGGCGTGAAGATCGTGTTCCTCGGCCTCACGGTCGCGGGGCTCGGCACGATGTGGATGGCGGTCTTCGCGGACGCGGGCGCAAGCCTGATCGTCGTGGCCAACGGTTTGCGGCTGTTGTCGTCCTCGGGGGCGTTCGGCAGCGCGCAGGCCAAGCGTTGAGGAGCAGGCGATGAGCTTTCTTAAACGAATCCTGGGCGGCCACGGCGGTGGCCATGGCGGCGGGCACGGCAACAGCGGCCATGGAGGCCACGGAGGCGGGCATCACGGCGGGCAGCGTCAGGACGGGCACGGCGGCCACGATGCGCGCGGCCGCGATCGCCACGGCTGGGGATGGCAGGCGCCGCCCGACAGTCGAAGCGCTCACTCTTATACACATCTGACGCTGACGACGAATAGAGAGGTGT
>NZ_CAJNKE010000832.1 GCF_905232215.1 Burkholderia sp. LMG 13014
ATGCACGATCGAACTGCCGCCCGGCAGTACGCTGCCGCATGCGGAAGCCGAAGTCGTCGGCTTCGCTGGCGATCGCCTGTTCCTGATGCCGACCACCGACGTCGCGGGCGTCCTGCCCGGTGCACGCGTGTGGCCGCGCGAAAGCGCGCCCGTCGCCGATCCGCTTGCGGGTGCGAAGCGCCTGCCGGTCGGCTGGGAGATGCTCGGGCGCGTCGTCGACGCGTCGGGCCGCCCGCTCGACGGCCTCGGCCCGCTCGGATCGAAGGTCGACGCACCGCTGTCGGCGCCGTCGATCAACCCGCTCGAGCGCGAACCGATCCATCACGTGCTCGACGTCGGCGTGCGCGCGATCAACGCGCTGCTCACCGTCGGCCGCGGGCAGCGGATGGGCCTGTTCGCGGGCTCCGGCGTCGGCAAGTCGGTGCTGCTCGGCACGATGGCGCGCTACACCAGCGCGGAAGTGATCGTGATCGGGCTGATCGGCGAACGCGGCCGCGAAGTGAAGGAATTCATCGAACAGATCCTCGGCGAGGACGGGCTCGCGCGCTCGGTCGTCGTCGCGGCGCCGGCCGACGTGTCGCCGCTGCTGCGGATGCAGGGCGCGGCCTACGCGACGTCGCTCGCCGAGTATTTCCGCGACCAGGGCAAGCACGTGCTGCTGCTGATGGATTCGCTGACGCGCTACGCGATGGCGCAGCGCGAGATCGCACTGGCGATCGGCGAGCCGCCCGCGACGAAGGGCTATCCGCCGTCGGTGTTCGCGAAGCTGCCCGCGCTCGTCGAGCGCACCGGCAACGGGCCGGAAGGCGGCGGCTCGATCACCGCGTTCTACACGGTGCTGACCGAAGGCGACGATCAGCAGGACCCGATCGCCGATTCGGCCCGCGCGATCCTCGACGGCCACGTCGTGCTGTCGCGCGCGCTCGCCGAGGCCGGCCACTATCCGGCAATCGACATCGAGGCGTCGATCAGCCGCGCGATGACCGCGCTGATCGACGAAACGCATCTCGACCGTGTCCGGCAGTTCAAGCAGATGCTGTCGCGCTACCAGCGCAATCGCGACCTGATCGCTGTCGGCGCGTACGCGCCCGGCCGCGACGCGCAGCTCGATCGCGCGATCGCGCTCTATCCGCGCATCGAGGCGTTCCTGCAGCAGGGCTTTCGCGAATGCGCGCCGTTCGCGTCGAGCCTCGCCGGGCTCGATGCACTGTTCGACGCTTACGGAGGCTGATCCCGATGGCTCACGGCTTTCCCCTTCAGTTGCTGCTCGACCGCGCGCAGGACGATCTCGACTCGGCCACGAAGCAGCTCGGCACCGCGCAGCGCGATCGCACCGCGGCCGCCGAGCAGCTCGACGCGCTGCTGCGCTACCGCGACGAATACCACGCGCGCTTCTCGCAATCCGCGCAGCACGGAATGCCGGCCGGCAACTGGCGCAATTTCCAGGCGTTCATCGACACGCTCGACGCCGCGATCACGCAGCAGCGCAACGTGCTGGCCGCGGCCGAAGTCCGCATCGACGAAGCACGCCCGAACTGGCAACAGAAGAAACGCACCGTCGGCTCGTTCGAAATCCTGCAGGCGCGCGGCGTGGCGCAGGAAGCGAAGCGCGACGCCCGGCGCGAACAGCGCGACGCCGACGAACACGCCGCGAAGATCCTGCGCATGCGGGCCGACGCGGCCCGTTCGTCGTAACCGCCCCCCGCATTCGAACGAGAGAACCGTCATGCCTCCCCTGCCCCTGCTCGGCGCGCTGCTCGACACCGCCGGCACCGCACTCAAGGCCGCCCGCAGCTCGGGTTCGTCCGGCGCCGCCGGCAACGATGCCGCGCCCGCCACGGCCGCCGTGCCGTTCGCGCAGTCGCTGAAGCAAAGCATCATCACGCGTCGCGATGCGTCGCATTCCGGCGTGCCGGATGCGTCGACGAAACTGGCTTCGACGAAGCCGGCGGCCGGCACGAAGCCGTCCGCTGCCGATGACGACGACGCGACCGACGATACGACCACGAACGCCGCCAGCAACCCCGAC
>NZ_CAJNKE010000833.1 GCF_905232215.1 Burkholderia sp. LMG 13014
CGTGTCGGTGCCGAGCGCCGCATCGACCGTGCCGAGCCCGACGAGCGATGCGGAACCGCTCGACGAGCCGCCCGGAATGCGCGTCGCATCCTGCGGATTGACGGGCGTGCCCGTGTAGTCGTTGATGCCGGTCATGCCGAACGCGAGCTCGTGCATGTTCGCCTTGCCGGCGATCTGCCAGCCGGCGTCGAGCAGCAGGCGGACCACGTCCGCGTGTTGCGCCGCAGGCGGGGCATCGGCGAGCGCACGGCTCGCCGCGCGGGTCGGATGGCCAGCGATGTCGATCGTGTCCTTGATCGCGATCGTGGGGCCGGGGCCGCCGAGCGTGAAGGTGTCGATGAAGCCTGTCATGGTCGTTATCGTGAGCGAGCGTTGGGAAGCATCGGGAATCAGGCCCGTGGCGCGGCGGCGAGCGGCCACGGGCCGTCGAGCACGCGTTCGGTGCGGAAATGGCGGATCAGCCACGCAGCGCCGTTGGCGGCCGGCGCGAAATCGACGGTCAGCCGCGCGGCGATCAGCTCGGCCGTGCCGTCCGCGTAGCGCGACGCCTGCAGCATGATCCAGCGGCCGCGCGCGTTCGCGTTGCCGGCGCCGATCTCGATCGACTCCGACGTCAGGAAGTGCAGGTTCGCCGAGAAATGCGGATCGGGCGGCAGGTAGCGGCCCAGCATCGCGACGATCGCGGCGGTGCCTTCGAGGCGGCCGAACTTGCGCGCGTATTGCGGGCCGACGCCCTCCCACACGGCGTCGGCGGTGAACAGCTCGGCGAGCGACGGGCCGTCGCCGGCATCCTCGGGCACGTCGCACAGCGCCATGTAGCGCGTGATCGTCGCGCGCACCGCGCGCTCGGCGTCGAGCGCCGCCAGGCGCTGCGCGAGCGCGTCGATCAGGCCGGGAGACAGGTCGGTCATCGCGCGCCTCACGCCGCGGGCTTCGCGGCCGGCGGCACGGTCAGCGCGCGGCCAACGCGTGCTTCGATCTTGCCGTAGCGCCACAGGTTGTATTCGCCGACCGGCGTCGTGCGATACAGGTTGCATACGGCGACCGTCGTGTCGAAGTCGGCAACGTCGGCCATGATGTAGAAGGTCCACGGTGCGCCGTCGGCCTGGCCGACCACGAGGCGGTCGTCGTCCATCACGCCGAGCACGCGCACGCCGGGCATCGCTTCGACGGCCGCGAGCATCGCACCGTACGCCTGCCACACTTCACCGATCTTCTCGCGCGGCAGGTCGAAGAAGTTTTGCGACACGCCACAGCAGAACAGGACGCGCAGCGGCAGCGGATTCGAATCGGACATATCAGGTTCTCCAGAGGAATCGGTGGGGCGCATGAACCGGCCGGCGACGGCATTTCGGCTTCATGCGCGTTCATAAACAGTTCGGTCAGACGCAGGTTACAGATAGCCGGGAAACGGCGTGACGCCGGTGAATACCGCGCCGGCGCCGTCGAAGTTGCCTTCGCCGAGAAACGCGTGTTGCGTGACGACCATTGCATCGCGCAGCAGCCGCTGCAGCGGGTGTGTGCGATAGATCGCCGCCGTGCCGCCGAGCCGATATGCGCGTTCGACGACGCTCGCGCCTTCGCGTGCGATCTGCGTGGCCGCGAGCCGCAACAGGCTGACCTGGTCGGGCGTCACCGGGTTGCCGGCGAGGATCGATTGCCACACGCCGTCGGTTGCGTCGTAGAAGAATGCGCGCGCCGAGCGCAGCTGCGCCTCGGCCTTCGCGAGTTCGATGCGGTAGTACGCGCGATCGGCGAGACGCGGTGCGCCCGTCGTCGTCTGCCGGCCGCCCGACATCCGGTTCACGACGTCGAGCGCCGCGCGCGCGAGGCCGAGGTTCACGACGGCGAGCACCTGCGCCGCATACGCGACGGTCGGATAGCGGTACAGCGGCTCGTCGACGGTCGGCTCGCCGCCGCGCACGAAGGTCCATGCTTCGGGCACGAAGCGGTCGTCGACGCGCAGGTCGTGGCTGCCGGTGCCCTGCATGCCGACCACGTTCCAGTTCTCGACGATCTCGACCTGGT
>NZ_CAJNKE010000834.1 GCF_905232215.1 Burkholderia sp. LMG 13014
GCTCGCGGGGCGCGGCTTCGAGGCGCTCGGCGTGTCGCTGGTGCTGCACCCGCGCAATCCGTACTGCCCGACCGTGCACATGAACGTGCGGATGCTGATCGCGACGAAACCGGGCGAGGAGCCCGTGTTCTGGTTCGGCGGCGGCATGGATCTGACACCGGTTTACGGTTTCGAGGACGACGCCCGGCATTTCCACCAGACCTGCAAGGATGCGCTCGACCCGTTCGGCGTCGAGCTCTACCCGCGCTTCAAGAAATGGTGCGACGAGTATTTCTTCCTGAAGCACCGCAACGAGATGCGCGGCATCGGCGGGATCTTCTTCGACGATTTCTCGGAGCCCGGTTTCGAACGCTCGTTTGACATGATGCAAAGCGTCGGCGACGCGTTCCTGCAGGCCTACCTGCCGATCGTCGAGCGCCGCGCGGAGCTGCCGTACGGCGAGCGCGAGCGCGACTTCCAGGCGTACCGCCGCGGCCGCTACGTCGAATTCAACCTTGTGTTCGACCGTGGCACGCTGTTCGGCCTGCAAAGCGGCGGCCGGACCGAATCGATCCTGATGTCGATGCCGCCGGTCGCGAACTGGCGCTATAACTGGCAGCCCGAGCCGGGAACGCCTGAAGCGCGCCTGTACAGCGACTTCCTCGTGCCGCGCGACTGGGTCTGACCCCTGCTTCAAGCAAAGGACGCGTTTCTGGACACCACCGCCCGCCCCGCCCCGCTGCCGCGTCGTATCGGCTTGCTGGGCGGTACTTTCGACCCGATCCACGACGGCCATCTCGCGCTCGCGCGCCGGTTCGCCGAGCTGCTCGGCCTGACCGAACTCGTGCTGCTGCCCGCCGGGCAGCCGTACCAGAAGCGCGACGTGTCGGCCGCCGAGCATCGGCTCGCGATGACGCGCGCGGCCGCCGGTTCGCTGTCCGTGCCGGGCGTGACCGTGACCGTCGCCACCGACGAGATCGAGCACACCGGCCCGACCTACACGGTCGAGACGCTCGCGCGCTGGCGCGAGCGGATCGGCCCGGACGCGTCGCTGTCGCTGCTGATCGGCGCCGATCAGCTCGTGCGCCTCGATACGTGGCGCGACTGGCGCAAACTGTTCGACTACGCGCACATCTGCGTGTCGACGCGCCCGGGCTTCGAGCTCGGCGCGGCGCCACCGGACGTCGCGCAGGAAATCGCCGCGCGGCAGGCCGGCGCCGACGTGCTGAAGGCCACGCCGGCAGGCCACCTGCTGATCGATACGACCCTTTCGTTCGACATTGCCGCGACCGACATCCGCGCCCACCTGCGCGAATGCATCGCGCGCCATGCGCAAATGCCCGACGCGTCGGCCGAGCATGTGCCGGCCGCCGTATGGGCCTATATTCTTCAACATCGCCTCTACCATTCCTGAATCCATGGATATTCGCAAACTGCAGCGCGTGATCGTCGACGCCCTCGAAGACGTCAAGGCGCAAGACATCAAGGTGTTCAACACCAGCCACCTGACCGAACTGTTCGACCGCGTGGTCGTCGCTTCGGGCACCTCCAACCGCCAGACCAAGGCCCTCGCGTCGAGCGTGCGTGACAAGGTCAAGGAAGCCGGCGGCGACATCGTCAGCTCCGAGGGCGAAGACACCGGCGAATGGGTGCTCGTCGACTGCGGCGACGCGGTCGTGCACATCCTGCAACCGGCCCTGCGCCAGTACTACAACCTCGAGGAAATCTGGGGCGACAAGCCCGTGCGGATGAAGCTCGGCGGCGGCAAGGGCAACGGCTTCGCCACGGCCAGCGAAAGCGACGACGAAGAAGAGGAAGCCGCGCCCGCACGCCCGGCGCGCAAGACGGCCGCCCGCCGCCGTTGAGCCCCGGGTCGTTACGCCTCTTCCGATGAAGCTTTTCATCCTTGCAGTCGGCCACAAGATGCCGGGCTGGATCGCATCCGGCTTCGACGAATACACGAAGCGGATGCCGCCCGAGCTGCGCATCGAGTTGCGCGAGATCAAGCCCGAACTGCGTTCGGGCGGCCGCAGCGCCGA
>NZ_CAJNKE010000835.1 GCF_905232215.1 Burkholderia sp. LMG 13014
GTGATCACGAGCGTCATCGACGTCCCGTTCGAGTACTACCGCCAGTTCGGGATCGAACAGCGTTTCGGCTTCAACCGGATGACGAAACGGCTGTTCTTCACCGACATGCTGAAAAACTCGCTGCTCGGCGCCGCGCTCGGCCTGCCGCTGCTGTTCGTCGTGCTGTGGCTGATGAACCAGGCCGGCAGCCTGTGGTGGCTGTGGACCTGGATCGTCTGGGTCGCGTTCCAGATGCTCGTGCTGCTGATCTACCCGACCTTCATCGCACCGATCTTCAACAAGTTCGAGCCGCTGAAGGACGACGCGCTGCGCGCGCGCATCGAGTCGCTGATGAAACGCTGCGGTTTTGCGGCGAAGGGGCTGTTCGTGATGGACGGCAGCCGCCGCTCCGCGCACGGCAACGCGTACTTCACCGGCTTCGGCGCGTCGAAGCGGATCGTGTTCTTCGACACGCTGCTCTCGCGACTGTCCGGCCAGGAAATCGAGGCCGTGCTCGCGCACGAGCTCGGCCATTTCAAGCGTCGCCACGTGATGAAGCGGATGCTCGTCTCGTTCGTGCTGAGCCTCGTGCTGCTCGCGCTGCTCGGCTGGCTTGCGCAACGCACGTGGTTCTACACGGGGCTCGGCGTCACGCCGTCGCTCGACACGAGCAACGCGGGCGCCGCGCTCGTGCTGTTCTTCCTCGCGATTCCCGTGTTCCTGTTCTTCGCGACGCCGTTCGGCAGCCTCACGTCGCGCAAGCACGAATTCGAGGCCGATGCTTTCGCGGCCAGCCAGACCGACGCGCAGGATCTCGTCAGCGCACTCGTGAAGCTTTACGAGGACAACGCGTCGACGTTGACGCCCGACCCCGTCTACACGGCCTTCTACTACTCGCATCCGCCCGCCTCGCAGCGGATCGACCGCCTGATGCAGCACGCATGAGCCGGCCGACCTCCCGCAAGCCGGCCCCGCGCGCATCGAGCGCGCAGCGAGTCGAAGGCCGCGTGATCGCGGCGCACGGGCGCCACTACATCGTCGCGCCCGACGACGGCGGCCCGATGCTGCAGTGCTTCCCGCGCGGCAAGAAGAGCGATATCGCGGTCGGCGACCGTGTCGTGTACGAACTCGCATCGGCCGACCAGGGCGTGATCGTCGAGATCGGCGAACGGCGCAACCTGCTGTACCGTTCCGACCAGTTCAAGTCGAAGCTGTTCGCGGCCAACCTCGACCAGTTGCTGATCGTGCTCGCGACCGAGCCCTATTTCAGCGAGGACCTGCTCGGCCGCGCGCTGATCGCCGCCGAGGCGAACGCGCTGAAGCCGCTCGTCGTACTGAACAAGATCGACGTCGAAGCCGCGCTGCCGGTCGCGCGCGAGCGCCTCGCGCCCTACCGCGCACTCGGCTACGACGTACTCGAGCTGTCGGTGAAGGGCTCGCCCGACGACGCGCGCGCGCAGCTGATGCCGCACCTCGCCGGGCATTCGACGATCCTGCTCGGCCAGTCCGGGATGGGCAAGTCGACGCTCGTGAACCTGCTCGTTCCCGATGCCGAAGCCGCCACGCGCGAGATTTCGGCCGCGCTCAACAGCGGCCGTCACACGACGACGTTCACGCGCCTCTACCCATTGGAGGGCGGCGGCGCGCTGATCGATTCGCCGGGCTTCCAGGAATTCGGTCTCTACCATCTGACGGAAGGCCGTCTCGAGCGCGCCTTTCCGGAGTTCCGGCCACTGCTCGCCGACTGCCGTTTCTATAATTGTCATCACCTGCACGAACCCGGCTGCGCGATTCTCGAAGCCGTCGCCGACGGCCGCATCGCACCGTCGCGGCATGCGCTGTATGCGCAGCTCGTGCACGAGGCGAGCCAGATCGTCCGCTGAGCGCGCGGCACGCGCGCGGCGGCCAGCCGGTGCGATGCGCGCCGGCTTTCACCGACAGGAGCCGCGATGCGTTTCAAGGCACCCGATCTCGCGACGGCGCAGCATTGGGCCAACGTGCTTCAGGTGGCCGGCATCGGTTGCGAGCTGCATA
>NZ_CAJNKE010000836.1 GCF_905232215.1 Burkholderia sp. LMG 13014
GGCCGCGCTGAAGCGTCCGACGGTCGAACTGTACAATTTCGCGACGGCCTGGCGGACCGGCGGCTACTGGTCGCCGAACGTCGTCAATCTCGGCACGGCGGGGCAACCCCCGTCGATCGCGCAGGTGAAGTCGGCGCTCGCGGGCTTCGGTCTCCTGTAACGCTGTCACACGCGCGAACCCACGCGAACCGAACATGAGCGAATCCCAGATCATCGAAGTCCCGTCCGCCGACTGGAGCGGACACAACCTGTCGGCGCCGCGCGAGCAGCTGCTGGCCGCCGTCGAGGAAGGCAAGGTGCTGTATTTCCCGCACCTGCGCTTCGCGATCGAAGGCGGCGAGGAAGCGCTGCTCGATCCGGCGCTCGCCGACCCGAAACGCAAGAACATCAGCCTCGCGCCGAACGGCGGCGCGCTCGCCGGCGTGCTCGGCGACAGCGTCACGCAGTCGGCGGTGCGCGCGCTCGTCGCGCGCTTCCAGCAGCAGGCCGGCACGCTCGTCGACGGCCTCTTTCCCGAATACCGCGGCAAGCTGCGCGTCGCGCCGACCAGCCTGCGGCTGATGCAGGTCGAGACGCGCCAGACCTCGTGGCGCAAGGACGACAGCCGGCTGCACGTCGACGCGTTCCCGTCGCGGCCCAACTACGGCGAGCGCATCCTGCGCGTGTTCACGAACGTGAACCCGGCCGGCGTGCCGCGCGTGTGGCGCGTCGGCGAGCCGTTCGAGGACGTCGCGAAGCGCTTCCTGCCGCACATCAAGCCGCAGTTGCCGGGCGCCGCGTGGCTGCTGAACCTGCTGCACGTGACGAAGTCGCCGCGCAGCGCGTACGACCACCTGATGCTGAACCTGCACGACAGCATGAAGGCCGATCTCGACTACCAGAAGACGAGCCCGCAGGAGACGATGCCGTTTCCGCCCGGCTGCGTGTGGATATGTTTCTCGGATCAGACTTCGCACGCTGTGATGTCCGGCCAGTTCATGCTCGAGCAGACCTTCTTCCTGCCGGTCGACGCGATGGTCCGCCGCGAATGCGCGCCGCTCGGCATTCTCGAACGCCTGAAGGGCAGGGCGCTGGTTTGAGCGCGCATCTTCTCCGAGGCAACACGAGGGCCGCTGCATGCTGAGGGCGATCTATCGCGCGCTGTGGTGGCTCGTCGCCCCGATCGCCGTCATCCGGCTTTACGTGCGCTCGCGCAAGGAGCGCGGCTATCGCGAGCACATCGGTGAACGCTTCGGCCACGTGGCAGGCCGTTCACGCGACGACCGCGCGCCGCTGATCTGGGTGCATGCGGTATCGGTCGGCGAGACGCGCGCGGCGCAGCCGCTGATCGACGCGCTGATGCACGCGCGCCCCGATGCGCGCATCCTGCTCACGCACATGACGCCGAGCGGCCGTGCGACCGGCGAACAGATCTTCGGCGATCGCGTGCTGCGCTGCTACCTGCCGTACGACATGCCCGGCGCGGTGCGGCGCTTCCTGCGCGCGTGGCGGCCGACGCTCGGCCTCGTGATGGAAACCGAGGTGTGGCCCACGCTGATCGACGAGTGCCGTCGTGCGGACGTGCCGTTGGTGCTGACCAATGCGCGCATGTCCGCGCGTTCGTTCCGGCGTGCGTCGAAGTTCGGCGCGGCGACGCACGACGTGTTCGGCGGCTTCTCGCGCGTGCTCGCGCAGAGCCCGGCCGATGCGGAGCGGCTGACGTCGCTCGGCGCACGCAACGTGACCGTACTCGGCAACCTGAAGTTCGACATGACGACGCCGCCGGAACTCGCGGCGCGCGGCCATGCGTGGCGCGACGCGATCGGCGCGCGGCCCGTGTGGGTGGCCGCGAGCACGCGCGAGAACGAGGAGGCGCTGGTGCTCGAGGCATTCGCGGCGATGCGCACGCCCGGCACGCTGCTGGTGCTCGTGCCGCGTCATCCGCAGCGTTTCGCCGAGGTCGAGGCGCTCGTCGAGCGCAGCGGGCTCAAGTGCGTGCGACGCTCGGTGTGGGCGGCCGACACGG
>NZ_CAJNKE010000837.1 GCF_905232215.1 Burkholderia sp. LMG 13014
GCGAGTCGTTCACGCGTGAGCTCTTCCAGATAGAGCAGCGAGCGATGGCCGTCGGCGGCCGTGATCGCAGTCGGCGCCGCGCGGAAGCCGTCGTTGAAGATCTCGAGCGACAGCGGCCCCGTATAGCCGGACTCGATCACGCGCGCGGTGAAGCGGGCGAGGTCGAAGTCGCCCTGGCCCGGGAACGAGCGGTAGTGGCGGCTCCATTCGAGCACGTCCATCGCGAGCTTCGGCGCATCGGCGATCTGCACGAACGCGATCCGGTCGCCGGGGATGTCGGCGATCGCGTCCGGCGAATCGTCGAGCGACAGCGTGTGGAAGCTGTCGAGCGCGAGGCCGAGGTGCGGGCTGTTCACGGCATTCACCAGTTTCCACGCATGGCCGTAGCGCTTCACGACGCGGCCCCACGCGAGCGCTTCGTACGCGGCGACCACGCCGGCCTGCCGCGCGGCCTCGGCGAGCGCGCCGAGCTGGTCGACGAGCAGCCCGTCGTCCGCGATCGTGTCGGCCGACACGTTGCTGCACACCAGGATGCGGTCGGTGCCGAGCGCATGCATCACGTCGAACTTGCGCTTGATCCGGTCGAGGTTGCGGGCGAGCTGGGCCGCGCTCACGCCCTCGAAGTCGCGAAACGGCTGGAACAGCACGATGTCGAGGCCGAGATCGGCGGCCGTGCGCCGGACGTCGGCCGGCGATCCATCGAAGTAGACGAGGTCGTTTTCGAAGATTTCCACGCCGTCGAAGCCTGCGGCCTGGATGGCGGCGAGTTTCTCGGCGAGCGTGCCGGACAGTGACACGGTGGCGATCGAGCGCTGCATGGGCGAATCCTGCGGATGAGCGGGGTATGGCGCCGGTCGAACCGGTCCTGAATGAACCAGTCGTTGAATTCCTGGCGAACGCCATATCCCTAATTTACTGGGCTAGTGATGCGTATTGTACAAACTAACTAGGTGGTACAAATTAGCGAAAACCCGAAAAGACAGCCAGCATTCCCGGGCGCACACTAGCGCCAAATTCCGATGTTTTCGGGGCGATGCCGGTCACGGTCCGCCCCTGTTTTAGGAGCAGAATCACCATGAGCAAGCACAAGGTGCTGGTGCTGAACGGCCCGAACCTGAATCTGCTGGGGACGCGCGAGCCCCATATCTACGGCGCGGAAACGCTCGCCGACGTCGAGCAGCGCTGCCGCACGGTGGCCGAGGGGCTCGGGCTGGAGATCGACTTCCGCCAGTCGAACGCCGAGCACCAGCTGATCGACTGGCTGCATGCCGCGCGTCACGACACGCACGGCATCGTGATCAACCCGGCCGCCTATACGCATACGTCGGTCGCGCTGGCCGATGCGCTTTCCGCGATCGCGAAGCCGGTGATCGAAGTGCATATCTCGAACGTGCATCGCCGCGAAGCGTTCCGTCACCATTCTTATGTGTCGGCGGTTGCCGAAGCCGTGATCTGCGGCTGCGGCACCGAAGGCTACGTGTTCGCGCTGCAGCGTCTGGCGACGCTGTTCGCGCAGGGAGCCGCACGATGAGCCGCCCGTCGTTTCTGATCGGCCTGATCGGCCAGGGCATCGGCGGCTCGCTGTCGCCCGCGATGCATGAGGAAGAAGGGTTCCGCCAGGGGTTCGGCTATGTCTACCGGCGCATCGATCTCGACGCGCTCGGCGTGACCGTCGACGCACTGCCGCAACTGCTCGATGCCGCGCAGCGGATGGGCTACAACGGCCTGAACATCACGCACCCGTGCAAGCAGCGCGTGATCGAGCACCTCGACGCGCTGTCGGACGATGCGCGTGCGCTCGGCGCGGTGAACACCGTGCTGTTCAAGGACGGCAAGCGGATCGGCCACAACACCGACTGGTCGGGTTTCGCGAAATCGTTCCGCCGCGGGCTGCCCGACGCATCGCTCGAACGCGTCGTCCAGCTCGGCGCGGGCGGCGCGGGCGCGGCCGTCGCACACGCGGCGCTGCAGATGGGCGCGGCCGAACTGACGATTTTCGATGTCG
>NZ_CAJNKE010000838.1 GCF_905232215.1 Burkholderia sp. LMG 13014
CGATGTCGGGGCGGCCCGCGAGAAGGCGCGCGTCGGGCCGCTCGACCTTCAGCGCGGCCAGCGCGTCGAGCGTGCGCGGCGCCGCGAAGCGCGCGCCGTTGATCGTCGTGTAATCGAACGTGTCGTCGCGCTTGAGCGACGCGAGCGTGCGGGCCAGCGCGGCCGTGTCGACCGGCGCCGACGGCGACGGAGCGTCGAACATCTGCACGGCCGCATCGACGATCGGGCGATAGCCGGTGCAGCGGCACAGGTTGCCGGTCAGCGCATCGGCGATCTCGGTACGCGTCGGCACGTCCTTCGCCTTCGCGCACGTGCCGGCGCTGCCGCAGCCTTCGTGGCCATGCTTCTCGTACAGCGCCCACATCGACATCACGAAACCGGGGGTGCAGAACCCGCATTGCGAACCATGACAGTCGACCATCGCCTGCTGCACCGGATGCAGCGCGCCGTCCGGCTGGCGCAGGTCCTCGACCGTCAGCAGCGCCTTGCCGTCGAGCGTCGGCAGGAACTGGATGCATGCGTTGACGGCCTTGAACTCGACCGCGCCGGCGTCGGTCAGTTCGCCGACGACGACCGTGCACGCGCCGCAGTCGCCTTCCGCGCAGCCTTCCTTGGTGCCGGTGCAATGCGCGTCCTCGCGCAGGTATTGCAGCACGGTGCGGGTAACGTCCGCGCCGCTGACTTCGCGGATCGCGTGACGATGGTAGAAGCGGATCGGCTCACTCATGTCTCGATGGTTCTTCAAATGGGGGGCAAGGCGGCCTGCGCAGTGCGCTCGACCGACGTTTTTCTGACAGTTTGCACGCTATCACCATCAAATTCCGCAACCCATAGCCCATCACGCATGGGGCCCATATAACTGCCGCGATATGAGCGCCGGCGCGGCCTGGCGCCCTTTCCGCACGGTGCTCCGCCCACCATTTCGCAATGCCCCCGCCGATCCGCGGGCGACGAAATCGGGTCGCAATTAACTAAATGGTACCTGCGTGAAAACCGGTTCCATGGGAAAATCCCGATTCCCTTTTTCGCCGTCCCCCGTCCGTTTCGTTCATTCGTTCCGACCCCATGTCAACCGATTCCGCCACACCGCCGCGCAGCGGGTTCGCGGTCACGCTGCAAATCGTGTCCGTCGTCTGCTTCACGTTCATCTGCTACCTGACCATCGGCCTGCCGCTCGCGGTGCTGCCGGGTTTCGTCCATGACGACCTCGGCTTTTCCGCGATCGTCGCGGGCGGCGCGATCAGCGTCCAGTATTTCGCGACGCTCGCGTCGCGGCCGCTCGCCGGGCGCCTGGCCGATACGCTCGGCCCGAAGCAGACGGTGCTGCGCGGGCTGGTCGGTTGCGGCGTGTCGGGTGTGCTGCTGCTCGTCGCGCTGCTGCTCGCGCACTGGCCGGTTGCGAGCCTCGTGCTGCTGGTCGCGAGCCGGCTCGTGCTCGGCGTCGGCGAGAGCCTGTGCGGCACCGGCGCGATCCTGTGGGGCATCGGCCGGGTCGGCGTCACGCACAACGCGAAGGTGATCTCGTGGAACGGCATCGCGACCTACGGCGCACTCGCGCTCGGCGCGCCGGTCGGCGTCGCGATCGCGCATACGCTGAATCCGGCGCTGATCGGCGTGATCGTGATCGCACTCGCCGCGACCGGCTTCTACCTCGCGCGCCTGATCGCTTCCGTGCCGCTCGTGCACGGCGAGCGGATGTCGTACGCGAGCGTGTTCACACGCGTGCTGCCGCACGGCCTCGGCCTCGCGCTCGGCTCGGCCGGCTTCGGCTCGATCGCGACCTTCGTCACGCTGTACTACGCGGCGCGCCACTGGCCGAACGCCGCGCTGTCGCTGACCGTGTTCGGCACGCTGTTCATCGGCGCGCGCCTGCTGTTCGCGAACACGATCAAGACCTACGGCGGCTTCCGTGTCGCGATCGTGTCGTTCGCGTTCGAATGCTCGGGCCTCGTGCTGCTGTGGCTCGCGCCCGTGCCGCACGTCGCGCTCGTCGGCGCCGCGC
>NZ_CAJNKE010000839.1 GCF_905232215.1 Burkholderia sp. LMG 13014
CGTAGTCGCCGCGATCGAGCTTCGACAGGCGCGTGTCGAGGTTGCCGCGCAGCGGCAGCACGTCCAGGTGCGGGTAGCGCGAGCGCAGCATCGCCTCGCGGCGCAGGCTCGACGTGCCGACCACGGCGCCGGCCGGCAGCGCGTCAAGCGACGCGTAGTCGTTCGACACGAACGCATCGCGCGGATCTTCGCGCTCCATGATCGCGGCAAGCGAGAAGCCGTCGGGCAGTGCCATCGGCACGTCCTTCAGCGAATGCACGGCGAGATCGGCGCGGCCGTCGGCCAGCGCGGCCTCCAGTTCCTTCACGAACAGGCCCTTGCCGCCGACCTTCGACAGCGTACGATCGAGAATCTGGTCGCCGCGCGTCGTCATCCCGAGGATTTTCACGTCACAAGCTGGATATAATTTGCGCAGCGCATCACGCACATGTTCGGCTTGCCACATCGCCAGGCGGCTTTCGCGCGAAGCAATCGTCAACGTTGCGGGCGACTGTGCCTGTTGCGGCCCGGCCGCAGGGGTCTCGGAATTCATTGCTGGAACATCGAAGGACGGGATTGAAGATCGAACAATGGTAGCACGCACGCCCCTGCCCGCCCGGGCCCGGAGCCTGCGCCCGGCCTGCCGCCGAGCGGGTCGCGGCGCCGATGTGCGGATGTGCCGCACGTAGCTGGTTGCTTGACCGCAGTTTCGCAGTTTCCGCAGTTCCTTTTGACTCGAGCTTTCCCAAGGAAACCCATCGTGAAGTCTTCCGGATCGGCGCGTACGGCGCGCCGCAATGCTGCCCTGTCCTCCTCCGACGCCTCGACGGACACCGTCGCCACCGCCGCGAACGGCCGTGCGAAAACGGCAACGAAACCGAAAGACCCGATACGTCAGACAAAACGCCCGACGAAAGCCGCCGGCCCGGCTGCCCGCACCGCGGCCCGCACGGCCGGTGCGACGAAGTCCGGCACGCGCACCCGCGACGACAAGGACGGCCCGCTGTTCGACGACATCCGCTTCCTCGGCCGCCTGCTCGGCGACGTCGTGCGCGAGCAGGAAGGCGACACCGTGTTCGACGTCGTCGAGACGATTCGCCAGACCGCGGTCAAATTCCGCCGCGAGGACGACAGCGAAGCCGCGCAGACGCTCGAGAAGAAGCTGCGCAAGCTGACGCCGGAGCAGACGGTGAGCGTCGTGCGCGCGTTCAGCTATTTCTCGCATCTCGCGAACATCGCCGAAGACCGTCATCACAACCGCCGCCGCCGCATCCACGCGCTGGCCGGCTCTGCATCGCAGCCCGGCACGGTCGCGTACGCGCTCGAACAGCTGAAGACGACCGGCAACGCGTCGAAGCGCCTGCTGCAGCGCTTCTTCGACGATGCGCTGATCGTGCCGGTGCTGACCGCGCACCCGACCGAAGTGCAGCGCAAGAGCATTCTCGACGCGCAGCACGACATCGCGCGCCTGCTCGCCGAGCGCGACCAGGAACTGACGAGCCGCGAGCGCCAGTACAACGAATCGATGCTGCGCGCGCGCGTGACCGCGCTGTGGCAGACCCGCATGCTGCGCGATTCGCGCCTGACGGTCGGCGACGAAATCGAGAACGCGCTGTCGTACTACCGCGCGACGTTCCTCGACGAACTGCCCGCGCTGTACGGCGACATCGAGGCCGCGCTCGCCGAGCACGGCCTGTCCGCGCGCGTGCCGGCCTTCTTCCAGATGGGCAGCTGGATCGGCGGCGACCGCGACGGCAACCCGAACGTCACGGCCCCGACGCTCGAGGAGGCGATCAACCGCCAGGCCGCGGTGATCCTCGAGCACTATCTGGAACAGGTGCACAAGCTCGGCGCCGAACTGTCGGTGTCGAACCTGCTCGTCGGCGCGAACGACGCCGTGAAGGCGCTCGCGGCAGCCTCCCCCGACCAGTCGCCGCACCGCGTCGACGAACCGTATCGCCGCGCGCTGATCGGCATCTACACGCGCCTCGCCGCCAGCGCGCGCGTGCGTCTCGGCGA
>NZ_CAJNKE010000840.1 GCF_905232215.1 Burkholderia sp. LMG 13014
TCCTTGCTTCCTGTTGATTCGTGAACGGCGCCGTTTCGCGGCGCCCGCATGCCGCATTTCTTGATCGGCAACAAATCCTGGATTTACGAATAGTAAAACCAATTACGAATAGTGAAATCAACGTAAACCCTAGGCGAAGCGTCGAGGACGGGATAACCATATGAACGAAACGCCAAGCCGAGCTTGGCCGGCGCTGCTAATATCAAGCTACGAGGCGGCCCGTTCGGCCGCCGTTTTTCCTTCTTACGCCGATGATTCCGCCCACCATTCCCGAGCTGGTCGCCCGTGCCGGGCAACTGCCGTATCTGCGGGATCACCTCGCGCTCGCCGATGGCGGCACCGCAAGCGCGAACCTGCCCGAGCGCACGCTCGGCAGCGCCTACGAACCGATCTACGACGTGACGATGCCCGGTGCGCCGCAATCGACGTCGTTCGCCGACACGATTGAGCGCTATGGCGACGAGCTCGGCTTCCAGGCCGTCACGCTGGTGACGGGTGCGCCGCACGATCCGGTCGACTCGGCCGTCGACGACCAGACGCTCGTCGCGATCGACCGCCTGTCGCGCTCGCTGCACGCGATCAACTTCTTCGGTGCACAACGCCACGGGCTGCTGTTCCTGCGCGTGCACGAACGGCTGCTGAAGAGCGTGAAGTACGACCACGGCAAGCATTTCTCGTCGGTGCTGCAGCGCTTCGGGCTGCCGACCGAGCGGATCGTGATCGAGCTGCCGGCGGTCGCGGTCGCGCACAAGACCTTCCTCGGCTACCTGACGCGCAGCTACCAGCATCACGGCTTCAAGGTCGCGGACAAGCTGCCCGACCCGGGCCGCATCCTCGCGGTCGAATCGGAGATGGCGCGCCCCGACTACATCAAGATGGATGCGGGCATCGCGTTGCGCGACGGGATGGTCAAGGCGCTCGTCGCGTATGCGCAGCGCGTGCGGATTCCGCTGATCTTCGACGGCGTGGTCGACGAAACGCAGTGCGAGCTGCTGCGCCAGCACGACGTGCGGTTCATGCAGGGGCCCGTGTTTGCGAAGGTCGTGACGGCCTGAGCCTGAGTGGACAAGGTGATCCGCACACGCAGGGCATCGCGTGTCGAAGGTGGAATACAGGTGATGTGACGGGGGATCAGGCCGCCTGGCTTGCCCCGTCGCCCGATGTCCGGCGGGGTTGTTGCCGGCCTTGTGGAAAAACCGGCTTCGCAGGCGCCCTTCGTTTCCGGCACAGTCGGTGCCGGCGGTTACCGCTTACGCCCTTCCGCCATCGTCATACTTGGGCAGATCGTCGTCGATCTCGATGCCCGGAAAGCGATCCCCGTACCAGACATGCCAGGCCGGGCGCAGCCGCGACGGCTCGTCGAGCGTCGCGCAATTGATCTCGACCGTTTTGGGCGCATCGCTGACCCGGTATTCGAGCTGCGCGCCGCAGCGGCCGCAGAAGCGTCGCTCGCCCCACGCGCTCGACGCGTAGACCGTCGGCTCACCTTGCAGGTAAGCGAACGCGTCGATCGGCACCGATGCCGACGCGACGACCGCCGCACCGGTCGTGCGCTGGCAGAGCCGGCAGTGGCAGAAACCGGCGTCGGCCGGAACATGGGCGACCCGGTACCGGATCGCGCCACATGCGCATCCGCCTTCCATCGGTTCTGCGTGAGACATGGCCACAACCTCTTCGTCGGTGAGCTGGCGAACGATCATGCGCGCGGTTCGCCTGCGGCACAACCGCCGGCGGCGATGCCGCCCTCGCCCCTGACCGCCTGGACCGACGACGGCACCCGTACCGCGCGCCGCCGTGCTCAGGCCGTCTGCCCGAGCCGTTGCGCAAGTGCCTTCAGCTTCGGCCCGATCTGCGTCCGGAACACGTCCTCGCCCATCGACGATGCGGGGCCGCTGCAGCTCAGGATCAGCCAGCGCCCCTCGCGCGGCTCGCGAAACGGCACGGCCGCCGCGTTGACGTCCATGTGCCACGCCCGGAACGAATAACAGCAACCGC
>NZ_CAJNKE010000841.1 GCF_905232215.1 Burkholderia sp. LMG 13014
CATCGGTCTCCTCCCTGGTTTCGTTCGATATGAGCGTCCGATCATAACGGAGCCATCGCGCGCGTCATATGGCCGCCATCGCGTCGGCATGCGCAGCCTTGTGGCGGCTGTCCGGTAAAATGCCGGTTTGCCCTCGCATCGTCGCTCCTACCGTGGCCCATACCCTGCTCAACGACACCTTCCTGCGTGCGCTTCTGCGCGAGCCGACCGACTACACGCCGATCTGGCTGATGCGCCAGGCCGGCCGCTACCTGCCCGAATACAACGCGACGCGCGCGCGCGCCGGTAGCTTCCTCGGTCTCGCGAAGAATCCCGACTACGCGACCGAAGTGACGCTGCAGCCGCTCGAGCGCTTTCCGCTCGACGCCGCGATCCTGTTCTCGGACATCCTGACGATTCCGGACGCGATGGGGCTCGGCCTCGACTTCCAGGTCGGCGAAGGGCCGAAGTTCGCGCATCCGGTGCGCACCGAGGCCGACGTCGCGAAGCTTGCGGTACCGGACATCGAAGAGACGCTCGGCTACGTGACGGGCGCCGTGCGCGAGATCCGCCGCGCGCTCACCGACGGCCAGGGCCGCCAGCGCGTGCCGCTGATCGGCTTCTCGGGCAGCCCGTGGACGCTCGCGTGCTACATGGTCGAAGGCGGCGGGTCGGACGATTTCCGCACGGTGAAGTCGATGGCGTATTCGCGCCCCGACCTGATGCACCGGATCCTCGACGTGAACGCGCAGGCGGTGGCCGCGTACCTGAACGCGCAGATCGAAGCGGGCGCCCAGGCCGTGATGATCTTCGATACGTGGGGCGGCGCGCTGGCGGACGGCGCGTACCAGCGCTTCTCGCTGGACTACATCCGCCGCGTGGTTGCGCAGCTCAAGCGCGAGCACGACGGCGAGCGCGTGCCGGTGATCACGTTCACGAAGGGCGGCGGGCTGTGGCTCGAGGAGATCGCGGCCACCGGCGTCGACGCGGTCGGGCTCGACTGGACGGTCAACCTTGGCGCCGCGCGCGAGCGCGTCGCGGGCAAGGTCGCGCTGCAAGGCAACCTCGACCCGACGATCCTGTTTGCGCCGCCCGCCGCGGTACGTGAGCAGGCGCGCGCGGTGCTCGACAGCTATGGCAACCATCCGGGCCATGTGTTCAACCTCGGGCACGGCATTTCGCAATTCACGTCGCCCGATCACGTCGCCGAACTCGTCGACGAAGTGCATAGCCACAGCCGCGCGATCCGTAGCGGAGCCGCCGGCTGAACGCAAGCGCTGTCATGCTGCACTGCGGGGTGACAGCGTTTCGCTGTTGGCGCTAAACAGGGCGCAACCCCGCACCGGTTGCCGATTCAGTGCTTGTCAAGACTTGACTTATACACATTTTCCTCGTTGCAGCGCGGTAGAGCCCTGTATCGGTCAATTTGTCTCGCTATGGTTCGGTAATTTGAATAGCAGCCTTATGGAATAAGGCTCTGCGGGGCACCGCGACAAGCGCGGAAAATCAGCGGAAAGCGCGGCCCCGCGCGCGTTGCGGCCAGTGAGCAACGAGTTCTCAACAAAGTTATCCACAGGCTGGGCAGGGTATACGGCGATTCCTAATGCGAATCCAAAACTTAGCGCCGAATCTGAAGTTTTACTTTAAGTCCGTCGCCTCGATGCGGGCGCGGATGCCGGCTGTCCATGGCCATGCGGCGCGTGCCGCCGCCGGAGCGCCGTAATGAGCGGTACCTATCTGCGCGTCGCGCTCGACCATCCGCTCGCCACCCTGTTCGATTACCGCTGCGACGCGCAACCGGCGCCCGGGCCCGGCACGCTCGTGCAGGTGCCGTTCGGCAAGCGGCAGGCCGTCGGGCTGGTCTGCGAAGTGACGACTCACACCGACGTGCCGCCGTCCCGGCTGCGCGCGATCGACGCGATCTGCACCGACCTGCCGCCGTTGTCGCCGGACTGGCTCGCGCTCGTATCGTTCGCCGCCGACTACTACCAGCGCGGGCGTGGCGAGGTCGCGCTG
>NZ_CAJNKE010000842.1 GCF_905232215.1 Burkholderia sp. LMG 13014
GGCCGCTGGTTTCGCCACTGGTTTCGCCACTGGCTTCGCTGCCGGTTTCGCCACTGGTTTCGCTACCGGCTTCGCCACCGGTTTCCCAATCCGCGTCCCCGCCGCCTTCCCTTCCGCCACCGGTTTCGCCACCGCCCTCGCCTTGCGCTTCGGCGGCCCCGCCAGCAACGCCGCGCGATACGCGCTGCGGCACCAGTCGAACAACGCGCCGGCGTCCTCGAGCACGTCGGCCGGCGTTTCGTAATAGCCGTCGAGCGAAACCGTGCGCGTGGGCCGCTCGTACGAGAACGGCCCCATCCCCGCCGCGACGAACGCCGGACGGTTCACGTCGTCGACGCGCAGGAACAGCGACCCGCGCGACATGAAACCGAACATCACGCCGTCGAGCCGCATCGCGGCGCCGCTGAAGAACCGCACGACGGTGACGTTGCCGAGCGGCGCGAGCTGATACGCGATCTCCTCGCCGTGCGCCTTCTCCGACTGCCAGCTCATGCGCGCCCCGCGCAACGCTGCGTCCACGCATCGAGCGCCGCGTCGTCGAAGCCGACCGCCGCCGCGCTCTCGCAAATCTGCCGCCACGTCGCGCGGTCGACCGGAATGCCGCCGGCACCGCGCGCCGCGCGGCTGGCCTCTTCCGGCTCGCCCGGCACCTGCACCGGCGCGTCGCCGGCCTGCGGCGACGCCTTCGCCCATGCGACGAACGCATCGGCTTCGCGCTCGGCATCGGCCGCATCGAACGCGTTCGGATCGATCAGCACCGACAGCATCCCGTTGACGATCGCGCTCGTCTTCTGCAGCGTGTCGCCGTAGGTCGTATGCCCGCCGACGAGCGCGCCGCCGAAAATCTCGCACATCGCCGCCAGCGCATAGCCCTTGTGCAGCCCGAACGGCAGCAGCGCGCCGAACGGCTGCTCGTGCATCACGGCCGGATCGTCGGTCGGCTGGCCGTGATGGTCGATCAGCGACCCGGCCGGCACGCGCTTGCCCTGGTTGTACGCGACGCGCGTCTTGCCGTACGCGATCGCGCTCGTCGCGAAATCGAGCAGCAGCGGCGGCCTGCCCGCACGCGGATACGCGGCGCAGAACGGGTTCGTGCCGAAGCGCGGATCGGTGCCGTGCAGCGGCGCGACCAGCAGGTCGCCCGGCACGTTGACGAAGTGGAACGACACGAGCCCCGAGCGCGCGCACTGCTCGGCCCAGTGCCCGATGCGACCAAGGTGATGCACGTCGCGCAGCCCGATCGCGCAGATGCCCATGCGTCGTGCGCGCTCGATCCCCTCGACCATCGCCTCGAACGCGATCACCTGGCCGAAGCCGCGCCCGCCATCGATCGTCAGCACCGCACCGCCGTCGCGGACGATCGACGCGTGCCCGTTCAACTGCAACTGCCCTTCCCGCCACGACGCGACGTAGTTCGGAATCATCCCGATCCCGTGCGAATCGTGGCCCGCGAGATTCGCGCCGACCAGATGATCGGCAACGAGCCTCGCCTCGCGCTCGCTGCTGCCCGCCCGTTCCCAGAGTGCCGCGACGAACGCATGCAGCGGTTCGGCGCGCATGCGCAGCGGTTCGGTATCGGGCGTCGGCAGTGCGGTCATCGGCAAGGCTCCGTCAGGTCGGGTTGGGCAGTTGTCACGCTCAGCGCGCGGTTGCGATCACGTCCGCGACCGCCGCCGTCAGCTTCTTCGCGTACGGCACGTGCAGGAATTCGTTCGGGCCGTGCGCGTTCGACTTCGGCCCGAGCACGCCGCACACCATGAACTGCGCGGACGGGAAACCTTCCTGCAGCACGTTCATCAGCGGGATCGTACCGCCGAGGCCCATGTACGCGCAGTCGGCGCCGAAGTGGCGGCGCGATGCGGCATCGAGCGACGACGCGAGCCACGGCGCGAGATCCGGTGCGCTCCAGCCGGTCGCGGCACCCGCGTCCGGCTTGAACGTGACCTTCGCGTTGTACGGCGGATCGAGTTCGAGCAGTTCCTTCAGCTGCTGC
>NZ_CAJNKE010000843.1 GCF_905232215.1 Burkholderia sp. LMG 13014
CCGGTCAGGATGATCTTCTTCGCCCAGCCTTCGCCGACGAGCCAGGGCAGCGTCTGCGTGCCGAGCCCGCACGGCAGCAGGCCGACCGACGGCTCGGGCAGTGCCATCTGCGCATGCGTCTCGGCAATCCGCAGGTCGCACGCGAGCGCGCATTCGAGACCCCCGCCCATCGCGTAGCCGTTGATCGCCGCAATGGTCACGACGCGCGCGTCGTGCAGCGCCTCGAACGCCGCGCCGAAGCGCGACGCCATCGCGCGCGCGACCGCGCGGTCGCCTTCGGCGAACGTGTTCAGGTCGGCGCCCGCGCTGAAGAATTTCGGGCCGTCGCCCGTAATCACCAGCGCGCGCACGCGCGGGTTCGCATTCAGTTCGGCGACGGTTGCCTGCAATTGCTGCAGCCCGTCGGCGGTAAAGGCGTTCGCGGGCGGACGCTTGAGCGTCGCGCACGCGATCGCGCCGTCGTCGACGTAGTCCAGTTCGATCATCATGCGTCCTTCTTCGTTGCCGGTTGGTACAGGCGGATCACCGCCGAGAAATCGAGCTGGCCGTCGCCACGGCTGCTCATCGTCTGGTACAGCTGCTGCGCAAGCGCGCCGAGATAGACGGGCTGGCGCGCCTGCTTCGCGGCGTCGTTCGCGAGGCCGAGATCCTTCAGCATCAGGTCGGTGCCGAAGCCGCCCGAGTAACCGCGCGACGACGGTGCGGTGTCGATCACGCCCGGATACGGGTTATAGGTGTCGGAACTCCAGCAGCGGCCCGTCGACGTGTTGACGATGCCGGCCAGCACCTTCGGATCGATGCCGAGCGCGACACCGAGCGACATCGCCTCCGACACGGCCGCCATCGAGATGCCGAGCACGAGGTTGTTGCAGACCTTCGCGACCTGCCCCATGCCCGTCGCACCGCAATGGACGATGTTCTTGCCCATGCCAGCAAGCACGGGTTTCACGCGCTCGAAATCCGCATCGCTGCCGCCGACCATGAAGGTCAGCGTGCCGGCCGCCGCACCGCCGGTGCCGCCCGACACGGGTGCATCGACGAACGCGCCGCCGTGCTCGCGCACGAGCGCGCCGAACGCCTGCGCGCTCGCCGGGTCGATCGTGCTCGAATCGATCACGGTCGCGCCCGCGCCGAGGCCGGCGAGCACGCCGTTCTCGCCGGACAGCACCGAGCGCACGTGCGGTGCGGCCGGCAGCATCGTGATGACGAACGTCGCGCCCGATGCCGCATCGCGCGGCGATGCGGCCACCTGTGCGCCGGCATCCTGCAGCGCGCGCAATGCGTCAGCGCTCAGGTCGAACGCATGTACTTCATGGCCGGATTTCAGCAGGTTCAGCGCCATCGGCGCGCCCATGTGGCCGAGGCCGATAAAACCGATTTTCATGTTCGTGTCCTCCGCCGCTCAATGCAGCCGGATCGTCGTATTCACCGGGCCGGCCGTCGTGTCGTCGTCGAACCAGCGTGCGGTGACCGTCTTGGTCTGCGTGTAGAACTGCACGACCTGCTTGCCGTACGGGCCGAGATCGCCGAGCTTCGAGCCGCGCGAGCCCGTGAAGCTGAAGAACGGCACCGGTACCGGGATCGGGATATTGATGCCGACCTGGCCGATGTCGATTTCGCTCTGGAACTTGCGCGCGGCCGCGCCGCTCTGCGTGAACAGGCCGACGCCGTTGCCGAACGGATTCGCGTTGACGAGCGCGATCGCGTCGTCGAGCGTGTCGGCTTCCATCACGACCAGCACGGGCCCGAAGATTTCATGCGTGTAGACCGACATGTTCGTCTTCACGCCCGAGAAGATCGTCGGGCCGACGAAGTTGCCCTGCTCGTAGCCGGTCACCTGCACGTCGCGGCCGTCGAGTTCGAGCTTCGCGCCTTCCTTCACGCCCGCGTCGATCAGCGACAGGATGCGTTCCTTCGCGGCCTTCGACACGACCGGCCCGACGTCCGTGCCGGCCTCCGCGCCCGCATTGACCTTCAGCGCCTTCGCCTTCG
>NZ_CAJNKE010000844.1 GCF_905232215.1 Burkholderia sp. LMG 13014
GTTCTACCTCGAAGGGCAGATCGCATACGCGGTGCCGAAGGACGACGACGGGATGCACGTGTACTGCTCGACGCAGCACCCGAGCGAGATGCAGCACCTCGTCGCGCACGTGCTCGGCGTCGCGTCGCACAACGTACTCGTCGAATGCCGCCGGATGGGCGGCGGGTTCGGCGGCAAGGAATCGCAGTCGGGCCTGTTCGCGTGCTGCGCGGCGCTCGCCGCGTGGAAGCTGCTGTGTCCGGTGAAGCTGCGTCCGGACCGCGACGACGACATGATGATCACCGGCAAGCGGCACGACTTCCATTACCGCTTCGACGTCGGCTACGACGACGACGGCCGCATCGACGGCGTGGCGCTCGACATGACGTCGCGCTGCGGTTTCTCGGCCGACCTGTCGGGCCCGGTGATGACGCGTGCGGTGTGCCACTTCGACAACGCATACTGGCTGGGCGACGTGAACATCGCCGGCTACTGCGGCAAGACCAACACGCAGTCGAACACTGCGTTCCGCGGGTTCGGCGGCCCGCAGGGCGCGTTCGCGATCGAGTACATCCTCGACGACGTCGCGCGTTCGCTCGATCGCGATCCGCTCGACGTCCGCTATGCGAACCTGTACGGCAAGACCGAACGCAACGTCACGCCTTACGGGCAGACGGTCGAGGACAACGTGCTGCAGGAACTGCTCGGCGAACTCGAGGCGACGAGCGACTACCGCGCGCGGCGCGCGGGCGTGCGCGCATTCAATGCGCGCAACACGGTGCTGAAGAAGGGCATCGCGATCACGCCGGTGAAGTTCGGCATTGCGTTCAACGTCACGCACTTCAACCAGGCCGGCGCGCTGGTGCACATCTACACCGACGGCTCGGTGCTCGTGAACCACGGCGGCACGGAGATGGGGCAGGGGCTCAACACGAAGGTCGCGCAGGTCGTCGCGCACGAGCTCGGCATCCGCTTCGGCCGGATCCGCGTGACGGCGACCGACACCAGCAAGGTCGCGAACACGTCCGCGACGGCTGCGTCGACGGGCTCGGACCTGAACGGCAAGGCCGCGCAGGATGCGGCGCGCCAGTTGCGCGAGCGGCTCGCGGTGTTCGCGGCGAAGCAGTTCGGCGACGGCAAGGTCGATGCGGCCGACGTGAAGTTCGGCAACGACTTCGTGTGGGTGGGCGGCAACGGCGTGCCGTTCGGCGAAGTGGTCGCGAAGGCGTACCTCGCGCGCGTGCAGCTGTGGTCCGACGGCTTCTACGCGACGCCGAAGCTGTACTGGGACCAGTCGAAGCTGCAGGGCCGGCCGTTCTACTACTACTCGTACGGCGCGGCCGTGTCGGAAGTGGTGATCGACACGCTGACGGGCGAGATGCGCACGCTGCGCGTCGATGCGCTGCACGACGTGGGTGCGTCGCTGAACCCGGCGCTCGACATCGGCCAGGTCGAAGGCGCGTTCATCCAGGGGATGGGCTGGCTCACGACCGAGGAGCTGTGGTGGAACAAGGGCGGCAAGCTGATGACGCATGCGCCGTCCACGTACAAGATCCCGACGGTGAACGACACGCCGCCCGAATTCAACGTGCAGCTGTTCAAGAACCGCAACGTCGAGGACAGCATCCACCGTTCGAAGGCCGTCGGCGAGCCGCCGCTGCTGCTGCCGTTCTCGGTGTTCTTCGCGGTGCGAGATGCGGTGGCCGCGGTCGGCGACTACAAGGTGAACCCGCCGCTCGATGCGCCGGCCACCGGCGAGTCGATCCTGCGTGCTGTCAGCGCGGTGCGTGCGGCACGCGCCGGTCAGGCAGGCTGAGATGAAACGGCCCGCACGCTTTCTTCGTTCGCTGTCGACCGGAGTTGGCGCTTCAGCGCTTACTCCGGTCCCATGCACGGCTCCCCCCGTGGGGGCGGTCAGCCCCCTTGGGGCGGCCCGGCGGAGGCTGAGATGAAACGACCCCCACGCTCACTTCGTTCGCTGCCCCCCGTGGGGGCGGTCAG
>NZ_CAJNKE010000845.1 GCF_905232215.1 Burkholderia sp. LMG 13014
CCGCCTTGCCGACGGCCGAACGCGTCATGTCGAGCCGCTCCGCGGCGAGCGCGAAGCTGCCCGATTCCACTACCTGGACGAAGGTCGTCACGCCGTCGAGTCTGTCGGTCATGGGAGGGTGGGGGTGATTGAATCCTGTAGTTCCCCAGTCTGGAGAAATGCGTGCGTCAATGGGGATGGGAATTCTCACTATAGTACCGATTCCCGTCCAGCGTGCGTCGCCGGCCGCACGCGGCGAATCCTTCTCATCTGGAGGCGCACGGCCCGTTGCCGGGCCGCGGCGCAATACGCATGACGCTATCCGACTCCCGCAGGAATGCGGTCGCGCTCGCGGCCGTCTGTCTCACGTCGCTGATGTTCGGCCTCGAAATCTCGAGCGTGCCGGTGATCCTGCCGACGCTCGAACACGTGCTGCATGGCGATTTCAACGGCATGCAGTGGATCATGAACGCGTACACGATCGCGTGCACGACCGTGCTGATGGCGGCCGGCACGCTCGCCGACCGGTTCGGTCGCAAGCGCGTGTATGTGATCGGCACCGTGCTGTTCGGCGCGACGTCGCTGCTGTGCGGGCTCGCGCCGAACGTGCCGGTGCTCGTCGCGGGCCGGCTGCTGCAGGGCGCGAGCGGCGGCGCGATGCTGATCTGCCAGATTGCCGTGCTGTCGCACCAGTTCCGCGAAGGCCGCGAGCGCGGCCGCGCGTTCGGGATCTGGGGGATCGTGTTCGGCATCGGGCTCGGGTTCGGGCCGATCGTCGGCGGCGCGATCGTCGCGCTGGCAAGCTGGCCGTGGGTGTTCCTCGTCCATGCGCCGCTCGCGGCCGTCGCGCTCGTGCTGATCGGCGGCGCGGTGCAGGAGTCGCGCGATCCGCACGCGGGCAAGCTCGACGTGGCGGGCATCGTCACGCTGTCGCTGGCGGTGCTCGGCCTGGCGTTCTACATCACGCAAAGCGCGGAACTCGGGCTGACCAGCGCCGCTGGCCTCGGCGTGCTCGGGGCGACTGTGCTGGCGCTGGTCGGCTTCGTCGTCGCGGAACGCGCCAGCGCACGGCCGATGTTCGACTTCTCGGTGTTCCGGATCCGCGCGTTCACCGGCGCGATCTTCGGCTCGATGGGGATGAACTTCAGCTTCTGGCCGTTCATGATCTATCTGCCGATCTGGTTCCAGGTCGCGCTTGGCTACGACAGCGTGACGGCCGGCCTCGCGTTGCTCGCGTACACGTTGCCGACGCTGGTCGCGCCGCCGTTCGGCGAACGGCTCGCGCTGCGCTACGGGCCGGGCGTCGTGATTCCGGGCGGCCTGTTCACGATCGCGGCGGGTTTCGCGCTGATGCGGATCGGCAGCGCGGCCGACCATGCGAGCTGGATCACGATGCTGCCCGGCTGCGTGATCGCCGGCATCGGGCTCGGGCTCACGAACACGCCCGTGACCAACACGACGACGGGCGCGGTGCCGAGCTCGCGGGCCGGGATGGCGTCGGGCATCGACATGAGCGCGCGGATGATCTCGCTCGCGCTGAACATCGCGGCGATGGGCTTCGTGCTGGTCGCGGGGATCGTCGCGAGCCTGAAGGCCGGTGTCGCGGGCACGATCGGCGACGCGGCGCTGCGCCGGCTTGCGCAGGAGATAGCATCCGGGCGGACCGACGGGCTGCACGAGATCGCCCCGGCGCTCGCGCAGGCCGACCCGACCGGCGCGGCGCTGCATGCGGCGCTCGTGCACGGGTTCGGCTGGGTGATGGTGTACGGCGCGGCAGGCGTGGCCGTGCTCGCGACGGCGAGCGTGGTGGCGTTTGCGCCGGCGCGACGCAGGGCGCCCGTGTGCGAATGACAGCGTGCGTGGCCGGTGCGGCTGGCGTGGCCGGCCCTGCACGCGCGCCAGTCAGGACATCCCGCCGCCGAGCGCGCGGTACAGCGTCATCTGGTTGTTGAGCCGGTCCAGCCGCGTCTGTTCGTCGGCGCTTTGC
>NZ_CAJNKE010000846.1 GCF_905232215.1 Burkholderia sp. LMG 13014
ACGGTATGGCCGCCCATGCCTTTCACGCGTGATGCGAGATCGTCCGCATTCCTGAACGGACCGCGTGCGCCGCGTTCGTCGAGAATCGCTTTCGCCCGTGCCGGGCCGATGCCCTTGATGCCGACGAGCGCATCCTCATTCGCGG
The DNA here is from genome assembly GCF_905232215.1 of Burkholderia sp. LMG 13014. GTDB lineage: Bacteria > Pseudomonadota > Gammaproteobacteria > Burkholderiales > Burkholderiaceae > Burkholderia. Next base: position 146 of record NZ_CAJNKE010000846.1, read on the forward strand.
TGTTGACATCGACGGCCGCCCAGGCCGACGCGATCGTGCCGAGCATTGCCGCTGCGACCAACCATTTCCTGATCATGTGCTGGATCTCCGATGAATACGGCCGGCGGCTGCCGACCGTGAGACCCAGTCTATCGATGCAACGCTTCCGCTTAAACCTGGCCGGATAGCCAACGCACGTAGCGGTCGACGCCTTCCTGCACGGTCAGGAACGGCGCGTCGTAACCGGCCGCACGCAGCTTCGTCTGGTCGGCCTGCGTGAAGCACTGGTACTTGCCGCGCAACGCATCGGGGAACGGCACGTATTCGATCAGCCCCTGCTCGACCTGCTGCGCGAGCGTCAGCGGCGGCAGGTTGTCGAGCACGCGCAACGTATTCACGACCGTCGACGCGATATCGTTGAACGGCTGCGCACGGCCGGTGCCGAGGTTGAAGATGCCCGACTTCTCCGGATGATCGAAGAAGAACAGGTTCACCTTCGTCACGTCCTCGACCGACACGAAGTCGCGCGTCTGCTCGCCCGGCGCATAGCCGTTGTACTCGCCGAACAGCTTCACCTTGCCTTCCGCGCGGAACTGGTTGAAGTTGTGGAACGCGACCGACGCCATGCGCCCCTTGTGCGTCTCGCGCGGGCCGTACACGTTGAAATAGCGGAAACCGGCGATCTGGCTCTTCGCGCTCGGCAGCACGCGACGGATCACCTGGTCGAACAGGAACTTCGAATAGCCGTAGACGTTCAGCGGCGCCTCGACGTCACGCTCCTCGACGAACCGCGTCGAGCCGCCGTAGGTCGCGGCCGACGATGCGTACAGGAACTGCGTGCCCTGCGCGAGGCAGGCGTCGAGCACCGCACGGCTGTAGCGGAAGTTGTTGTCCATCATGTAGCGGCCGTCGGTTTCCATCGTGTCCGAACAGGCGCCTTCATGGAATATCGCGCGTACCTTGCCGAAATCGCCGCGAGCAAAACGTTCGACGAATTCCGTCTTGTCCAGATAGTCGTCGATCTCGCAATCGACGAGATTGCGGAACTTGTCCGCGCGCGTCAGGTTGTCGACTGCGATGATGCGCGTCTCGCCGCGCGCGTTGAGCGCCTTGACGATGTTCGCGCCGATAAAACCGGCTGCGCCGGTGACGATGAGGGTCATGATCGTCCTGCCTGAAAAGTGCGAGCGATGCGTGGGGCGCGCTTGTCGCGCCACCGCATGTGCTCAGTGAAACAGTTCGTCGTAGTCCACCGTGGCCGTGCCGAGCTTGCCGACCACGATGCCTGCCGCGCGATTCGCGAGCACGACGGCATCGACGAGCGGCACGCCAGCGCCGAGCATCGTCGCGACCGTCGCGATCACGGTATCGCCCGCGCCCGACACGTCGAACACCTCGCGCGCGAGCGCCGGGGCATGCAATTCGCCGGTGGCGGAAAAGAGCGTCATGCCCTCTTCCGAACGCGTGAGCAGCAGCGCGTCGATGTCGAGTTCCGCGCGCAGCTTCGCGACACGCGCGCGCAGATCGTCTTCCGATTTCCACTGCCCGACCACTTCGCGCAATTCCGCGCGATTCGGCGTGATCAGCGACGCGCCGCGATAGCGTGCCCAGTCGTCGCCCTTCGGATCGACGAGGACGGACTTGCCGGCCGCACGTGCCTTCTCGATCATCGTCGTGACATGCGTCAGGCCGCCTTTCGCGTAATCCGACATCAGCACGACGTCGTGCTGCGGCAGCAGCGAATCGAAGCGCGCGAGCCCAGCGAGCAGCACCTCGTGCGTCGGCATGGCCTCGAAGTCGACGCGCAGCAGTTGCTGCTGGCGCGCGAGCACGCGCAGC
>NZ_CAJNKE010000847.1 GCF_905232215.1 Burkholderia sp. LMG 13014
ACGACGCCAATGGGGCGCGTTCATGCCGGGCGTGCCGGACGTGTCGGAATTCCCGAGCCGGACGTGGAGCCGCCTGCAAGCGCGGTTGTGGAAGGAAGCGAACCCCGAGCTGCTGACCTATGCGCCGGGCGGCGGCTACCGGCCGTTGCGGCGCGCGCTCGCCGATTACCTGCGCGTCGCGCGCTCGGTCAAATGCTCGCCGGACCAGGTGATCATCACGACGGGCATCCACCAGTCGATCGATCTCGCGGTGCGGCTGCTGTCCGACATCGGCGATCGCGCATGGGTCGAGGAGCCATGCTACTGGGGCGTGCGCAGCGTCCTGCAGGCAGCCGGCCTCACCCTGACACCGGTGCCGGTCGACCAGGAAGGGCTCGACCCGCGCGCCAGCGACATGCAGCATCCGCCGCGGCTCGTGCTCGTCACGCCGTCGCATCAGTACCCGCTCGGGATGGTGATGAGCCTCGCGCGGCGCCGGATGCTGCTCGAATATGCGCGCCAGCACCGCTGCTGGATCATCGAGGACGACTACGACAGCGAGTTCCGCTACGGCAGCCGCCCGCTCGCATCACTGCAGGGGCTCGACGACGGCGGCCGCGTGATCTACGTCGGCAGCCTCGGCAAGATGCTGTTCCCGGGGCTGCGGATGGGCTACATGGTCGTGCCCGAGCATCTGGTCGACACGTTCCGCACCGGGTTATCGGAGTTGTACCGCGAAGGCCAGCTGATGCAGCAGGCCGTGCTCGCCGAATTCATCATGGACGGCCACCTGACTTCGCACGTCAGGCGGATGCGGACGCTGTACGGCGAGCGCCGGCAATTGATGATCGACGCGATCCGCGCGCGCTTCGGCGACGCGCTGCCCGTGATGGGCGACGAGGCCGGCCTGCATCTCGTGCTCGGCCTGCCCGACGCGTGCGACGATCGCGCGGTCACGCAGAGCGCGTTCGATGCGGGCGTGATCGTGCGCCCGCTCACCAGCTACTACAGCAGCCTCGACACCGCGCAGCGCGGCCTGCTGCTCGGCTATGCGTGCGTCGCGCACGAAGGCATCGGGCCCGCGTTCGACACGCTCGCGAATACCATCGAGCAACACCTGCCGCGGGACCTCACGCGCGCGGCATAGCAGCGGACACGCGCCGTACTGCCCGCGCTTTCCGCGTTACCGCGCGCTGCCCGCCCCGCGATCGAGCGAGGCCGCGCGCACGGCTTCGCCGGGCTTCGTAAACACGCGCTGCCGCAGCGCGGCGATCTGCGCGTCGCGATCCTGCGGCGACAGGCCGGCCGATTCGATCTGCGCACGCTGCGCCGCGTAGTCCGCGTAGCGGCTCTGCCACGACGCGTCGTCCTGCTGCATCTGCGCGACACGCGCGGCCGCTTCGGGGCCGAGCGTCTGTGTCAGTTGCGCGCGCATCGCATCGGGCGTCGCCCCGCTCTTCTGCAATTGCGCGATCTGGTCGATCGCCGCGCGCTGCTGGTCGATGCGCTGCTGCTCGGCGCGTTCGTCGGCCGGCATCTGCTGTTCGAGCGCTGCAAGCCGCTCGGCCTTCTGCGCATCCGTCAGCGTGGGATCCTGCGCGATCTTCAGCCGCGCAAGGTCGTAGCGCTGCCGCCACTGCTCCGCACCGAAGAATGGCTGGCTCCAGTCGCCGAGCGTGCGGTATGCGATCGACGCACGCTGGTCGAGCGCGAGCTGCAGCGCGCCCAGGTCGGACTTCTCGACCGCGCCGGCGTCGCGCAGTTTCGCGAGTGCGTCGAGATACGCGCGATACCGGCGCCACACGTCGAGCGCCTCGGCCTGCGCGAAGGTGCCGTCGAGCTGCGCGGCAATCTCGCGAGCGACGAATGCATCGAGCGCGGCCGCGCTCAGGTCGCTCTGCGCGGTCAGGCAGTAGTCGAAGAAATCGCGCACCGCACGCGACTTCGCGAGATGGCCGCCGGCATCGAGCGGCAACCGGGGTG
>NZ_CAJNKE010000848.1 GCF_905232215.1 Burkholderia sp. LMG 13014
ACGTCGACGGCCACCTTGCCGTCGTCGCCCGGCGTGACGGTGAACGACACGGCCTTGAATGCGTACAGCAGCGGATCGGGGCCGACGTTGTACGGCGCGCTTGCGTCGTCGTCGAACGACGGGAGATCGCGCGTCGATGCCGCGAAGTAGCTCTTGTCGAGCACGAGGCCGCCGGCCACGCGCTTGACGCCGGCCTTGCGGAGCTTGTCGACGAGGTCGATCAGCTCTTCGGGCACGAGCTTCGGATCGCCGGTGCCCTTGATGTACAGGTTGCCCTGCAGCGTGCCGTCGGGGTCGATCGTGCCGTCCGTGTACGCGGTCGTGCGCCAGCGGTAGTCGGGGCCGAGGATCGACAGGCCCGAGAAGGTCGTCACCAGCTTCATCGTCGAGGCGGGCATCATCGGCCGGCTCGCATTCCACGCGATCAGCGGTTCCGGATCGCCGACGCGCTCGACGACGACGCTCATCGCCGACGCCGGCACCTTCGCGCGCTGCAGCGCGACGAGCACGGACGCCGGCAGGCCGGCCGCACGTGCGGCGGGCGACACGACCGTGGTCTTGCGCGCTTCCTTGTGGGATTTCTTGCGGGCCTGCGCGGACGGCGCGAAGGCGAGGGCCGTGCAGGTGGCGACGATGGCGGCGGCCCGCAGGCAGACGCGGGTGCGGGGGGCGAACCGGGTGGACAGATCGGAAATCGGCATGGACGAATACGGGAGAAGCACGACGTTCGGGCAGGGCGCGCGCGGCGCCAAAGCGCACATTGTAGAGACAAGTCCGGACAGCCCCCTTGCAATCCGCCTTTCTGTTGCATTGCACGGTGCCGCGCATGTGATTCGTGGCGCTACAATGGTCGCCGTGTTTGACTCGCCCGATGGATGCCTGTCCCGATGCGGATTCTGCTTGTCGAAGATGATCGAATGATTGCCGAAGGCGTGCGCAAGGCGCTGCGCTCGGATGGCTTTGCGGTCGACTGGGTGCAGGACGGCGACGCCGCGCTGACGGCGCTCGGCGGCGAGACGTACGACCTGCTGCTGCTCGATCTCGGCCTGCCGAAGCGCGACGGCATCGACGTGCTGCGCACGCTGCGCGCGCGGGGGCTGGCGCTGCCGGTGCTGATCGTCACCGCGCGCGACGCGGTGGCCGATCGCGTGAAGGGGCTCGACGCGGGCGCCGACGATTACCTCGTCAAGCCGTTCGACCTCGATGAACTGGGCGCGCGGATGCGTGCGCTGATCCGCCGCCAGGCCGGGCGCAGCGAATCGCTGATCCGCCACGGCGCGTTGACGCTCGATCCCGCTTCGCACCAGGTGACGCTCGACGGCGTGCCCGTCGCGCTGTCCGCGCGCGAGTTCGCGCTGCTCGAGGCGCTGCTCGCACGGCCCGGCGCGGTGCTGTCGAAGAGCCAGCTCGAGGAGAAGATGTACGGCTGGGGCGAGGAGATCGGCAGCAACACGGTCGAGGTCTACATCCACGCGCTGCGCAAGAAGCTCGGCTCGGACCTGATCCGCAACGTGCGCGGGCTCGGCTACATGGTCGTCAAGGAAAGCTGACGCGTGAGGTCGATTCGTCATCAATTGCTGATCTGGCTGCTCGCGATCGTCGTCGCGGGCGTGGGCCTCGCGGGCTGGCTCATCTACCGGCAGGCGCTCGCCGAGGCGAACGAACTGTTCGACTACCAGTTGCAGGAAATCGCCGCGGCGTTGCCGTCCGAGCCGTTCTCGCAGGTGTTCGGTTCGCGCACCAACGGCGACGAAGGCATCGTGATCCAGATCTGGAACCGCAACGGCGTGCTGATGTACTTCTCGCATCCGCGTGCGCCGATCGCGCCGCGCGCGGAACTCGGCTTCTCGACCGAGCGCACCGATCGCGGCGAATGGCGCGTGTACGGCGCGATCGTCGGCGACAACGTCGTGCAGCTCGCGCAGCCGCTGTCGGTGCGCAACCGGCTGGCGGCGAACGTC
>NZ_CAJNKE010000849.1 GCF_905232215.1 Burkholderia sp. LMG 13014
GACCCGTGCGGCCGGTTGATCGTTGATATAAACGCTGCCCGATCCGTCGGCAATCATCTGCGGCCCGGGATGATCGGTACACGCGACGGTATCGAGATCGCCTGGCTTCGCTGCCCGCGCCGCCGGTTTGTTGTTGACGTATACGTTCCCCGACCCGCTCGCAATCTTGCCTTTGATCTCGGGCGGCACGATCGAATTTTACTTGGACGGTTGCGCCACAAGATAGAAGAACGCGTTATTCGTCAGATAGTGTCCGTCCATACCGTCGAACTTCGCAGCGGCATCCGGTCCCGCAAAAAATCGAGCCTCTGGTTTTTCATTTACCACTCCCGTTTCGCGGTTGACCACGAACGTCTTGTGCGCAAATTTCTTGAACACTTTCCAGACTAGTTTGACAAAGACGTCCGTCGCTGGATCGGTGTCGGAATCATAGGATGCCGCGAGACGGCCATCGCGTAGGCATCCCGGCGCATAGTCCGCCTCGTGGGATCGAAGAAACTGAATTGCTCCCGGACCTTCCATGGACCCCATATAACCAGATCCGCCTGGGTGCGGTGCCATGAATTCTTGCGCGTATCGCTCAACTGAGCAAATTGCCTCGTCAAGGATCACGATATCGGAAAACGGTTGCCCATTACACTCTGTCATGCTGTCGTAGGCAGGGGGAACCGGCAAGCTCCAGATATACGAGTCGATAAACTTGACTTGCGGAATTTGCGCTTTCAGCAGATCCGAGAACACCGCTTCGTCGACTGGGGTCATGAAGGTCTGCAACGTCGGCATCTTGGTGGTCAAAACGAACTCCTTTCTTTCATTTAATAGTGACAGTGCCAGGCAGCATTGTCGCCGTATTCAGGTCGCCAGGTTGTAGTGGCGCGCCTTTCACGACCGTGATCACAATCGCCTTCGGATCCTGTTGCGTGATGCGATTCGCATTTGCCCATTCCCGCTGCGACATCCCGTTCACCGAACCCTTGTCGACCGTCTGGATATGAATACGATTGCCTTGAGCATCCCTGAATGTCATGTCTGTATAAGAGCTTCCTTTACGTCCGCCCCCGCTTACCGGCGGAAGGTAGGTCTCCGGACGTTCCGCTCCGGTAACAGGATTTCGTCCACCCGCAACATGCGTATGAGTCGGATTATCAGCAAGATATTGATCTCTGACGTTATCCATATGGTTCTTGGTCGCCTGATTGCCTCGGCGACACCAGCCCCACGGGTCAATCCAGGTTAGCGGGTTCCCTGCATAGTGATACAAGTTGGCGCCGCCTGCGAGCCCAATCGGATCCGGATTGATGAACCGCCCCACATCCGGATCGTAGAACCGGAAGGTGTTGTAGTGCAGCCCGGTCTCGCGGTCCAGATACTGCCCCTGGAAGCGCAGATTCTGTGACCGCGGCGCACGGGTCGGTGTTGGCGCGGCCGCCTGCACTTCGCCCCACGCCAGCGCCGGCCGCTGCGGCGCTCGCGCGATCCATTCTTCCTGAACTGCGTTGCCCCACACCTTGTAGCGAGCCTGCCAGACCAGTTCGCCGTCGACGTCGGTCAGCTCTTCGGGCAACCCCGACACGTCGTTATGGAAATAGTAGACAGTGTCGCGCGCATCGTCATCGTTCGCCGCGGGCGCCGCCTGATCGATCCGTGCGAGCGGTACGTAGCTGTTGGACTCATACAAATACGTCAGCGCTTCCTCACCCTGACGATCGTGATACGTCTCCTGCACAAGCCGCATGCCATCCCACAGGAAGTCCGTACTCGCATAAGCCCCATTGAGCTTCCGAATCCGCCGACCGAACGCGTCGTATTCGAAATGCGTCGTCGCGATGCCAAGCCGGTCCTTCGTCACGACGGTCTTTAGCTGATTCCAATCGTCGTACTCGAGAGCCAGTTCTTTGGAAGGCCCGTGACCACTCAACTTGCGAACCAGCCGCCCATATACGTCGTACTCGAAA
>NZ_CAJNKE010000850.1 GCF_905232215.1 Burkholderia sp. LMG 13014
CGTCGTCGGCCGCGTGCCTGATGAGCCGGCTGCTCAGCGTGCCGATCGATGCCTGCGTCGGGCGCGGCACGGGCCTCGACGACCAGGGCCTCGCGCACAAGCGCGCGGTGCTCGGTCGTGCGCTCGTCAAGCACTCGCACGCGATCGCACCGCTCGACGTGCTCGCGACGTTCGGCGGCTTCGAGATCGCGATGATGACGGGCGCGTATCTCGCGGCCGCAAGCGAGCGGATGACGATCCTCGTCGACGGCTTCATCGCGACGGCTGCGCTGCTCGTCGCCGAGCGCATCGCGCCCGGCGTGCGCGACTACTGCGTGTTCTCGCATACGTCGCACGAGGCCGGGCACCGGCGCATGCTCGAGCATTTCGGTGCGAAGCCGCTGCTCGCGCTCGACCTGCGGCTCGGCGAAGGCACGGGCGCGGCGCTCGCGCTGCCGCTCGTGCGTGCGGCGGCTGCGTTCCTCACGGAAATGGCGAGTTTCGAATCGGCCGGCGTCGACAATCGTGACGCCTGATCGCACGCGCGGCGTGCGGGCCGAACTGCGCTACTTCTTCGTCGCGCTCGGCTATTTCACGCGCGTGCCCGTGCCGCGCTCGATCGGTTATGCGGCCGGTGATCTCGACCAAGCTGCGCGCTATTTTCCGCTCGTCGGCGCATGTGTCGGCGCGTGGGGCGCGCTCGTCTATCTCGCTGCGCTGCGTGTGCTGCCCCCGTCGATCGCGGTCGGGTTGTCGATGGCCGCGACGCTGCTCGCAACGGGCGCCTTTCACGAGGACGGCCTGGCCGACAGTTGCGATGCGTTCGGCGGCGGCTATACGCGCGACGACGTGCTGCGCATCATGCACGACTCGCGAATCGGCACGTTCGGCGCGGTCGCGCTCGTGATCTCGCTCGGCGTGAAATGGCAGGCGCTTGCGTCGATGCTGCCGTTGCGTGCCGCATGGACGATGATCGCCGCGCACGCGGCGAGCCGCGCGGCGGCCGTGAGCTTGCTGATGACGCTCGACTACGTGCGGCCCGAAGGCAAGGCGAAACCGGTCGCACAACGGATGGGTGCGCGCGCGGCGTGCGTCGCGGCGCTACTCGGATTGCCCTGGCTGTTCTGGCCCGACTGGCGCATGGGTGTCGTCGCATGCGTTGCGCTCGTGCTCGTGCGCGCGTGGGCCGCCCGCTATTTCGTGAAGCGGATCGGCGGATATACGGGCGACTGTCTCGGCTTCGCGCAGCAACTGTGCGAACTGGCGATCTATCTCGTGGTGCTCGGATGGACGTCGTCCTGATCCGTCATCCGGCCGTCGGTGTCGAGCCGGGCATCTGCTATGGACGCAGCGACGTGCCGCTCGCCGTACCGGCCGACGCCGGCGCGCAGGCCGTGCGCGCGCATCTGTCGGCACTCTGCGCGCCGTTTCCCGAACAGGTCTGGACGAGCCCGCTGACGCGCTGCGCATCGGTTGCCGAACGGCTCGCGCAAGCATGCGACGTGCCGCTGCGGCGCGATGCGGACTGGCAGGAAATGGATTTCGGCGCGTGGGAAATGCGGCGCTGGGACGATATCGATCGCGCGGCGCTCGATGCGTGGGCGGCCGACCTGATGCATGCGTGTGCGCACGGCGGCGAAAGCGTCGCGCGGTTTGCCGCGCGGGTCGCACGGCAGGCCGATGCAGTGGCGCAGTTCGACCGGCCGCAATGGGCGGTGACGCATGCGGGCGTGATCCGCGCGTTTGCATCGCATGTACTGCGCGTGCCGCTCGATACGCTGTTGGCGCGGCCAGTGCCGACAGCGGGTGTCGTCTGGCTGCGCGCGGATGCCGCCACGCGAACGTGGGAAGTGGTGCACTGGGACGAATAGGCGCGCTGGCGTCTGCATGCGAACGACGCGCCGCGCGGTCAATCTGTCTCGGGCGCGAGAAGCATCGGTGCAGGTGCGCGCGGGGCGCGCAAGCCGCCG
>NZ_CAJNKE010000851.1 GCF_905232215.1 Burkholderia sp. LMG 13014
GGAACGGATCGAACGCGCGCACCTGGCGCGCAAGCACGTCGGCAGGCTTGCGCCAGTCGAGCGCCGCTTCGTGCTTGCCGATCTTTTCAGCATAGGTCACGCCGTCGGCCGGTTGCGGCATCGCCGGCAGCACGCCGTCGCGCTCGAGCTTCACGAGCGCGTCGACGATCAGTCGCGCGCCTTCGGCAGCGAGCCGGTCGTGCAGGGTCGCGGTCGTCTCGTCGGGCGCGATCGCGACGCGCGCCTCCTCGATCATCGCGCCGGTGTCGAGGCCGATATCCATCTGCATCAGCGTGACGCCCGTTTCGGCGTCGCCGGCCTCGATCGCGCGGTGGATCGGCGCGGCGCCGCGCCAGCGCGGCAGCAGCGACGCGTGAATGTTGATGCAGCCGTCGCGCGGGATGTCGAGCACTTCCTGCGGCAGCAGCAGGCCGTACGCGGCAACCACCATCACGTCGTGCGGAGTCGTGCGCAGCAGCTCGATCGCATCGGCCGCCTCCGCCGGGTACTTGCCCGCGCGGCGCAGCGACGGCGGCTGCGCGACCGGCATCCCGTGCTCGACGGCGTAGCGCTTCACCGCGCTCGCCTGAAGTTTCATCCCGCGCCCGGCAGGGCGATCGGGCTGGGTGAGCACGAGCGGTACCGGAAAACCGGCCTCGTGGATCGCGGCGAGGGCAGCCGCGGCAAATTCCGGCGTGCCGGCAAAAACTACGCGCAACGTATGGGTCATGACAGCGTTCGGGGTCGGGCTGGGCGAACGCGCGTTACATCGCGCGTTCGAGTTTCTTCATCTTCGTCTTGATGCGCGTCTGCTTGAGCGGCGACAGGTATTCGACGAACACGCGCCCCATCAGGTGATCCATCTCGTGCTGAACGCACACGGCCAGCAGGCCCTCGCAGTCGAGCTCGAAGGTCTCGCCCTGCTCGTTGAGCGCGCGCACGCGCACGTGGTCGGGACGCTCGACTTCGTCGTAGATGCCGGGCACCGACAGGCAGCCCTCTTCATAGATCTGCTTCTCGTCGCTCGACCACACGATCTCGGGGTTGATGAACGCGCGCAACTCGTTCTTCTCCTCGGAGACGTCGATCACGATCACGCGCTCGTGCACGTCGACCTGCGTGGCCGCAAGGCCGATGCCCGGTGCCGCGTACATGGTCTCGGCCATGTCGGCGACGAGCTTGCGGATCCGGTCGTCGACCTTGTCGACGGGCTTCGCGACCTTGTGCAGCCGCTTGTCGGGGTAATGAAGAATATTGAGTAAAGCCATGGCGTTCGGTATTCGGTGGAGCGGCGTGCCGCATCGGCCATCCGGCCGGCTGGCGCTGCTGCCGGGATGCAATGAAGATGAGGCGGACGCGCGGCGAATCAATGCCGCGGATCATGCCTCCTGCAATCGGCCGGGCGCCTGCGCGCGCGGCCCTGTCGAGTATTTCGGATGATGAAAATTTTATCATGGCGCCACGCGGTCCGCTGGCCACCGCATTCGAGGGGCGCCTCATGTCGCCGCAAGCGCTGACCACCTCCGCACTGCGCGCGTGGCTACAGCTCGCGCATGCGCCCGGCCTCACCCCCGCCGTGCTGCAGGCACTGCTCGATGCGTTCGGCTCACCGGACGCGCTGCTGCGCGCATCCGACCAGGCCATCGCCGCCGCAACCAGCCCCGCCGCCGCCCTGGCCGTGCGCGCGAGCGAGCGTGACGGTCTCGACGCGCGCACCGAGGCCGCGCTCGCCTGGCTCGACGCACCGGGCAATACGCTCGTCACGCTCAACGATCCGGCCTACCCGCCACGGCTGCGCGACCTGCACGATCCGCCGCCGCTGCTATATGTAAAGGGCCGGCTCGACCTGCTGCACGCGCGCGCGCTCGCCGTGGTCGGCAGCCGTCACGCGACGCCGCAGGGGCTCGCCGACGCGACACGCTTCGCACGCGAGTTGTCCGACGCC
>NZ_CAJNKE010000852.1 GCF_905232215.1 Burkholderia sp. LMG 13014
GAGACAGTCCCAGTAGAGATCGACCGAGCGGTTGCGCGCATAGCGCAACAGCGTGCCGAGCCGGCGCGGAAACGCGTACGGCACGACCGACGAGCGCTCGATCAGCCCCGCATTGCCGTGGCTCGTTTCCTCGCCGGGCGCGCGCCGGTCGACGAGCGCGACGCGCAGCCCGCGATCCTGCAGATGCAGCGCCGACGACACGCCGACGATGCCGGCCCCCAGAACGATGACGTCGAAATCCATGGTTCCCCGTACTGCATCGAGATTCGAAGCGATGCGCGCCGGCGTGGCGGCCGGCGCGCGGCGGTGGTTACTTCGCGACGATGTCGCGCTTGAAATACTTCTGCGACAGCGCGCTGAGCGTGCCGTCCTTCTTCAGCGCGTCGAGCGCGCCGACGATCTTCGCCTGCAGCGCCTTGTCGTTCTTGCGCATCCCGAAGCCCGTGCCTTCGCCGAGCGTCGCCGGATCCTTCAGCGGCTCGCCGACGATCTGGTAGTCGCGGCCGGCCGGCTTGTCGAGGAAACCGTCCTGCGCGGTCTGGGCTTCCTGCACGGCCGCGTCGAGACGACCCGCGACGAGATCGGCGTAGATCTGGTCCTGATCCTGGTACGACACGACGGCCACCCCTGCATTGGCCCAGTGCGCCTTCAGGAAATCCTCCTGCGACGAGCCCTGCAGCACGCCGACGTGCTTGCCGCGCAGGCTCGCGACGTCGGGCCGCAACGGCGAGCCGTGCTTGGCGATCATCACGATCGGCACCACGTAGATCGCCGGCGTGAAGTCGATGCTCTGCCGGCGCTTCGACGTGATGTTCATCGCCGAGTTGATCGCGTCGAACTTGCGCGCCTGCAGTGCCGGGATCAGGCCGTCGAACGAATTCTCGACCCATACGCATTTCATGTTCAGCTTCGCGCACACCGCGTTGCCGATGTCAACGTCGAAACCCTGCAGCTGGCCGGCCGGCGTCTTGCTCTCGAACGGCGGATAGGCGGCTTCGATCCCGAAGCGCAACGTGGACTGATCCGCGTGGGCCGTGACGGCCGCGCAGGCAAGCGCCGCAGCGGCGCAGAGGGAGAGCTTCCAGTTCATGACGGTCCTTCCGTTCTGGATTGAGGCGATGAGGATCGGTCGCACGACGGCCTCGGCCGGGCGCCGGATCGGCATTCGAAGCAGGCGGCCACCACACGGTGGCGCGTCGTATCCTGCCCGCGAAATATAGACTCAAAGTCTACTATAGACTATAGGGGATACGAGAATCGTGCCCCGATAGATGGCCTCGGAATGTCGCAGACCATCCGGAAAGCGTTTGATTTTTCTATGTTTTTTCAGCGACACGCGGCGAAACGCTGTCTCGAAAAGAAAAATTCTCCCGACTTCGTTTGTCTATATTAGACTTTTCGTCCATCACGAACACTGCCGGACACCGTCGATCGAGACCGTCCTGTCCGGCCCCGACCGGAGATGTCCCCATGACGCAAACCGCCCCGACCCTGCCGCTGACCGTCGACGAAGCCGCGGTGCGCGCGGCCCTGCCGTCGCTCGACGTGCTCGGCACGCTGCGCAGCATGTTCGCGTCGCTCGCCGCGGCGCGTGCGGTGCAGCCGCCGCAAACGCTCACGCTGTTTCCCGACCAGGCCGGCGACTTCATCACGTATCTCGGCGCGCTCGCCGACGCGCAGGTGTTCGGCGCGAAGCTGTCGCCGTATGTCGTGACGGGCGGCAAACCCATCGTCACCGCCTGGACCGCGCTGATGTCGATGCGCACCGGCCAGCCGCTGATGTGGTGCGACGCGGGCCTGCTGACCGTCGAGCGCACGGCAGGCACGACCGCGCTCGCGGTCGACTGCCTCGCGCCGCGCAACGCACGCCATCTCGCGATCGTCGGCGCGGGCGCGGTCGGCCTCGCGCACCTGCGGCACACGGCGGGATTGCGCGACTGGG
>NZ_CAJNKE010000853.1 GCF_905232215.1 Burkholderia sp. LMG 13014
TCCGGCGCGACCGGCGCACCGGATTCAAGCAACGCGGTGGCGGCGGCAAACTTCTCGCGCCGCAGCGCGTAGTCGGTCGGGATCGAACTGCCGGCGAGCGCCGTGCCGAGATTCGCGACGAGCGGTGCCAGTTGCATGGTGAGCGCCGTGTCGTCGTGGTCGATCGCGTCTCGCAACGCCTGGCGCGCGAGCGCCGGTTGGGCGGCGAGCGTGCCGGCGGCGAGCGGCGTGCGCCAGTCGGTCACGGCCTGGCAAAAGAACGCGATCAGCTTGTCCGCCAGCGGCGCTGACAGACCATGCTCCATCCGACGTTCGTCGACATACTCGAGAAACGTTATACCGGTTCCGCTTTGGCCAGGTTCCAGCGGGTCTGCATGGAGCTGCAGCGCGCCGAATGCCGCGTACAGGTCGGAGGCGACCGTCGCGAGGCCGTCCTCGTGCATCGCACCGCGCCACGCAGGCGGCAGCCCCTGTTTCCACGCGAGCACGTGGCCGCAATCCTTTGCGTCGGGTTCCGTCACGATGTACATGCGGTCGCAATATTCGAATCCGCCGAACGGCAATACGTCGAGCCTGCCACTCCAGGCGCGTGAATCCTCCTCGGCGGCTTCCTCGGCCAGTTCGAGTTCGTGGTCGATCCAGCCCTCCAGGTCGCGATAGCTGTCGCTGCCGTTGTAGAACAGTTCGCCCCAGCTGATTCCTTCGACATGACCGTTCATCTCCAGCGTCAGGTCGTAGTCGAGGCTGCCGCCGGCCGTCGTGCGCCACAAATCGAGCAGCGCGGGCGGGAGGTCGCCGTGGCAGCGGGCCTGCACGGCCGCGATCTGGTCGGCCGGCATCGGCGGCTGCGCGTCGAAGATCACACGGTCGGCAAACAGCACGATGCCGTGCGCGCGCAGGTCGGCCAGTTCAGCGTCGGAAAAGTGGGTGGCTTGCATCGGAGCGGGAGCGGTGGTGGTGGGTTGGATGTTCTCCGTCGTTCATGGGGAACGAACGGCGGTCGATAGGTCGCATCGTATCAGCGTCGCGTGGACGCTTCCGTGTCGGTCGGGCATTCATCGTTGACGACGGCCTGCCGCGTCATCCGCTCGCCACCCCCGGCTCCCCCTCCGCCGCATGCACGTCCCGCCGGAACGCGCCGGGGCTCGTGCCCGTCCATTTCCGGAACGCGCGATGAAACGCGCTCGGCTCGGTGAAGCCAAGCTCGGTTGCGATCTCTGCAACGCTGAGCGCGTGCCCGCGCAGTAGCGACTGCGCCAGCGCGCCGCGCAACTCGTCCTTGATTGCCGCGAAACTTTGCCCTTCGCTGCGCAGACGCCGCCGCAGCGTCGCGGGCGTCGTGCCGAGGCGCACGGCCAGCGTATCGAAGTCGGGCCACTCGGCAGCCGGCAGCGTCTTGAGCTGCGCGCGCGTCTTCGAGACCCAGCCCGTATCGTGCCGGTAGCGGACGAGCAGGTTGCCGGGCGCGCCGCGCAGGAAGGTCTTCAGCGCCTGCTCGGGGCGGATCGTCGGCAGCGCGAGGTACGCGGCGTTGAACGTGAGCCGGCTGTCGGGCCGGTCGAAATGCACCGGCACGCCGAAGAACTGGTGATAGTCGCTGCGCTGGTCGGGGCTCGGGCATGCGAAGTCGATGCGCTGCAGCGGGATGCGCCGGCCGATCAGCCAGCATGCGACGCCGAGCAGGATCAGCCAGAACGTCCGGTACGCGAACGCCGGGTAGGGGGCGCCCGTCTGCGTCAGCACGATCTGCGCCTGCCCGTCGGCTACGACGAGCTCGCCATGCGGCTCGTCCAGCACCACGCGCAGGAATTGCAGCGCCCGCCGCAGCGCCTTGTCGAGCGTGCGCGCGTGCAGCACCGCGTGGCACAGCAGCGTGAAGCTGCCGCGCCGCATCGGGCGCGCGGCGAGGCCGAAGAACTCGTCGTCGAGCGC
>NZ_CAJNKE010000854.1 GCF_905232215.1 Burkholderia sp. LMG 13014
TGTGGCTGCTGTGGTTCTTCGCGCTGCTCGGCTTCTACGGCCTCACGTCGTGGCTCGGCGCGCTGCTGCAGCAGGCCGGCTTCGAGGTCACGAAATCGGTGTTCTATACGGTGCTGATCTCGCTCGGCGGCGTGCCGGGTTTCCTGTGCGCCGCGTGGCTCGTCGAACGCTGGGGGCGCAAGCCGACCTGCATCGCGTCGCTGCTCGGCGGCGGCGTGATGGCCTACGCGTACGGCCAGAGCGCGCTGTACGGCGGGAGCACGACGCTGCTGATCGTCACGGGCCTCGCGATGCAGTTCTTCCTGTTCGGGATGTGGGCCGCGCTGTACACGTACACGCCCGAGCTGTACGGCACCGGCGCGCGCGCGACGGGCTCGGGCTTCGCGTCGGCGATCGGGCGCGTCGGCTCGCTGATCGGACCTTACGTGGTCGGCGTCGTGCTGCCGGTGTTCGGCCAGGGCGGCGTGTTCACGCTCGGCGCACTGTCGTTCGTCGCGGCGGCGATCGCCGTGTGGACGCTCGGGATCGAAACGAAAGGGCTCGCGCTGGAGCAACTGGCGGCAGGCGACGGAGCAGGTGGCGGCGGCCGGTACACGGCGGCGGCGGACAAGCTGTCCTGAGCGCCGGATCAGCCCGGGGGTTCCTGACGGCCGGGACGGCGCTCAGCGCCGTGCCCGGTTGCTGCGTGAACTGACAGGATTCGCGCGTGGACCGACGCTGCTAGACTGCGTCGAGGCTCCGTGTCGCGCGCCCCTGGTGCATCGCGGCGATCGCGCGACGCGCGGTGAGCCGCCCCCACTGCCCGCGCAAGGATCGCATCGATGGACCACGCCCGTATCGAAGAAATCCGCAGCGGCCTGTTTCGCGCAACGACCTATATCGACAAGCTGAAGCTCGGCTTCAGCCAGTTCTTCGTCCGCTCGCCGAACGGCGACGTCGTCTGCATCGAAACGGGCACACGTTCCAATTTTCCACAACTGACCGCGAGCCTCGCGACCGTCGGCATCACGCCGTCGATGGTGAGCAGCGTGATCGTCCCGCATTTCGAGGTTGACGAGATGGGCGCCCTGCCCGATTTCCTCGCGGCCAATCCGGCGCTCGTCGCGTATGCGCATCCGATCTGCACGCACGGGCTGGCCGATATCTTCGGGGTGCGCGCGAAGCCGCTGAAGGACGGCGAGCCGACGACGATTTCCGGCATCGACGTCGTGCCGATCTTCACGAAGCATGTCCATCAGTGGGATGCGCTGGTCGTGTATCTGCCGGCGTACAAGGCGCTGCTGTCGTCGGACATCCTGATGCGCTTCGGCGACGAAGCGACGGACGACCCGTTGCCGGCGATCCTGGATTCGATCCGGCGCTCGGACTACCTGCCGTCGCTCGCGCACCTGGCGAGTGCGCTGCGCCGGATCGAGGCGCTCGATCTCGACGTCATCCTGCCGATGCACGGCCCGGCCATCACGCACGATATCCCGCGCGTGCTCGCCGGCGCGATCGCGCATTGCGACGCGGCGGCCGCGTAGCGGGAAAAGAGGCGGCAAAAACCACCGCGCGCGGGCCGGTTCGCCCGCGCGGCATCGAATCGGGATCGACAGGAAAAGCCGCTTGCGCGCCCGCCAGACGGCCGCGCAAACGACGATGGCGCGGCCTAGGCGCCGGTGACGACGAACTCTTCCGCCGCCTTGCGCTGGATCGCGGCCATCTTCGCGAGTTCGCGCTTGCTGCGCGGCTCGCTGGACGCGACGCCCGTCGCCTGCTTCGCCTTCGCACCCAGCGGGTAGAAAGCGAACGACGCGCCAGCCGGGGCATCCGGCTCGGCGCGCAGGCGTTTGTTCAGGATCTTCAAGTACTTTTTCTTCGAGACTTCCTTGGCTGCCATGGCACCCTCCCGCGTGAACGTGGTGCGATCAGCATACCAGCTT
>NZ_CAJNKE010000855.1 GCF_905232215.1 Burkholderia sp. LMG 13014
GATCTCGTGCCGGCCGTGCCGCCGCGCTACCGGCGCCTGCGTGAAGGCGATGCGGTGACGATCGGCGCGCGCACGTGGCGCGTCGTGACCGGCTTCGGTCATTCGCCTGAACATTGCGCGCTGCACAGCGAAGCGGACGGCGTGCTGATTTCCGGCGACATGGTGCTGCCGCGCATCTCGACGAACGTGTCCGTGTTCGACCTCGAGCCGGAAGCGAACCCGCTCGCGCTGTACCTGCAGTCGCTCGGCCGCTACGAGACGATGGCGCCCGAGACGCTGGTGCTGCCGTCGCACGGCAAGCCGTTCCGCGGCGTGCGCACGCGCATCACGCAACTGCGCGAACACCACGACGCGCGCCTGGCCGAAGTGCGCGTCGCGTGCGCGGAGCAGCCGATGAGCGCGGCCGACATCGTGCCGATCATGTTCCGCCGCCGCGAGCTCGACATCCACCAGATGACCTTTGCGCTCGGCGAGGCGCTCGCGCACCTGAACCTGCTGTGGCTCGCGGGCGAACTCGTGCGCGAGCAGGGCGACGACGGCGTGCTGCGGTTCCGCACCGCCGGCTGACACCGCCGCGTGCGCCTCATGCGACGGGTTCGTAGCGCCACCCGTCGCGATGCCATTGCATCGTGTGCGTCGGGTCGAGCGCCGCGAGAAACGCGGTGTCGTGCGACGCGACCACGATCGCACCGGGGAAGCCGGCCAGCGCGGCTTCGATCGCCCGCACCGATTCGAGATCGAGGTGGTTGGTCGGCTCGTCGAGCAGCAGCAGTTGCGCGGGCGTGCCGCGCCACAACGCGCACGCGAGCGCGGCCTTCAGCCGTTCGCCGCCGCTCAGTTGCCGTGCGGGTTGCGTCGCGCGTGTTGCGTCGAGCTGCAGCAGCGCGAGACGGCTGCGCAGGTCGCCTTCGGCGAGCGGCGTGTCGAGCAGCCCCAATTGCTCGACGATCGAACGCTCGGGATCGAGCAGCGCGAGCCGCTGGTCGAGATACGCGGCGCTCACGTGCGTCGTGCATTCGCCTGAACGCGACGAAAGCTCGCCCGCCAGCATTCGCAGCAACGTCGATTTGCCGCAGCCGTTCGGGCCCGTCAATGCGATGCGCACGGGGCCGCTCGCCGACCACGTGATCGCGTCCGCTTCGCCGGCGATGTGCCACGGCAGTTGCGCGCGTTCGAGCGTGAACAGTTGGCGGCGTGCGCTGACCTCGGTGCCCGGCAGCGACACGAGCACGGGCGCATCGGCTTCGACGCGCGCAGCCGCTTCCTGCACGCGTTCGTCGAGCGTCGCCTTGAATTCATTCTGGTGGCGCCGCACCGTGCCCATGATGCTGCGCGCCGCGCCCTTGCGGCTCTGTTTTGCCATCGATGACAGGTTGGCCGTCTTCGCGTCGCGCAGCGACGCAGCCGCGTGGCGCTGGATCGTGTCGTGCTCCTGTTCGAGCCTGCGCCTGACGCGTCCGCGTTCGGCACGCGCGTTGTCGAGCGCCGACTGCGCGGCATCCTGTTCCGCGTCGCGCTGCGCGCGGTAGAGCGCGTAGTTGCCACCGTACGAACGCACGCCTTGAGGCGTCAGTTCGACGATGCGCTGCACGTCCGCGAGCAGCGCACGATCGTGACTCACGATCACGACGCCGCCGCGCCAGCCGTCGAGCGCCGCGCGCAGCCACGCGCGGCCTGGCGTGTCGAGATGGTTGGTCGGTTCGTCGAGCACGAGCAGGCCGGCGCCGGACAGCAGTGCGCCGATCAGCGCGACGCGCGCGAGCTGCCCGCCGCTCAGCGCCTGCGCGGGCGTGTCGGGTTGTACGTCGTGCAGGCCGGCCGTGTCGAGTGCGGTGCGCAGCCGCTCCGCGAGATCCCAGCGATCACCGATCAGGTCGAAGTCGTGCGGCTCCGCGCGGCCGTCGGCGAGACGCGTCAGC
>NZ_CAJNKE010000856.1 GCF_905232215.1 Burkholderia sp. LMG 13014
CATCGGCTCGTCGCGCGGCTTTCCGCGCGGGCCGGACAGCGATCTCGCGCAAGCGTTGCTCGCCGCGGCACGGCGGCTGTCGTGGCGGTTCGGGTGGATCGGCCGGTAAGCCGCCGCCTGCTTCCGCCCTCTTCCTTACCGCTCGAATCCCCGCTCTTGTCCCATGCGAGGCCGTGCAGGCACGGCCTCGCCACGCCTGCGCGTCAGAGACAAACCAACCCGAGACTCATGTTGCGAAGCAGCAACACAAAGTGTCAGTAATTCTCATATAACGAAATCGCATTTCACAAAGCGGAGCCGTTTCGCTATGATTAGGGTTATCCCTAACTCGCCACCTATACGGGGCTTCGTCATGCAAACGTCCAATATCTCCGACCGTTCCACCGAATCCACTGGCTGGCTCGCACGTGTGAGCGACCTGATTGCAGAAGCTTGGGCACTCCACCTCGAGAACTGCGAAGTCATCGCTGAAGCGCACGCACGCCTGCCGCACTGACCGGAACGAACGTCCGCCAGTTGATCGCACATCGCCCTGCCCGGACGCGCGCCACGAGGCCGCAGCGTCGGGCATCGGCATGCAATGCACCGCACATCGCCTGGCTGTCGGTCGGAAACCGGCCGGGGTTCCCCCGGTTGAATGCGCCCGCAGCGTCGAGCGCGCGTAGAAGTCACCTTGAAGCCGATTCCGGCGCCGATCGGCGTCGGCGTGGTTTTGCCTGACGGTTGCCCGGGCGGGCAGCCGTTATCGAGCCGGCGCGCGATTACGCCGGATCGTCCCGGATGGAAGATTCATCCGCTTTGCCGGCCAGGGTGCCGAACCGCGCGATGCGGCTCGCCCCACGCCCGGTTGCCGCCTTTCCCCGCGCCCACGCGCAGCCACCTGCGCCGTCGTTTCAACGCCGGCCGCACGCTGACTCCCATCACACCTGAATCGACGGCACGTCCTTCATGCAGCGCAGCGCGAACATCGAGCGGCTGTGGCGGATGCTCGAAATCTTGTACAGCTTTTCGCGCAGGAAACGCTCGTAGCCGGCCGTGCCGTCCACCGCGACCTTGATCCAGTAGTCGTACTCCCCCGACACGAGATAAGCCTCGAGCACCTCGGGCAGTGCAGCGAGTTCCTCGCCGAAACGGGCGAGCGCGTCGTCCTCGTGACGATCGAGCGTGACTTCGAGGATCACGATGTCCGCATAGCCCAGCTTGCGCTGGTTGACCAGCGCGACATAACCGTCGATGTAGCCGTCCACCTCGAGCTGCCGCGTGCGGTTCCAGCACGCGGTGGTCGACATGCCGATCTGTTCGGCCAGTTCGGCGTTCGACAGACGCGCATTTTTCTGCAGTGCACCGAGGATCTTGCGGTCCTGGCTGTCGAGCGTTTTCGGCGAGCGTTCACGTGTGGCCATGGCAGGAAGAATCTTCTACTGAAAACCGGGATTCTATCTGAACGACATTCCGGATTTGTGTCGGTTTGTGTGGAAATGCGGAAGCCTTTTAATCCGGCCCCTTGATATATTTTTACCCATGCCTGTTGTCCGGCACGCTCCCCGCGACAACCCCCTCGCACCGGGACGCACGGCCGCAATCACGAGTTGCGGTGCCGGCCAGCAGGCATGCGATTCCCCGCCGCCCGCGCGCCTATCCGGCCGCGCGGCTTCGGCGCCCGTGTTCCTGTTCCTGCCCTACCCGTCATGTCGTTCAGGCTTTACCTCTCGTTTCTCGCTGCTTCCGCCGTTCTCGTCTACGCTCCCGGCCCCGTCAACCTTCTCACCATGAACCAGGCACTGCGCGCCGGCTGGCGCCGCGCGCTGCCGTGCGTCTGGGGCGGCACGCTCGCCGTGCTGCTGCAACTTGCGCTGACCGCGCTGTGTCTGAATTCCCTCGTGCACCTCGACGAGCACGCGCTGACCGTGCTGCGC
>NZ_CAJNKE010000857.1 GCF_905232215.1 Burkholderia sp. LMG 13014
AGCCGCGTTAGGAGAGGGCTCAATCCCGACTGCCTGAGCGGGAGTCATTCCCATCCGCAATTTCTCGGAAATCTTCCAATATTCGACCCCGAATTGTGCGGCTGCTTCCGACACCGAATATGTCTTGCCGTCGATGACCATGGGAGGGAAATCGAACTTCTGGGGCCTAGATGGGATGCCGTTCCCGGAAGGTACATAGCCATTCAGCACGCTGTCCGCTAGACCAACCCAGCGAGCGACACTTTCATTGACGACCTCTTCTTCATCATCGGTGTAGGCGGAGCGCTGCTTCGTTTCTGACACTCCCTTCGGCATCGATGTGTGAAACACCAAGGTGTCGATGATTCGTAGGGCATATGCTATGCCCATTACTTGCCTTACAATTTTGTAAAGGCTGTAGCGGGTCTTGCTTGCGAGGTCTTGCTTTCTCAGCCACTCACTGAACCGGCTTAGCGCGTCCGCCTCCCAGTACAAGCTCAGAAAGAAGCGCTTGTCGTTCTCAAGCTCAGCGTATGAAGCGTTAGTTTCGGAGACAAAGCGGACGTACGTGTTCGACGCCCACCTGATACTTGCAGCGTACGGCTCTTTGCATTCCGATTCAACTTGGTTGAACATCCACCGGATTTGGGCATACGGGTCCGCCACGGTCGGCTGCGGGGCCTTGTACAGGCGCGCCAGTTTCTCAGACATGGTGGCCACGCTTCTCCCGGTGCTGCAACGGTCCAAGGAAAGTCTCTTTACGGATGTGCTCAGCTTCATGCAGCCGATTCATCTCTTGGCCTTTCTTCGTCAGTTTCATTAGCAAGGCAGGCGGAATCTGAGTGTAGATTTCCGTAGTCGCCAAGGAGGCATGGCCGAGCATCTGTTGTGCGATTAGCATCCGCTCTTCGTACGTTTTACCAATGTCGGAACGCAACACTGAATACGCTGTTCCGTGTCGCATCCAATGTGTCGACATGGCATCGTTGGCGTCCCCCCTGCGCACTGCCGCTTTGAATTGCTTCGACGCGTTCCTGTTGCTCCATCTAAGTTGATTGACCGTCAGAAACACGGGCTTTCGAGGGTCTCTAATGTCCCAGTTCGGTGCGAGCTTGTACTCAGGGCTGCTGTGGTACCGCTTGATGCGATTGAGTACTGCACGCGAAATCAAGGTTGATTTCTCTGTGGTCTGGCCGCCCCGACCCTTCGCGCGACGGACCGAGAGAGGAAGAAATTCGAAAGCAGGGTTGTACATCGCTGGGTCAGGGAGGTCGCTAACTGACATGCCTGTTACTTCAGAGATTCGAAGACCTGTGTCGAACTGTGTATGGAACATGCATCTTTCGCATTCGTTGTGCATACCATTCAAAGCTGCGATGAGGTGCTCCGCCGCAATGAACTTTGGGCTTCGTGGCGCTGGTGAGGCGGTGATATAGCGCAAATTGCCGTCTCGACCATATGGCGAATTTTCTTGGTCCCTGAGGTTCCCTGCATCCTTCGTAGCGAGCCATTCTAAGAAGGTTCGGATACACGCTTCCCGATTGTGCATCGTCGTGTGTTCCAAGCCCTGGCTGTCGCTCATGTCCTTCAGCCAAGCGGTCAGGTTCTGGCGGTTGAGACGAAGAATGTTCTCGTCTACGGTCAGGTGTGGGAAGGGTCCTTTCGTCTCAATCCAGCGGCACAAATACGAAACGATGCGACCGTACAGTTCGACGGTACTCATGGCGAGAGACACGCCTGCCACGGCAACAAGGCTGCGCAACCACAGATGAGCAGTAACCACGATAGCCCCGCTGCTGTCAGTAACACTGAGAACGGGCTTGCCGCCGCCTGACAGAAGTTCGAGGGGCACACCTTCAGACGCGATGGTTACGATACGTGGGGGCTCTTTAACGTACACGAAGCTCGAACTTAGAGGGTCAACGGCTGCCAT
>NZ_CAJNKE010000858.1 GCF_905232215.1 Burkholderia sp. LMG 13014
TGAACAGCGCGACCTGCTGCGCGTCGCTCATCCGGTCGCAGTCGTCGATCGCGTAGATGCCGATGCGCGGGTCGAACGTGAACGCGCCGAGCGGGCTTTGCGGCGTCAGGTAGCGCGCATAGCCGTACGACGCGTCGCTCACGAGCGCCTGCAGCAGATGGGTGCGGCCGCAGCCGGGCTCGCCCCAGATGTAGAACGATCGATCCGGCACGGGGCCCGCCGCGAGCGCGAGGTCGAGCTTCTGCAGGCGCGAGATGAGCTCGTCGTTCTCCTCGTTCATGATGAAGTTGTCGAACGTGGCGGGCGGCGGCGTGCCGAGATCGAGCGTCAGTTGACGGGACACAACAGTCACAATGCGGGTCGGTTGAAAATACGCGTGCCGTACGCCGGGCACGCGCCGGGAACTGCGCCTTGATGGGCTTCACGCGCGCCCGCACGCGCGGCGCCACGCCGGTTTCGGCGCGGTTCGCTCGGCGATGAAAACGGGGACGTGTTGACCAAGATGCAATCCCTGACGATTCGATGCTGGGAATTCCGGCCAACGGGCCGGCTTCGGGTAAAATCGCATTTTACCGACCTTCTCGCATTCCCCCATGAATCCTCCGAAATCCGCTCCTGACGCTCAGGGTCTGTCCTATCGCGACGCAGGCGTCGACATCGACGCGGGCGACGCGCTCATCGACAAGATCAAGCCTTTTGCGAAGAAAACCCTGCGCGACGGCGTGCTCGGCGGTATCGGCGGGTTCGGCGCGCTGTTCGAAGTGCCGAAGAAGTACAAGGAGCCCGTGCTCGTGTCGGGCACCGACGGCGTGGGCACCAAGCTCAAGCTGGCGTTTCATCTGAACAAACACGACACCGTCGGCCAGGATCTCGTCGCGATGAGCGTGAACGACATCCTCGTGCAGGGCGCCGAGCCGCTGTTCTTCCTCGACTACTTCGCGTGCGGCAAGCTCGACGTCGACACCGCTGCAACGGTCGTCAAGGGCATCGCGCAGGGTTGCGAACTGTCGGGCTGCGCGCTGATCGGCGGTGAAACGGCCGAAATGCCGGGCATGTACCCGGACGGCGAATACGACCTGGCCGGCTTCGCGGTCGGCGCGGTCGAGAAGAGCAAGATCATCGACGGCAGCACGATCGCCGAAGGCGACGTGGTGCTGGGCCTCGCATCGAGCGGCATCCACTCGAACGGCTTCTCGCTCGTGCGCAAGATCATCGAGCGCGCGAACCCCGACCTGTCGGCCGATTTCCACGGCCGCTCGCTGGCCGACGCGCTGATGGCGCCGACCCGCATCTACGTGAAGCCGCTGCTCGCGCTGATGCAGAAACTGTCGGTGAAGGGCATGGCGCACATCACGGGCGGCGGTCTCGTCGAGAACATTCCGCGCGTGCTGCGCGAAGGCCTCACCGCCGAGCTCGACCAGAACGCATGGCCGCTGCCGCCGCTGTTCAAGTGGCTGCAGGAGCACGGCGGCGTCGCCGATGCGGAAATGCACCGCGTGTTCAACTGCGGCATTGGCATGGCCGTGATCGTGTCGGCGGCCGATGCCGACGCAGCGATCGCCGACCTGACCGCCGCCGGCGAACAGGTGTGGAAGATCGGCACCGTGCGTGCGACCCGCGAAGGCGAGGCGCAGACGGTCGTGGTCTGACGCACTGTCTGCAGCAGATGCAGCAAGGAAAGCCGCCCGGAGTCGATCCGGGCGGCTTTTTTCATGCCGACGGGCGCGGTGAGCCCGAGTTCGCGGCGCGCGCACCGGCCAGCAACGGCGGGATGAGCAGATAAAGCAGCGCGGCTGCGGCCCAGACGAGCCCTGGCCACGTCGCGCGTGTCGCCGCATAGGTCGCGGTGACGACCAGCGGCCCCGCGACGCCGATCAGGCTCGCCATGCTCGCGAGCGTGCCTTGCAGTT
>NZ_CAJNKE010000859.1 GCF_905232215.1 Burkholderia sp. LMG 13014
GATGATCATGATGGCCGTCGGCACCTTCGCGATCGGCCTGATCCCCAGCTACGCATCGATCGGCATCATGGCGCCCGTGCTGCTGCTCGTCGCCCGCCTGGTGCAGGGCTTCTCGACCGGCGGCGAGTATGGCGGCGCCGCCACCTTCATCGCCGAATTCTCGACCGACAAGCGCCGCGGCTTCATGGGCAGCTTCCTCGAGTTCGGCACGCTGATCGGTTACGTGCTGGGCGCCGGTGTCGTCGCGCTGCTGACCGCGTCGCTGTCGCAGGAAGCGCTGCTGTCGTGGGGCTGGCGCGTGCCGTTCCTGATCGCCGGCCCGCTCGGCCTGATCGGTCTCTACATCCGGATGAAGCTCGAGGAAACGCCCGCGTTCAAGCGCCAGGCCGAAGAGCGCGAAGCGCAGGACAAGGCCGTGCCGAAGGCGCGCTTCCGCGAAACGCTGATGCGCAACTGGCGTGCCCTGCTGCTGTGCGTCGGCCTCGTGCTGATCTTCAACGTGACCGACTACATGGTGCTGTCGTACCTGCCGAGCTTCATGTCGTCGACGCTGCACTTCGACGAATCGCACAGCCTCGTGCTCGTGCTGATCGTGATGGTGCTGATGATGCCGCTGACGCTCGCCGCCGGCCGCCTGTCCGACCGGATCGGCCGCAAGCCCGTGATGCTCGCCGGCTGCGTCGGCCTGCTCGTGCTGTCGATCCCGTCGATGATGCTGATTCATGCGGGCACCACCGTGTCGGTGTTCGGTGGCCTGCTGATCCTCGGCGTGCTGCTGTCGTGCTTTACCGGCGTGATGCCGTCGGCGCTGCCGGCGCTGTTCCCGACCGAGATCCGCTACGGCGCGCTCGCGATCGGCTTCAACGTGTCGGTGTCGCTGTTCGGCGGCACGACACCGCTCGTCACCGCGTGGCTGGTCGACGTCACGCACAACCTGATGGTGCCCGCGTACTACATGATGGGCGCCGCCGTGATCGGTATCGTGTCGGTCGTCGCGCTCGCCGAAACCGCACGTCAGCCGCTCAAGGGCTCGCCGCCGGCTGTCGCGTCGCGCCGCGAAGCCCACCAGCTCGTGCGCCAGATGCGCGAGGACGACGAATCGGAGATGTACGGTGTCGTGTCGCCGGCACGCGCCTGAGCGTCGCCCATGAAAAAGCCCCGGCCGAAGCCGGGGCCCGATCGAACCCGATCCGCCCGACCGGCTTGCACCGGCCGGGCTTTTTTTCATTCATTCGACGCCAGCGCCCTCATGCCTGCGCTTCGCAGTGGCGGCAGAAAATCAGCGCACGGGAGCGCGACACGGCGGCCTGTGCGCCACGCGCCGCGACGATCAGCCCGACCTGACCGAGATTGAAATCGCGCTCGACCATCAACTGCGTCAGCGCGGCAAGCGGCAACACGACGGACGGGTGGTACAGGCTCGATTCGATCAGGGCTTTCATCTTGGGCTCCATCAGGCAACGCGTGATTCGATGGAGTGGATTCTAGGGACCGGCCGCTTCCGGATAAACAGCACGAATGCGAAGTCACTTGTCAGCCGCCGAGAACAATCGGCAAAGGCTTGCCTGGCAAGGCCGAGCGAGCGGCGCACAGCGACGCGGGACCGCGTCGCGCGCCGCCGCGACACCTAGACGAGCGGTGTTTCGACGAATGCCGGCAACGCTTCCGCCCGCGCCGAATGCGCGGCCAGCGCCGGATAACGGGCCGGGTCGATCCGCGCGAGCACCGGGTAGTCGGCCGCCATGAACTGTGTGAAACGCCATGCCACCGCGACCGTCACGTCGGACTGCAGCAGGCGCGCACCGCCGAACCAGCCGTTCGCGGCCGCGACGAGCGGTTCCAGTGCGCCGTATGCGCCCTCGATCTGGCTCAGCACGCGCTCGAGCCACGGCGCGTGCTGCTTGTCGG
>NZ_CAJNKE010000860.1 GCF_905232215.1 Burkholderia sp. LMG 13014
GCACGTGGCCGGCGACTACATGGGCGAGCACTGGCTCGCGACGTTCGCGTTGCTGGCGCTGGAGGCGTAGCGCGGCGGGTGCCGCGACATGACGGGCTTTCCGCGTGTCGCGGCAGCTGAACGACGGAGGGTGCATGCAGGCGCTGCCGATGGATCAACGTGACGAAAAACGGGCATGGGTGACGGAAATCATGACGTTCATCGAAACGCAACCCTATGACCCGGACATTTGCGCGCGATATGTGTACACCGCAGCGCTTGATGCCCGCGCACATCGGTACAGCGACCGACGGCTCGACACCTTGCTCGATACGATTCGCGGCATGAGTGCAGGGGACGAGTTTCACTATTCACAGGATGAACTCGTGGAAATGTTGCAAGCGTATTTGCGCGATGCCGAGTGAATAGCGGGGCTGAGCGATTCGTCGCCGAACCGAGGCGCGAATGCGCCGAGACAGGCTGCTCAGGGATTAGCCATGCGCGGGGTGTTGTCCGCATAATCGATTTTCTGGCGTGCGGAGCAGCGGTGCGAGCCGCGTCGCTGCTTCCCGCGGCTTCGGCACGTTCTCCCGTCAATCGTTGAGCGTCGCGCGCGGGCCGCGCGCGATGCCCCGGTCGTGGCTGCACGAGCGTGCACGGGCTCGCAACGTTCGCGTTGCTGGCGCGGGAGGTATCGCGCGCGAAACCCCGCCGGCGGCAAGGTCTTCGGCGCACGGCTATACTCGGCGCTCGGGTTGCCTCGTTCCATGCGTATTGCGCGAGGCGGCCATCCATTCGTTCGCCGCCTCGCCATGGACAAGCTTATTTCCTACGTTGCCGCGATCCACGGGCTCGCGGGCCCGGTGTCGATCGTGTCTCACGCGACGTCGCACGACCGCTGGACCGACGACGACGTCGAGGTCACGCGCGACGAAACCGAATACCGCTTCGACAACGGCGCGATCGTGCGTCGCTCGGTCGAGCAGGACCGCGCGCCGTCCGATCTGCTGTGTGCCGAATGCTGGATCGACTACGACGTGCTTCGCCATCCCGATGCGCAGCCAATTGGTCCGACGCGGCTGACGTTCGACAATGCATGCCGCGAAACCTTCTGGTTGCGTTATCACCTTGCGTGACTGCGTGACTGCGTGACTGCGTGACCGCATGACTGCATGACCGCGCTCAGCCTCGTCAACCCGGCGGCGCGCCATCCGCCGCATGCAGCAGCGGCGCGAGCCGCGTGGCCGCTTCCCGCATCTTCGGCACGTTCTCCAGCAGGTCGTTGAGCGTCGCGCGTGCGGTCGGCGCATGCACGGCAAGCGCCGCGAGCACGCGGCCGCTCGCAGCATCCTTCACCGGCACCGCAACAGCCACCATCCCCCGCACGAATTCCTCGTTGTCGATCCCGACGCCGCGCGCGGCGAGCCGGTCGAGCTCGGCCGCGAGCAACTGCGCATCGCTCAGCGTCCGGTAGGTCATCTTCTTCAGCGTGAGTCGCGCGAGCATCGAGTTGCGCTCCAGCGCGTTCATCTGCGACAGGAACAGCTTGCCGCTTGCCGTGCAATGCAGCGGCACGCGCATGCCGGGCCGCATCTCGAGCCGCAGCGGCTCGGTCGTCTCGACACGTTCGACGTACAGCACCGTGTCGCCGTCGAGCGCGGTGAGGTTGCAGGTTTCACCGAGCACGTCGACGAGCGAGCGCAGCACCGAGCGGCAGCCGCGCGTGAAGGTGTTGTTCGACAGCGCCGCGAGCGCGAACTGCGCAGCGCGCGGGCCGAGCGCGATACCGCGGTCGTGGCCGCGCGAGTCGGGCATGTGGATCACGTAGCCGCGCGTTTCGAGCGATTCGATCAGCCGCAGCAGCGTCGCCTTCGGGATGTGCAACCGTGCGGCGAGCTGCGACAGCGTGTACGGCTG
>NZ_CAJNKE010000861.1 GCF_905232215.1 Burkholderia sp. LMG 13014
TGGCCTGCGCGTAGCCGGCCGGCACGATGCGCGCCATGTTCCAGCGCACCCATGCACGCGCATCCTCGTTCGCGAAACCGGACAGCATGTTGCCGCTGCGCTGCTCGGCAAGCCCGGCCGGGCCGAGTTCGTCAAGCATCGCGAGCCGCGCGTCGCGGCGCGATTCGCGTGTTTCGGCCGGTGCGCTACCGTAGCCGCCCGCGGGCGACACCAGCAGCAGGCCGGCGATCCGCGCAGGCATCACGCGGGCGAGGCCGCCCGCGATGATCGCGCCGAGCGAATGACCGACCAGCACGCAGCGTTCGATGCCGAGTGCCTCGAGCCACGCATTCAGCGATGCCGCGTAATCGGTGGCGGCCGGCGACGCGCCGTGCACCGGCGTCGACACGCCATAACCGGGCGCATCCCACGCGAGCACGCGCCGCGATGCGCCTAGCGTGTCGAGCTGGCGGACCCACGATGCGGCGCCCGAACCGATGCCGTGCAGCAGCACGACGGGCAGCGCACGGCCTGCATGCTGCGCGCCGGCCTCGCGATAACCGATCGTGCCCGCTGCGCCGGCCGCGCAACGCTGTTCGGGAAACTGCCCGAGCAGCGCGGCGAACGCCGCGGTGCGGTCGCGTTCACGTTTGTCGATGACACTCATTGCTTCACCCGCTCCGTCTCAACGCTTGATCTTCGCGAGCGGCGAATCGGGCGGATACGTCGGCGTGATCGGCTTCGGCGACCCGAGCATCACGCACATCAGCGCATCTTCCTCGCCGATGTTGATTTCCGTGCGATACACGCCCGGCGGCACCGAGATCAGGTCGCGCTCGCCGAGGATCGCTTCCCACGTCTCGCCGTCACGTTCGCAGATCACCTTCATCTTGCCGCGCAGCACGAAGAAGATTTCCTCGACGTCCATGTGGATGTGGCTCGGGCCGATGTTGCCGGCCGGGATGACCATCGTCGAGAACGTGAAGCCGCCGGCCGGCACCGTGTTGACGTCCTTCGCGACACCCGTGCCGCCCGTGCCGACGTAGCGCATCTGCGCGCGGCGGTACTTCGGGTCGTAGTCGGCCTGGAACTTCAGTGCGTCCCAGTCGTAGCGACGGGTCGCGTAGCGCGCCACGCGCCCTTCCATCCAGTCGTTGAAGCTTGCGCCTTCCGGCTGGTCCCACGACTTGCGTTCGAGATCGGCGTCCGCCATCGTCCTCTCCTTCATCAGAGTGAAAACTTCAATTCAATCAATTCATCACGAAGCCGCCGTTCACCGGCAGCAATTGACCCGTCACGAAGCGCGCGCCGTCCGACAGCAGGAACAGCACCGGGCCCGTCACGTCGTCGGGCACCTGCGCACGCGTCAGCGCGCGGCCCTGCATGTAGAACGCGTGGCGTTCGGCCGGCACGTAGGCGGTCGCCTCGACTTCGGTGAGCCCCGGCGCGATCGCGTTGACCGTCACGCCGTGCGCGCCGAACTCGCGCGCCTGCGCATGCGTCATCGCGATCACCGCGCCCTTGCTCGCGACGTACGCGAGCAGCTTCGGCGCGCCCCACAGCGCGGTGTCCGACGCGAGGTTCACGATCGCACCGCGGCCCGACTGCGCGAGGTACGGCAGCGCCGCATTGCTGACGAGCCACACGCCACGCACGTTCACGTTCATCACGGCGTCCCACGTCGACACGTCGAGCTCGGTCGACAGCTTGCCGCCCGAGTTCGTGATCGCCGCGTTGTTGATCAGCGCATCGATACCGCCGAGCGCCGCCGCGCCCTGCGCGACGAATGCCGTGACGCTCGCCGGATCGGCGAGATCGAGTGCGAAGAAATGCGCGACGTGGCCCGCTTCCGAGAGTTGCTCGGCAAGCGCACGGCCGTCGTCGGCCAGCACGTCGCCGAATGCGACCTGCGCGCC
>NZ_CAJNKE010000862.1 GCF_905232215.1 Burkholderia sp. LMG 13014
CGCGCGACGTTGACCGGCGAGCCGGCCTCCATCCGCCACACGCGTTCGACGGAGACCGGCGTATCGCCCGGCCACACGGGAGTGGCGGGGCTGACAGGCGGCGAGATGTCCCAGAGGGTGTCCATGGCATGACGATTCGGTGAGTCGATCCTTCGAATGATAGGTGGACGCTCGTCGAAAGTGCTTGCGAAATAAACATGGACAATCCGCCGGATTGGCAGATAATTCGACTCAGAGGGAAAACGGGGACCAAAAATGCACGCGATCACGCTCGATGCCACCGACTGCCGGATTCTGGCGGTCCTGCAGGAAGAGGGCAGAATCAGCAATCTCGACCTGGCGGAACGCATTTCGCTTTCGCCATCCGCCTGTCTGCGCCGCATGCGCCTGCTCGAGGAGCAGGGCGTGATCGAGCACTATCGCGCGTGCCTGAGCCGCGAGAAGCTCGGCTTCGAGCTCGAGGCGTTCGTGCAGGTGTCGATGCGCAACGAAGAAAATCAATGGCACGAGCGCTTCGCGGAAGCGCTGCGCGAATGGCCGGAGGTGGTCGGCGCGTTCGTCGTGACGGGCGAAAGCCACTATCTGCTGCGCGTGCTCGCGCACAACCTCAAGCACTATTCGGATTTCGTGCTGAACCGGCTCTACAAGGCGCCGGGCGTGATGGACATCCGTTCGAACATCGTGCTGCAGACGCTGAAGGATGAAGCCGGCGCGCCGGTCGGGCTGGCGCGCACGGGGGCGATCAAAGCGGTGTAAGGCCGTGGAAGCCGCCGCCGTGGAACACGAGCGGCGCTTCGACGTTCGGCACGCGGACGCCGCAGCGCTCCACTTCGCCGACGAAGATCACATGATCGCCTTCGTCGTAGCGGCTGCGGTTGTGGCACTCGAACCACGCGAGCGCGCCGTCGAGTACCGGCATCCCGGAGTTACCGGCCGCATGCGCGATGCCTTCGAAGCGGTCGCCCTTGTAGCTCGAGAAGCGCTTGCACAGGTCGAGCTGCGACGCGGCGAGCACGTTCACCACGTAATGACTGTTGCTGCGGAACACCGGCGTCGACGCCGATTTGTGCGCGAGGCTCCATAGCACGAGCGGCGGATCGAGCGACACGGAGTTGAACGAACTCGCGGTGATGCCGATCAGCTGCCCGGACGGCGCCTGTGTCGTGATGACGGTCACGCCCGTCGCGAACTGGCCGAGTGCCTGGCGGAACGCGGTCACGTCGAAATCCGGCGGAGTGGCGCGGCTCATCGGGCGGCCATCCGGAACGAAACGGGCGGGCACGGCGCGCGGCGGGTGCAACGGGCGGGGTGGACGAAAGGCGACAAGGCGGTCGGGGCGGAAGTGGTGCGCATGGCCCGATTTTAGCGGAATCGGGGCCGCCGGGCCCGGCCAGGCGGCGCAATGCGGGGATAGGGTGACGTAGCGAACACTGCGGCGCGCTGCCGGATGCGCGATTGCGTGCGTCTGGCCCGGCCGTTCTGTCGCGTTTTTTGTGCGGTGTCGCCGCTGCGGCCGGCACCGCGGTGCCCCCTGCCATCGACACCCGGGTTATCGCGCCGCCGCCAGTCCGAGCGACAGCGCGCCCGTCACGATCAGGCTCGACGCCCACACGGCATCGAGATTGAACCAGCTCCGCGACACGAATTTCAGCCCGAGATAGCGGTACACGAGCCACGCGAGCCCGCCGCCGGCGCCGATCATCGCGATCGCATGCACGGCCGCGACGACCAGCGCCATCCCGAGATGCGCATCGACGAGCGTGGCCGCCGCGCGGTGGCCGGCGTCCCGGTCGAGCCCGCACAACCCGAGGTAGATCGGCACCAGCATCAGCCCCGCGCCATGCGCGATCGCGACCGCGAACGACCACAGGCCGAGCCGGGCGGGCGGAATCCGC
>NZ_CAJNKE010000863.1 GCF_905232215.1 Burkholderia sp. LMG 13014
GCGTGCGAGATCGATCACGCGATCGTCGAGATCGATGCCGAGGAAGTGCCGATTCTCGATGGCAGCGCCGCGCCGTGGGTGGACGCCATCCGCGCGTGCGGCCGCGTCGCGCTCGATGCGCCGAAACGCTTCATCCGCGTGCTGCGGCCCCTCGTCGTCACGGACGGCGACGGCGATCAGCGGCGCGAAATGCGGATCGAGCCGGCGCCGCGTTACGAACTGAGCGTGCGCAACGACCTGCGCGGCTTCGGCGACATGCACTGGGATGGTGCGCTGACGCCGGCCGCTTTTGCGACCGAAATTGCGCCATCGCGCTCGTATGGCCGCGTGAAGTGGGCGGTACCCGCGATCGTCGCCGGTTATCTGCGCGGGGTACCGATCCTGCGCGGCGCGCGGCCGTCGTGCACGGCGTCCATCGTCGGCAATCGCGTGCTGGGCGGGATGCGGCTGCCGGAGGAGTTCGTCCGGCACCGCGTGCTCGACCTGGTCGGCGATCTGGCACTGGCCGGTGCGCCGCTGCTGGCGCGCGTGAGCGCGCTGCGGCCGAGCCACGAGATGAATTTCCGGCTGGTGGACGCGCTGCTGGCCCAACCCGATGCGTGGCAGTGGGCCGAGTTTCCCGACGCGTGACACCACGCTTTTTCATGACGCGCGGCGTAACATAGCGTCTTTTCGAGATACAGCGAAGGAAGCAATGGCACTGGGAGAGCATCTTCGCCAGCAACTGGCGGCGAAAGCGCTGAAACGGCAACTGGAGCGCGCGACCGATGCGGCCGCGGCACCGGGCGTGCCTGGCACGCTGGCAGCGCAGACCGCATCGGCGCGCAGCCGCTTCGAGTCGATGCCGCAGTATCAGCAGGTCCGGATCATGCGCGAGATGGGCGAGAAGCTGCGCGTCGACTCGCCGTTTTTCCGCGTGCACGACGGCGTGGCCGGTGCGACGACGCAGATCGGCGGCCGCGAATACCTGAACTTCGCGAACTACAACTACCTCGGCCTGGCCGGCGATCCGGCCGTGTCGTCGCGCGCGAAAGCAGCGATCGACCGCTATGGCACGTCGGCCTCCGCGAGCCGGATGGTCGCGGGCGAGCGCCCGGTGCAGCGCGACCTCGAGCGCGCGCTGGCCGCGTTCTACGAGACCGACGACTGTGTCGCATTCGTGAGCGGCCACGCGACGAACGTGACGGTGATCGGCGCGCTGTTCGGCCCCGGCGATCTGGTCGTCCACGATTCGCTCGCGCACAACAGCATCGTGCAGGGCGCGCAATTGAGTGGCGCGAAGCGGCTGAGCTTCGCGCACAACGATTGGCAGGCGCTCGACGAACTGCTGTCGCGCGTGCGCCGCGAATACCGGCACGTGCTGATCGCGATCGAAGGGCTGTACAGCATGGACGGCGACTTCCCCGACCTGCAGCGCTTCGTCGATGTGAAGACACGCCACGGTGCGTTCCTGCTGGTCGACGAGGCGCATTCGCTCGGCGTGCTCGGCGCGACCGGCAAGGGCATCCGCGAGCATTGCGGCGTCGCGCCCGACCAGGTCGACATGTGGATGGGCACGATGAGCAAGACGCTGGCCGGCTGCGGTGGGTTCATCGCCGGTTGCCAGCCGCTCGTCGACATGCTGCGCCACCTGGCGCCGGGCTTCCTGTACAGCGTCGGGCTGGCGCCGACGCTCGCCGAAGCGTCGCTGGCCGCGCTCGAGCGCCTGCAGGCCGAGCCGGAGCGCGTCGCGCAACTGCAGGCGCGTGGGCGGCAGTTCCTGACCGAAGCGCGCGCCGCCGGGCTGAATACGGGCACGAGCGCCGGGTTCGCGGTCGTGCCGGTGATCACGGGGAGCTCGCTGAAGGCCGCGCAGTGGGCCAATGCGATGTTCGACGAAGGGATCAACGTGCA